>JAPOXI010000131.1 GCA_026707185.1 Chloroflexota bacterium
CTCTCGCCGGCCCGCCCCCTCTGGGGGCGGGCCGGCGAGAGATAGCTTGGGCCGGATTTTTTGGCGGGTCGGCAAGGAAGGTTGGGATGGCTCGACGGCGCCAGGGACGCTGCGGGCGCGAACGTGGCGAGGGGTTGAGGAAGAAGTGAGCTGAGAGAAGTGGGCGTTGAGAGAAGACGGCAACGGGGGCAAAGCGGGGGTGAGCGATGGGAGGTTGAGCAGGTAGCAACGTGAGTGGCGGAGAAGCGGCGAGAAGGCGGACGAGGCGGGCGAGCATGGAGGTTGCGGGGGGCGTTGGACAGGGTGACCCGAGCGTACACGATATGATTACGACGGTCAAGGGGAGCAGGGGAATGTGGCGGGTGGACGCAGGGGAGCGCAGTGACGGGAAAAAAGAGACGGCTCGCCTGGGAGGGTTGGGTGCCAGGGGGTGTGGTTCGACACGGCCCGCCGAAGACGGCGAACCGGCTGACAACGAACGGGTGGGGCTGGCGGGGATCGAGGACTGGATCTCCCGTCGCCAAGCTCAGGGCAGGCCCTCTGCGGACGGCGGGGTGACGGGGATGTGTTCAGTGGGTCAGGGGGAAGTGTTCAGTTCTTGGGCCGATGTGTTCAGTTTCCGGCCGAATGTGTTCACTTTGGTGGGGCATGTGTTCAGTTGAGGAAGTGGAGAGGGGAGAGCGCAGAGGAGTGAGAGACGGGGGAAGTGCGCTCGGGATGCGTGTGCGGACGGGGTGGCAGGCTGCGCTGGGATTGAACATGGCGCTGGATCCCGGCTGAAGACGCCGGGATGGCAGAGGGGATTGCCGGGGTGGTTTGGGGCCGTTGGGAGACGTTGCCGCTGGGCACCCACAAGGGGCACCCCTACAGGATTTGGACGCAGCTGTGACTGGCGGGACGGCGGCTCAGACAGAGACCGTCGCGGGCGCGAGATCGCAGGACCTGGAATCCATCGTCTATGCCTGCGGGTTGCGGGGGACGGTGGCGGCGGAGATGCACCGAAGAACTGCCGATGTCGCGGTGCGTCCGGACCGAAAGCGGTTGCTGATTCGCGACGCCAAGCCCGTGAAGAGTCCCGGACTGTGGGGCTTAGGGGCTCTGTTGGGGAGGGTGACTGATCGCCATGCCCATTGGACGCCATGGCGGGTAGCTTGTTGGATCAGAACGGAGTCTGATGCTCCGGACCGACGGTAGGCGTGGATTCGTGTCCTGGCCAAAGCAGGGCTGGCGGCGGCGAGTTGCTGGCGGAATTGTCGCTGTGCTGGCGGGGCTGGCGGGGTGTGTCGAGGCTGATGACTCCGCGAGGTCGGCTGCCGTGCCACTCCCTCGACCGGTGGTGGAGAGCGGAACCGCCGACCAGCTAACGGCAGTCCCGGCGACGGAACGGACGGCGATTGCAGCGACGGTTGGGCGGCGCGGCGGCACGCCATCGGCCACCGCGGATACGCGGGCGGCGGCGAGCGTAGACTCCCAGCCCCGTGGCCGGGGCTCGCTGGCGACGCCGACTTCGACGATGGTAGAGGCTGCGGGTGACGGCGAACGGACACCGGCGCCAGGGACGCCGGCGGCGGTCACCGCGCCGGCGGCGCGCGAACCGACGCCGGGCGCTCGCGCGGAAGTCACGCCAGACGTAACTCCGCTGCCGACGCGAGAGGGAACGCCAACGGCTACGCCCGCCGCGGAGCCGCAGTCGACGCCGGAGGTTGAGCCGGCGCGCACAGCAACCGTGGCGTCGCAGCCCGGGCGTGAGATTGTGGTCAGGGTGCACGCGGACACCTTTCGCGACCCGTCAGGCTGCTTGCACGGCGGGGAGGCGGAGGCATGGCAAGGGCAGCAATTCGTGGCGTGGCGCCCGGATGGATCGGAGGTGTTCTTTTCGCAGGGTGCCGCCGCTTACGCGGCGTCGGCGGACGGCGCGCGCATTCGGCCGATGGTCGCCACGCGGGCGACGCGCTCCGACATCCGGGAAACCACAGAGGATGTCCGAGTGCTTGCGGACGGCACGCGGGTGCGGACGATCGAAGATACGTGGCCGACCCGACCCGTGGAGCAAGGGGCCGGCGACAACCTGGGTCCCATGGCGGCCTTCAGCGTGTCTCCGCACGGCCGGCAGCTCGTGTACTCCACCTGCGCATTTCCGCGGCAGCCCGCCGTCAAGGCCGGCCGGTTGCTGGACGTGAGTGACTTCCAGTACGACCTGGCCGTGGTGGACGTTGCCGACGGGACGTCGCGGCGCCTGACGACGCGTGACACGTTTGACAACTTCGCTGCGTGGTCGCCTGACGGCAGCCGGATCGCCTTCTTGACCGGGCACTCCCCCCTACGGTCGGCGCTTCGTGGCGCTGGGCTTAAACACGTGCGCCTGTTCACGATGGCGCCTGACGGCTCGGACGTGCGCGGCCTGTCAAGCGGGACCCTGATCAGCGAACGGCTGCTGCATCAACCGCAGTGGTCGCCCGACGGGCAGCGGCTGGCGTTTGTCGAGAAAGAGTCTGCTGCGAGTCGGCCGATGCTCGTCACCGTGCGGGCGGATGGGACGGAGTTGCGGCGGCTGGCGGTCGCGGTGAGTCCCCCCTCGTGGTCGCCGGATGGCCGGCGCCTGGCGGTGGCCCGACCGGTGGGCACCGAGGCGGTGGAGCTGATCACCATGCGGGCGGATGGGACGGACGCGCGGCCGGTCACCGCCATCGACGATTGGGAATTGACCACGGGCCGGCAGCGCATGCGCCGTAACGAGCGGGAGGGGTCCCGGGTCTTCCGGGCTTCCGAGGCCTGGATCGAGACGCTGGCGTGGTCGCCGGCGGGTGACCAGATCCTCTACACGTGCGGCGCGGGGTTTTGCGTCGTTGCGACCGACGGAACGCCGGTGGGCAGATCCCCGCGCTATGCGTCCGAGACAGATCTGGCGAGCGCCATCAGACGCTACGCGCTTGGACTGCATCCCGCGGCGGCCTGGTCGCCGGACGGGTCGCGCATCGCGGTCGTCAGTCGCCGGACGTATGACGCCGAGGTGATCCTCCAGCACGCGGCGCCCGACTGGACCGATCCGCGAGCGCTGGCCTGGATGGAGGAAGGGAAGCCGCCCGTGGCGGTGGGCGCCCAGAATTTTGGCATCACGGCGAAATGGGCCGATTGTGAGGCTGGGATCGTCGTGCCGCAGCCTGAGGCCAATCCTGGCTTGGTTCGCGACTGCCAGGTGTTGGTGGGGCTGCGTCACACGATATTTGCTCAAGGGCCTGACTTCGACTGGAATGCCGACACGCCCATCGACCAGTGGTTGAACGTGGACGTGGCCGGAAGTCCGCCGCGGGTGACGGGCCTGTGGCTCGATGACGGCCCGCGCCTGCAGACGGTGAGCGGTCTTTTGCCGGCCGCGATCGGCGACTTAACCGAGTTGCAGAAGCTGAGCGTGACCGGACGCGGACTCCACGGCCCGATTCCGGCCCACTGGGGAAACCTGGGGCGGCTTGAGTCCCTCTGGCTAACTGGCCGCAAGATTTCCGGTCCGCTTCCTCCGGAACTCGGGAACCTGCGTCAGTTGCGCTTCCTGGATATCCGGGGTACCCAACTGGTCGGCCCGATTCCGCCCGAATTTGGCAGGCTGACCCGGCTGGAGACGGCGGAGTTGAGCGACAACGCGCTTACCGGACCGATCCCGCCAAGCCTCGGCCAACTGCCCAGCCTGACGCACGTATACCTCAGGGGAAATCAACTTACTGGATGCGTGCCGCCGGCGTTGCCGGTGCTCGACCGCAAGGCATTAGGCCTACCGGACTGCGAGCTGGGCGGGTGACGGTGTGCATGCGAGAGCAGAGGAATGAAGTGGGCGAATCAGGCAGCGAGTGACGGCGAGGAGGGAGGGCGGGCGAGATTCCTCCTTTGAAAGGCTCAGGGCGGGCTGTCCAAAGGGCTCCGGCCCGGGGTCAGCACGAACGGGGTGGGTGCGGGAGAAGAGGGCACTCACAAGGGGCGCGCCGCCGGAGAATAGGGCACGCACAGAGGGGGGCCCGCAGGACAAGAGGGCACCCACAAGGTGTGCCCCTACGTGGAAAGGACAGCGGGGGACGGCGGGAGGGTCCCTGCTTGCGTGCAGAAAAGGCGACTGGGTCGGCGAAGGCGGCTGGATTGACCGAGCCGCCGTGGCGCAAGGGTGACATGATGGACGCGGTGATTGGCGTCGCCAGGCGGCGGACGTGGAGCCGCCACTTTGAGTGAGCCGATTCCGAGAATCCAGCAGCCGCGAAGGGTAAGTGGGGCGATGCAACAGCTAGAGGGTCAAGTCGCGTTGGTTACGGGGGCCGGGACGGGGATTGGGCGGGCGAGTGCGATTGCGCTGGCGGGGGAAGGGGCGGCGGTGGGGTTGGTTGGACGGCGACAGGGGTTGCTGGATGAGACGGCGGCCATGATTCGGGATGGGGGCGGTAGGGCACTGGCTCTTTCGGCCGACATTACCGATCCCGGCGCGGCGCGCGAGGTTGTGGCCCAGACGGAGGCTGAGTTCGGGCGGCTGGACGTGCTGGTGAACAACGCGGGCGGGGGCAGCAGGTCGCGCACCGTGCGCAGGATCGAACCGGACGACTTTGAGGGCGTGCAGCGGCTGAATGTGACGGCTCCGCTGGTTTTGACGCAAGCGGCGTTGCCGGGGATGCTGGAGCGGGGCAGCGGGACCGTCATCACCATCTCGTCGTACGCGGCCGTTACCGCCAGCCCCATGGCGGGCGTGGCCTATGGCGCCGCCAAGGCGGCCGTCGCAAGCGTGATGAAGAGCATCAACAACGAGCTACGTAGCCACGGGCTGCGGGCCTGCACGATCTTCCCGGGCGAGGTCGACACGCCGATCCTGGAACGCCGCAAGCTGGTGCCCGACGCCAAGGCGCGCGCGACGATGATGCACTCCGAAGACCTGGCCGAGATCGTCCGGCTCTGCGCTTGCATGCCCGGCCGCACGCTAATCGAAGAGATCTACGTGCGGCCGACGCAGCTGCGGGACTTGAGCGCCGACACTGCCGCCGCTTTGGAAACGTGAGGGGAGCGCGGGCCGGGTTCAGTCCAGTGTTACCTAACCGAGCCTTCAATCCACGATTCCATAAGGTCAAGAAACGACGGATCGTACGCTGCATCCACGTGACGGTTGTTCCATAGCCCAGAACGACGTACGGGTTCCCTGTCACTGCTATTGCCCAGCCACTCCGGTGATGGAGTGTCGGCGGCGGGTGAGCGATATCCGCTAAGCAGCGCGATTGAGTTTCTTTCGATCAGATCCCGATCGGATTCTGGTCCGGGCCGATCGTCGACGTTCAGCCACAGGAATGGCATTTGGCCGATATAGGCGCTTACTCGCCGCTCAAGATCCGTCTCAGCTTCCTTGATTGCGGAACTCTCGACTCCAAGCTTTAGCGCTGCCCCACGCACACTCGAACTGACGCCCCACGAGTCTGGAAGCGGAGTCCTGCTCTGATTGGCGAGGGCAGATCCGACCAGGAGCCTAAATATTGAGCCCCGATGGTTTCCGCCGCCGGTGCTAGAACTTCCACGGTGTTGCGAAAGCCGTCGCCACAACGTGCTCTTGGCACCGGACTTCAGCGCGTGCGTACCGACCCGAACCACGCGGTCGCCGTCGCCAGTCGATGATCGAGTTTCTCCAGACTCAAGGAAGAAATACACCCCACGAGGAGGCCAATCCATCGTCGCGTGGCAGTTCCCTAAGAGTCTTGGACCGCCCACCTGACTAGCGAGTCTCTCTAGCAGTTCGTAGAAGCGGAGCCTGTCCGCGAGCCGATCAGGCACTGGTGTCCCGACACAATTTCCTGAACTGCTGATCCAACCAAGGCTGCTGACCTCCCCACGGAACATGCTCCATGGGAGCACATACAACGAGGCCTTGATCTCGTAGTGGCTTTTCTAGGTACTGTCGATACTGTTGCCCGGCCAGAAACGTAATGCAATCAACACCATTCAAGTGAGGAGACAACTGGGAAAGAACCCTACGCGCCCAATGTTGGCGTTGCTCGGTTGAGAAGTCCTTGCTCAGGGCGAGTTCATACCACTCGATTACCTCATTAGGGTGAACGAGGCCATGCTTGGCTGACAGCACGAACCACGGTTGGCCAGTTTTTTCTACGTAGGCACGTGCCTTGCGAAACCACGAAGACTTGGAATAGAGATCCCTGGCCGGTGCCGGACCAGCTAGCTTGCCCTTCGTGCACGAAACAAGATAGATGCCATTCGCAGCTACTGCTGGGCCGCGATGTCGATCAGCGGGCCTCTTCTCAGGCATGAGCTTGAGCCAAACGGCGGATCCTCGGATGGCGAGCAGAGTCTCGGTGACTTGCGCAGGGAGACTCGTTGAACATCAAACTGAGGCACCCGCCACGTTAACCGGCTCCAGCTTTCGCCAGAAAGTCCTTGGCGCCTTCGGATATCCAGGCGTTGAGGCCGGTGGTGACGAAGCCGACGCCCATGTCGACGTAGCGTTCGACGTTGGCGGAGGTGACCAGGGTGCCGGCGTGGCGGCCTGAGGCGACGATGGTCGCCAGCGCGCGGTCGATCGTTTCCTGAACCTCGGGGTGCGTGGAGTCCATGTGGCCGAGGCTTTGACCCAGGTCGCCGGGCGCGACGTAGAAGATGTCCACGCCTTCGACTTGCAGGATCTCGTCCAGGTTGTTCACGGCCAGGATGTCCTCGATGAGGATGATGGCCAGGCACTCATCGTTGGCCCGCTCAAGGAAGTCGGAGACGCCGTAGCCCTGGCGCGAGGTGGTCATGCCCCGCTTGCCCACGGGATAGAACTTTGACGCGTCGGCCACGGCCTTGGCCTGGTCGCGCGTGTCGACGTGGGGCACGCAGACGCCCTGGGCGCCGAGATCCAGCACGCGGTAGATGGGGCCGTAGCGGTTCTCGTTGACGCGCACGATGGAGGTCATGCCCCAGAGGTCGGCGGCGCGCGACTGGTCGGGAATGTCCCGGTAGTCGAGCGGCCCGTGTTCGCCCTCCAGCCAGACGGAGTCGAAGCCCAGCGGGCCCAGCCACTCGATCAGATCCGCCGTCATGCCGGTGCCCATGACGCCGGTGGCCAGTTTTCCGGCGGCGAGCTTGTGCTTGACGCGGTTGGGTCGCATTGAAGGCATTTGATTGATTCCCTTTGGGGCGGTCGCGGGCAGTGTGACCGACCGGTGGGGAAGCCGCCAGCAGTTTTGAGCGGACCTCAGCTGGCGACCTTTGCTTAGCTCCGGAGAGGTTGCCCGGAAGATTCTGACCGCAACCCTCTCCGAGAGGAGACAGTTGCGTAACCCGAAAGGTGGTTGCCCCGAGGACCCCTCACCGATTTCGGCCGAAGACGCCCGAATCTGCCTCTCCCCTCGGAGAGGGTGAAGAACGGCGGCCTCCGGGAGTTGGGAACGCGAGGTGGTGGAGCAGGCCGCAGACTATCTGCCGATCATCGACTTCCTGGACTGCCCGAGCAACTACGTGGCGGTCACGGCGTCGGCGCACGGCCTCGGCCTCTCGCCGGCCACAGGCAAGGTCGTCAGCGACCTGGTGCTCTGCGGCGAAACCAACATCGACATCGGCGGACTCGGGCTGAGACGAGTCGCCGACGTCAGCCCCAACGGCCGCCAGCCGTGTGGTTGGATTCCCGCTCCCAACGGATCCTCATCGTCGCGCCCGCTGGAAGGAAGCGATGCAGTGCGTTGCGGGCTGGTGGGCGAAATCTGCCGACGGACAGAACCGTCTGCAAGCCATGGATCGGTGGCTTGCGATCCCAATGACGGTCGAAACTCCGCAGATTTCGACCCCTCGCCTGCGGCATAGACATTCGCTCACGTGTGAGCTCCCCTACAGGATCTTCTCTTTTTGGGACAGATGTCCTTGGCGTCCGAAATGCGTTAAATAGCTCTCTATCCACTCGCTACCAATAGTCAATCCCAACGCGCGGACTATAAGTCGGCCATTGCTTCGGGCGAGTGATATACGGCACCTTCGTCTCTAAATCAATCTTGAGATTCGCAAGATGCTCCCCGGCACTGCTTCCATCCTCGATTTCAGTGGTATGTACGACTCCTATCGCTAGAATATATTCAATATAAGTCAGGATTTGATATAGTACGCCGAATAAGACCGTTCGCTCAGAAGCCTCGTCGTCGAACGACGACATCTGGACGATTTCTTCCTGCATTTGTCCGGACATGTCTGTCGCTTGATTTGCTAGACGAACAGCACCATTGATGAAACCGTCTCTCGCGAAAGCACCTGCAACGTAGGCTTGCATATGGTGTTCAATGAGTGCCTGATAATACATTCCTCCTGCTTCTATTCTCAGACGATTCTCGCCCGCACACTCCCTTAATTCGGTAAATTTCGTGGTCTCTTGAAGAACTTTCCTCCATCGATTGCACCTAAACAATTCAGTTGAATTGGACATTAAGCGATGGAATGGCGCCAGTGGAACCATCGTATGTCCAATCTCATTTATCACAAAGCCTCTTCTTCGACCGCCTTTTGAGTGACCGGCTATAAGTTTGAAAGCCATGATGGGCTCAGGCATATTTGGCCGCCCCTCAATTTTCGGTCCCTCGAAGAGCGTCCCTTCGTAGTATCGGGTGCGTCTCTACCTTGAATCCCTCCGTTCATGCCACTTTGAAGTCCGTCGTCTGTGCCAATCCAGACTAGGCTGCCTGGAGTAGACAAACCTGTTGCCCTGCTCATCGATGTAGTTGTAATGGCAAGTGCATTGGAAACTCACGCCAGAGACTATCTGGCCCCGCCCCCGGAGTCTATGGCAGTCCCTGTGCATTGGCTGCAGATTCCACAGACGGTGGAACTCTGAGGCGTTCGGGAGTCCTTTGAAATAAGCTCTGGGGTAGATGTGGTCTCGGTCAGCGTCATGCTGTGACAAGACAATCTTCTCACCGCAGCCGCCAGCATGGATGCCGCAAAGGTGGTCGTCTCTAGATAGAATATTATCCATCTGCCGTTGTCGTTTCCTATTTCTCACTCTGTGCCAGTCCTAGATAGTTGTTCCGTCGCTATGTAAGGACGGAGCACTTGACGCGCACTGCGTGCTCAAGTCTACAGTGTGGACAATCGTTCTCGCGCCTGACGGCCTGCGCGATATTGGGGCTTCAATCTTGAGTCTGAACGCATACTCCGCACTCTACTGGCCGTGTTCACGGATGACGGTGTCGGAGCCTTCGGTGTTGGTGTGCACGGGGTGGGGCGTGCCGGCTAGATGGAAGATGACCTTGTAGCCGGGACCGATGCCCGGGTGTAGGCAAAGACTTCCCTTGGGAATCCCAGCCGGGAGTCTGACCAGGACATCGCCTCGGAACTGATGAGCGTGTAGCTTTCCTCGCCGAACTATTCCGCCAAGAGCCGCAGCGCCGAAGCCGCAATCTCAATCGGCGCCTCTGCGGTGGCGGTCGCGTCGGCAGTCGGCGTGGGCACATCAGATGACGGCGCGGGCGCGTCAGGCGCGGTGGTTCGTGGGCCGTGAGTTAGCTGGGGCAGGACGGGCGGAAGACTGCTCACCGGTTTCGGCCGAAGACGCCCGAACCTGCCTCTCCCCTCGGAGAGGGTGAAGAACGGCGTCCCTTCAAACAGATTGACACCGAACACGGTTGCTTGCCCCGGCGAGGGGCAAGAGCGGCCGCACCTTCGGGGACGCTGGGGGTTGTTGGCAGGTCGCGCTTGGGAAGGCGGGGGTGGGATGGCGTAGGCTCACGCGGTCGCGTCGATAGGTGAAGGCCATGCCCGAGCGCAAACCGCACATCCTGATGCTGATC
>JAPOXI010000030.1 GCA_026707185.1 Chloroflexota bacterium
CCGTCGCCTACCTGCGGCCCGAAACCGCCCAGTCCACCTACGTCAACTTCAAGAACGTGCGCGACACCGCGCGCGTGCAGATGCCCTTCGGCATCGCCCAGATCGGCAAGGCGTTTCGCAACGAGATCACCACTGGCAACTTCATCTTCCGCAGCCGCGAGTTTGAGCAGATGGAGCTGCAGTACTTCGTAGAGCCCGGCCAGGACGACGAATCTCACGAGGACTGGGTCGACGCCCGCTTCGCCTGGTGGCAGGACCTCGGAGTGGAACCGCGACGCCTGCGCCTGCGACCCCACAGCCCCGAGGAACTGGCCCACTACGCCAAAGCCACCACCGACATCGAGTACCAGTTTCCCTTCGGCTGGGGCGAATTGGAAGGCATCGCCAACCGCACTGACTTCGATCTCCAGCGCCATGCCGAGGCCAGCGGCACCGACCTTTCATACTTCGACGACGCGGCCAAACAACACGTCACGCCCTACGTGATCGAGCCGGCGGCCGGCGTCGACCGCGCGGCCCTTGCGTTCCTTTCAGACGCCTTTACCGTCCAGGAAGTCGCCGGTAAACCGCGCACCTTCCTGAACCTCGACCCGCGGCTCGCCCCGTTCAAGGTCGCCGTCTTCCCCCTGGCCCGCAACCGGCCGCCTTTGGTCGAACTGGCCACCCGCATCGCCGACGACCTGCGCGCCGCCTGGCCCGTGTTCTACGACGCCAGCGGCTCCATCGGCCGCCGCTACGCCCGCCAGGATGAGGCCGGCACGCCGTTCGCCGTGACCGTCGACTTCGACTCGCTCGACGACCAGACCGTCACCGTGCGCGAACGAACATCCATGCGCCAGGAGCGCGTCGCCGCCGACGGCCTGCGCGCCTACTTCGCCCACAAGCTCACCTGGTAACCCACGCCAATGTCGGCCCCCGCTCCACCCTCTCCCACCGGGAGAGGGCCGGGTGAGAGTCGACCGGCTGAGCCCCCGGCTCCCGGCTCCTACTCCACCCTCGAACGCCTTCTACTAGCCCCCCTGCGACGCCTCGGCGGCTACCTCGTTCGGCCGGTTATCACGACACTTGCCGCCGCCCGCGTCCACCCGAACGCGCTCTCATTTAGTCAGATTCCGCTCGGATTCGTGGTCGCCTTCCTAATCGTCCCTTTCCCTCGCCTGGCCCTTGCGCTATTCATCGGCACCCTGATCCTCGACTTCCTGGACGGCGAGCTTGCGCGCGCCCGCGGCCTGGCCTCCAACTTCGGCGCCCTGCTGGACCAGGTCTGCGACCACGTGCGTGAGCTCACCGTGCTGGGCGGCCTCGTCGCCGTCGGCGCGCTGCGCGGCGAAATCGGCGTGGCCTACGCCGCGGCCTACCCCCTGGCCAACGTCCTGCTCTACCTGGCCGACCGTTTCCGCACGCCCCTGCCATTCAGCGTCAAGACCTGGATGGTCTACTACCCCTTCCTCATCGCCTACCTCGGCTGGGGCCTCAACCTCCTCGACTACGGCGCCGGCGCCGCGGCCGCCTTCCTAGCCATCGCCAGCGCCCAGGCTCTTTGGCGCCTTCGCTCGGCCACCTCGCGCCTAAACACGCATTAGACGCCCGCTGCTAGCGCCGGCGTCCTTCGCGGATGTCAGCCAGGATCTCGTCAGTGGTCATCTTGATGCGCCTGAACTTCGCTCGGCGCCGCCGGAAGCGGGCGACAGCGGCCACTCGCTCAGCCCGACGACGCTCGTCTGCGTTTTCCGAACAAGCTTCCTCTCGAGAGTCTGAGTCCTGTTGATTCACTGTCTGTGCCTTCGCCGCAGCAACTCAGCCCCCACACACAACGCCCGCAACTTCAAGTACGCCTCGTCCAGGTCCATCGGATTGATACTCGACGGCGCAAACCCGCAGTCCGGATTCAGCGTCAGCCGCTCGGCGGGCACGTACTGCATCGCCGCCTCGGCCCGCTCCACCACCGTCTCCGGCGTCTCGACGTTGATGTCCGTGTGGTCGATCACGCCCAGGCCCAGCAGCTTGTCGTCCGGAAACTGCGCCAGCACCTCGATCCCGCCGGCGTCCGGCGTGGCGAACTCCATGGCAAACCGATGAACGTTTGTGCGACCCAATGCATTCACGATCAAGTCGTACGGCCCGCGCGTGCTGTGTCGGCGGTTAGCGTGCGCGTGGCACAGGTGCACCGAGATCAGCGGGTGATCCACACCCTCCACCGCCCCGTTGACGCCCTGTATCGCCATCTCGATCTCATGTTCGACGTCATCGATCCCAACCCGCGCCCGGTACTCCGCGTCCACCAGCAGGGCCAGCCACGGATCGTCCAGCTGGATCGCGTCCACCCCCAGCGACGCCAGCCGCTGCAGCTCACCATTGATGATCGGTATGCACGCCTCCATAAAGTCCTCGCGGGTGGCATACGCCCGCGTTGAGTGCTCCGGACTCCACATGCGGCGCGCGATCGTGTATGGCGACGGCACTGCCGCCAGCGTCCGACGCGTTGTCGTCCTCTTGACAAACCTCGCCTCGTCCAGCGCGATCGGCCGCTCCTGCCGTAGCGGCTGGGTAACGGCCGGATAGGCCGCTCCACGGCCGCCCGCGATCAGGTCCGGCTCGAACCCCGCCACGGCGTCGGCGAACACCTTCACGTAGCTCTCGCGGCGCCACTCGCCGTCCGACACGTAATCCAGCCCGGCCGCCTCCTGCATCCGGATCGCCGCCGGCACCGCGTCGTCCAGCACCCGTTCGGCCGCGGCCGTGCTTACCTCGCCGCGCTTACGACGCTCGATCAGCTCCCGCACCCACACCGGCCGCGGCAGGCTCCCCACCACGAACGTCGGAAACGGCGCCTCGCTCAATGCAGCACCATCCCGCCGTCCACGCTCAGCGAAATCCCCGTGATGTACGAAGCGTCGTCGCTGGCCAGCATGTAGGCCGCGTTCGCCACGTCTTCCGTCACCTGGTGACGACCAATCGGGATCCCGGCAACCCGAACGTCCCAGGCCGACTCGTTCTCGCGGCCTTCCAACTCAGTCAGATCCGGATTCAGGTCCTCCCGCCACAGCCGCGTGTCCACGATGCCGGGACAGAGGGCAACCACGCGCACGCCGGACGGCGCAAGCTCCATGGCGGTGGACCGGGTGATCCCAATTACTGCGTGCTTGGTCGCGCAATAGCAGGCCATATACGGCCGCGCGATCTTTCCGGCGGCCGATGCAATGTTGATGATGATGCCGGAACCGCGCGGCTCCATCCGCCGGGCCGCTTCCTGCACGCCCAGGAAGACCCCGCGCACGTTGATGGCAAACATGTTGTCCCACGCGTCCATCGACTGTTCGGCGATGGACGAGGCCCCGCCGATCCCCGCGTTGTTCACCACGATGTCCACCGGACCAAATACCGTTTCGGCGGCTTCGAACATGGCGGTGATGTCCGCCGGATTGCGCACGTCGGCGGCCTGAGCACAAGCGGATCCGCCGGATGCCGCGATGCCTGCCGCAACCGCTTCGGCAGCCTCCATGTCTACATCGGCCACCAGCACCGCCGCCCCCTCGGCCGCGAAGCGTTCGGCAATGGCCTGCCCAATGCCCCGCCCCGCGCCGGTAATCACAGCCACCTTGCCGTCCAGTCCCTTCGCCACGTTCAGACCTCGCCCTGCCGGAGTCGATTTCGCCCGATAGTGGCACAGAAGCCACACGCTCCCGTACCTAGGGCGCCGTGGCCAGGTAGCAGACCACCCGCTTCGGAATCCGGAATTCGCCGTCTGCCGCAATCCGCTGTCGAACCAGTTCATCCATCCGCGTCACCAGTTCGCGGCGCGTGTCAGCCGTGGGCTCTCGCACGCTGTCCACCGGTCCCGAGCCGTAGTACGCCAGCACCGGTTCCGCCGTCCGAAACACCAGCGCGTTCACCTGCTCGAACTTTGCTGCGTCCGGAAAGACGCGCCGCACCTGCCCCAGGTTCTGGTCGCCGAAGCGATCCGTCGTGATTGGCACGTCGGCGTCGATTCCCAGTTCCCGCGCCGCCCGCTCATGCAGTTGCTGGAGCGGCGACTCACGGCGGTCGCCGTTGGTCGTCAGGGCCACCCGCCCATTGGGTCGCGTCACCCGAGCAAGCTCCATCAGTGCAGCCGGAATGTCGGGTACGTGGTACAGCACGTGATTCGCCATGCTGTGATTGACCGCATCGGCGGGCAGCGGAACCACCGTCACATCACCCGCCACATACGACGCAGTCGAATCCGACACCGACCGAATCATCCCCATCTCGCGCTCGACCGCCACGATCCTGGCCCCGCGGCCTTGCAGCGCCGGGTGGTACGCACCGTTCCCCGCCCCGGCATCCAGCACCAGGTCACCGGGTCCCGGCGCCAGCAGGTCCAGCACCCACCTCGGAGTGTTGTCCGGACGCTCGCTGTAGCGCCGATGCGTTTCCTGCCGCAGGGCGAGGCGGGCGTCGTCCGCGTATTGCTCGCCTAGCCGCTCACGGCTAGTCACGCGCATGTGTCTGGACTAGCGAACCTCATCTGAAGCCCCGGCCGTGCCGGCAGTCTGGACGCTTAACAGTTCAACCGTCGACCCGATTGGGCTGTGACGGACACAGGCCTCCGGCGGTCCGCTGGGAAACGCGGCCACCGTGGCTGCGTGCTACAA
This sequence comes from Chloroflexota bacterium, assembly GCA_026707185.1. The sequence continues at coordinate 4,635 of JAPOXI010000030.1, forward strand.
GTTTTACCCCGCAAACCGGTCCACCAGAACAGCAATCAGCGTCCCAACCACGCCGAAGCCCAGTCCGGCGATCCACCGAGTAAGCCTGGTCTCCAGGGCATGCAAATCGGCCTTCGTTGCCAGGTGCTTGCGCTCGGCTTCAACAACGCTAAGCCGTTGCTCGTATGAGGCGGTGCTCATGGTTTCCCTCCTCGGAAACTGCTTCGATTTCACCGCCCCCGGTCAGGATGGCAAACGCATCTGCCACCCAACCGCTTCGTCGATCGTACCTCAGAACCCATCCTTCAATTCTCTGCCGATAGCCCTTCGCAGTATTCGACGCCCACACGCGGATGTTTCCGTCCAGTTGCCCCACAGCCCCACAGAACGTACGTTCACGCCGCCGGGGTCGGCGCCTTCCCGCGCCTTCGCATCGTGAGGTTGTCCTGTGGCCGTCTTTCGCTGTTCCTGCCACCAGATCACCTGGGGCGACAATCTCGTCGAGGCCATCGACGATATCGGCAGCTTCGGCTACGCCGGCACGGAGACCTTCGGCACCGTCGTCACCCAGTTCGCCGGCCGCGCCCACGACTTCCAGGCCATGTTGCAGGCCCGCGGCCTGCGCCTCTCGGCCCTCTACGGCGGCGGTCCGCTGCACGATCCCGCCCAGCAGGCCGACGCAATTGCCAACAACCTCGCCATCATCGACTTCCTGCACGAAATGGGCTCCGACCGCCTGGTCGTGGGTCCCGGCAAGCGCAGCGGTACCCCTACTGCCGAAGACATGGCCACGTTTGCCCGCGGCGTAAGCGAAGTCGCCGCCGCCGCTCGCGACAAGGGCATCGTGGCCGGCATGCACCCGCACTGGAACACGGTGATCGAGCAGCGTGACGAAATCACGCGCTTCTTCGACGCCGTCGACACCGACCTCGTCAAGCTGGCGCTCGACCCCGCCCACATCGCCAAGGCCGGCGACGACCCCGTGGAAGTCGCCTCCAGCTACCGCGACATCCTCACTTACATGCATATCAAGGACTACGTGCCCGAGCTCGACGTCGAGACGCCTGACGTGGCCAGCGCCCAGGCCCATGCCCCCCGCATCGCCTTCTTCGGCGAACTCGGCACCGGCGTGGTGGACCTGCCCGCCCTGCTGGACGTAGCCCGAGAAGCCGGCTACGACGGCTGGCTCACCGTCGAACTAGACCGCTCCCAGACCACTCCGCGCCAGAGCCTCGAAGTCAACTCCCGCTACCTCACCGAACGCCTGGGCTTCGACCTCGCCGGAGAGAACGCCTGATGGCCGAGCCCTTGCGTATCGGCCTCATCGGCTGCGGCCGCATACAGGAAGAGGGCCACGCCCCCGTCCTGCAGCGCATGCCGGACGTCTGGCAGGTCACCGCCGTGGCCGACCCCACACCCGAACGCCTCAACTTCATCAGCGACCGCTTCGGTGTCCCGTCCCAGGCCCGCTTCACGGACTACCGCGACCTGCTTCGCTCCGGCCTCGTCGACGCCGTGGACATCGCCGTGCCCCACCGCTTTCACGCCCCCGTCTGCCTGGGCGCTGCCCGCACCCGCACGCCCTTCCTTAGCGAAAAGCCCCTGGCCACGTCATTGAAACAGGCCGACGAGATCATCGCCGAGGTCAAGCGCAGCGACATCCCCGCCGGCATCATGCATAACTACATCAACCGCCCCAGCACCGCCGCCACGCTGGCCGCCATCGAGGCCGGCCGCATCGGCGATCCTTTCATGTTTCGCATGGAGCACATGGGTAGCGGCTGGTACGTCGGCGCGGCCGCCTACGACCCAACCTGGCGCAGCCGGCGCGAGGATGCCGGCGGCGGCGCCCTGCTCGACAACGGCTACCACAACCTCTACACCGCCGAGGCCATGCTCCAATCGCCCATCACCCAAATCTCCGCCCGCGTCGGCACCCACGTGCGGAAGCAGGATGTGGACGACACTGCCGCCCTCATGCTCGGCCACGCCAGCGGCGCAACCTCGATCGTCCTCGCGGCCTGGAGCGCTACTAGCGCCACCGGCCTCACCGAGGTGCACGGCGATCTCGGCTCCATCCGCCTCGACCGCGGCGAGGCCGTCCTGCACGCCGGCGATCGAACCGAAGTCCTGGAAAGCACCGACGCCGACGAACTCGGCTTCACGCCCATCTTCCGCCGCTTCGCCGACGCCGTCCGCGGCGACGCCCCGCCCCTTCACACGCTCGAGGAAGGCCGACGCAACCTCCAACTCGTACTCGCCGGCTACGACTCCGCCATCGACAACCAGGTCGTCCATGTCAAGAACTGACCTTCACGCTGCACACTTTCGAGACGCAAGAGCTGCCTGATTGCGTCGGTACTGGGCTGCGCCGCCGTGCGCCGACGCGCGAAGGCTTCACGGGCAGCCGGGCGTGAGACGACGAAGAACCCCACCAAGGCTGATGAGGAAGCCAAGACTCGGCTGGCCCTTAGGCTCGCCGCGCGTCACCGACCGCTGGAAGAACAGCATCGCGCGACACCATGCTGATTGCCTGCGGAGCACCGTTGGGCGAACGTCCGACGCAGACAGCCGAGTGCTGGCGCGCAGGCACCTGAACCGGCGGGCCCCAGGCCCTCCGGTTCACACCAAAGTGGCAGGTTGAATGCACGGACGAACACGCGCCTGGCCGTCGGTCCTTCAGATCCCCCGGGAAGTTCTGGCCGTTCTACCGCTGCTTGCTGGATCTGGCATCGCGTTGCGGACTCTCGCCGCACTATTTGAGGACCCGGCACTTGGCGGCCGGGAGGCACTGTGGATGTTCACCGCAGGACCGTCGCTGCTCGACCTCGCTCGAACCGGAGTGTGGTTCCTATGGATAAAGTCCGTCTATTCGTCGAGTGACTGGCTCGTTCCCTTGGTGCTTGCGCTGCCGGTCGGCGTGCTCGCTGACCGCACGAAGTCGCACGCGCTCCTATACGCCGGCGGCACGCCGGCCGCCGGCGGAGCTGTGTATGGAGCATTGCCGCCAGTCCCTGAGTCCATTCTTGCCGGTCAGCTCATCATGCACGTCGGATTCACCGTCGCGAATGTGGCGGCCCTTGTCTACGTCGTTCGCCGGACGCCCGGCGGCCAGAGAGGACGCGTGTTGGGCCTCGCGCTCGGGATAGCCGGGCTATTGAGCTTGGTCGTATCCCACACGATCGGCCTTGCGGCTGCGGTCGCGGGTTGGCGGGCAGGTCTGATTGTCGTCGTGCTATTCGCGCTTGCCGGAGTAGCGCTCGCGCGGCGCTATGCGCCGGTCATCGGGAGACCACGCCAGTCTCGTCGTTGGATTCGAAATGTGGTCCATGCGCCGGGTCGCCTGCTCCTGATCAACCTGTCGGCCGTGGCCGTTGGCGTACTGGCGAGCGTACTCGTCAGCGTCCTTGTCCTCCAGACCGGTGGAGGACACGGCCAAATCAAGATCGATGTCCTCGCCATCCCGGCCAAGCACATCCCCACAAAGCCCATGCCTGATTTTGATCCCGACGCGTTCTTGCAGGCAGGTCCTTTGTGGACGCTTGTAAGCATGCTCGTCATTTGCGCCGTCGGCATTTTCTCCGATCGCCTTGGTCGCCTTCGTCTCTTTGTCCCGAGCGTGTTCCTTAGTGGCGTGCTAAAACCACTTGCGGCTCAAACCGAGACGCTTGCGTCATTTCAGCTGGTCGGGCTCCTGGGACGTCTCAGCGCTGGCGTCTTCCTGCTGACCTTGCTCTTGGTCGTCGATCGAACCCCGGCAAACCGGATAGGTACCGCACTTGGCACACTCACCTTTGTTTCCACACTTGGCCCTGCAATCATCCTTCTGCCGGTACACGCGGCCGGCGACGTGCTCGGCACTACTGGAATCCTGCTGATCTGGTCCGCCGCTACGCTCCTTGCATTGGCATTTGCATTGCTGGCCGGGGAGTCGGCGCCGTCCCGTCGTCCAGCGGCGCCCGCCGCCGAATCCAACGAGACCTGATCCACCGCCGCCAGGACGACGGTGGCCTCCCCGGTTCCATGCCGCCACGGTGCTCCTGGAGCATCTGCATTCAGCACGGACCTACCCGCGACCGCCATACTGGCCCATGCACAAACAGCAGCGCCGGTGGCCAATGCCCGGTAGGCCGCCAACGCTGACCATCCCCGGATCACCGCCTAAGATCACCGTCGGCCAGCGAGGTTCTCAAACTCGCTCATCGCGAGTCGAACGCTAAAGTGCCGCCCCGACGCCGCCTCCCCTGGCTCGCCGTCCTGGACCTGCCGCGCGATGTCCTGGCGTCCATGGCCATCACCGTGGCCGTCGCCTTCGGCAACGGCTCCATCGCGTCGGTCCTGGCGCCCATCAGCCGCGACTTCAATCTTGAGGCCACCGCCGGGACGGCCCTCGCCGCGCTCATTGCCAGTTTTGCCCTCGCCCGACTGATCATCAATCTGCCCATCGGGGCGTTGGTTGATCGCGTTCGGCTCCATCCCCTTTTCTACGGCGGCGGCGCGCTGGCCATCGTCGGAGTCATCCTCACCGTCTCGGCACCCTTCTACTGGCTGCTCCTGTTCGGACGCATTGTCGAGGGCGCCGGCTCCATCACCGCCAGCGCCGCCGCGCAGGCCTACGTCGCCCGCCAGGCGCCCGAGCGCGAACGCGGCCGCATGCTGGGCGCCGTCAGCTCCGCCACCATGATGGGCGGATTCCTCTCTCCGGTCGTCGTCGGCGCGGTCGCCACCGTGGCCCATTGGCGCATCGGCATGCTCCTGACCGTCCTGGCCATTCTGACCGGGATGTTCATGGTGAAGCGATATGTGAAGGACGATCCGCCGCCGGTCCGGTCCTCCGAATCCACGGCGGCTCCGCGTGAGAACCCGATTCGCTTCGTCCGCCGCGCCATCTACTCGCCCGGTCGGCTGCTGTTCGTCAACGGCATGGCCATGGCCCTGGCCGTCCCGATCTTCGGGTTCAAGGCCTTCTTCTACCCGCTCTTCGGCGGCGAGGTCCTGAACCTCCAGCCCTTCCTGATCGGCATGGCCATCTCCCTCTCCACCCTCATGCGCTTCCCCGTCGCCATCGTCGCAGGCGCCATGTCCGACCGCTACGGCCGCCTCTGGGTCTACGTGCCCAGCGCGCTGG
>JAPOXI010000079.1 GCA_026707185.1 Chloroflexota bacterium
CGGCGACGCCGGCAGCTTCAGACCTCGGCGCCGGCGATCTGGGCGCTGGTGATGCTGATTGCGCTGAGCCTGCCGATCATCTTCGGCGGGTCCGACGAGATCGGGCGGAACGCAATGAAGTCGGACGCACAGACTTCGTCGACGACGGAGCCTTCCGGTCCGCCGATGGACGACATGCAGCCGATGCGGTGATCGCCCGGGATTTCACTGTGGGCGCTTAGGAGTAGAAAAACGAGCCGCCGCAGGGTTTCTTAGAAACCCTGCGGCGGCTTCGTTCAGGTCGACTTTGCCGAGTGAATTCCCGGCGTTCGGATCCGACTTATTCGGGGTAACCGACCGGGTTGCTCAGGATGCCGTTGCCTTCCAGCTCGACTTCCGTCACGTCACCGCTCTTCATGGCCTTGGTTGTGCCGGACGTTCCCGTGAAGATCGCGTCGCCAGGCTCAAGGGTCATGTACGTCGAGACGAAGCTGATGATCTGTTCCACGTTGTAGATCAGCTCGCTGGTATTGGTGTGCTGGACGACCTCACCGTTGACGCGGGTGGTCATCTCCAGGTTGCCGTGGTCCAGGCCGGTGGTGACCCACGGACCGAAGGGCGAGAACGTATCGGCGCCCTTGCCACGCCACCACTGGCTGTCCGGCTCGCCGTTGGTCTCACCGTTCTGCCAGATGCGCTCGCTGATGTCGTTGGCCGCGCAGACGCCAAGGATGTAATCCCCGACTTCATCCTCGCTAACCCGCGAGCAGCGCTTGCTGATGATGACCGCCATCTCGCCTTCGTAGTGAAGGTTCTCGCAGCCTTCCAGCCAGGCGATGGTTCCGCCGGGATCGAGAACGGACGACGGCGGCGCCAGGAACGGCTGCGGTCGCGAGAAGGGCGGCGAGTCACCCATGTGACTCAGGTAGTTGCCCGCCAGGTTGACGATCTTGGTTGGCGAGGTGGGCGTCAGGAGCTGGACGTCAGCCAGGGCCACCGTGTTGCCGGTGCGTTCCAGGTCTCCGAAGAGGTCGCCCGAGATTTCGGCGATGGTGTCGCCTTCAACGATTCCGTGGTGGACTTCGCCGTCCACGCTATAACGCGCAAGGTGCATGCTCTGCCTCCGAGTGCCTGACCGACAGTGACCGCGAAAGGATACCGCGCAAACCACGGACGCTCCGTGCCGGGCGGCCAATGCCCTTGCGAGTGGGGCGCTGGAAGCCCCCGATCAGACGGGCCAGGCGCCGATTTTCCGCAGGGTGGCGTAGATCTCGAGTTGCTGGCGCTCCAGGGTTTCCCATTGCGCGGCGAAGTCCACGCCCGACCAGTCGAAGAAGCCGCGGCCAGTCTTGAGGCCGAAGTGTCCGGCTTCCACCAGACGACGCAGGGCGTCGTGCCCGCTGTCGGCGTTGCACAGGTCGGGCCAGACGCTCTCGGTGCCGCTGAGGGCGATTTCCAGGCCGGCCAGGTCGCGATCGCGCATGACGCCCATGAGGGGCATGCGCGGCGAGAAGGAGAAGGCCGTGAGCTCATCAATGTCCTCGGCGGAAATGACGCCCCGGTCCACCAGGTCCAGCGCTTCGCGAAAGAGGGCCTGCCGCAGCCGGTTAGCCACCTGGCCGGGCAGGTCCACATTGATCCGCACGGGCCGCAGACCGGCGCCGCGCAGGAGGGCCAGCACGGCTTCCACGGTGGCCTCGCTGGTGTGCTCGCCCTTGGTGACTTCGACCATGGGACACAGGTAGGCCGGGCGGAAGAAGTGGGTGGTGGTAAAGCGGTCGGGCCGCCCGGTGGCGTCGGCCATCAGGTGGATCGGGATACTCGAGGTGTTGGAGGCCAGCAACGTGTCGGGTTCCAGGTGAGGCGCCAGGTCCGCGTAGACCGCGCGCTTGACGTCCACGGACTCCGTGACGGCCTCGATGATGAGGGCGGAGTCGCCGATGTCGGTCAGGTCGGTGGTGAAGTTGAGGCGCCTTGGGACCGCCTCGGCCTGGTCTGGCGTGACCAGGCCGTACTCGAGCATCAGTTCGAGGTTGCGGGCGACCTTGCTACGGGCGGCGTCAAAGGCGGCGGGATTGGTATCAAGGACGGTGACCGGGTGACCAGCCAGCGCGAACACCTGCGCAATGCCATGCCCCATGAGGCCTGCGCCGAGCACGCCAATGGGGGCGCGTTGTTCAGCGATTGGAGCAATTCCCTGCGAGCGGAGCTAGTACGCCATGCTAGGCGCGGAGCGAACCGGCGACAACGACATTGTCGTTCAGACACGGCAACAGCAGAGCCGCGCGAAGCGTTCGGCGTGGCGCCAAGCTGGCTGCCAGCCGCAGGTTGAATGTTAGGGTTGAATTCGGCCGGGGACGGCCGATTCTTGGGGTATCGTCTAGTGGTAGGACGCGCGGCTCTGGACCGTGAAGCGGTGGTTCGAATCCATCTACCCCAGCCACCATTTGCGGGGCGATTACGACGGGCTGAAGCCGAGGGCGTGACACGCAGTAGCGCAAGCCGGCCCGAGTCTCGAGGCAACCGATGGCGACCGAGCTAACACCCAGCGACGCACTGCTGCTGGTTGACGTGCAGAACGACTTCTGCCCCGGCGGCGCGCTCGCCGTGGCGGACGGGGACGCGGTGGTGCCGGTGTTGAACAATTGGATCGCGGCGGCAGTCCACGGAGGCGCCCTGGTGTTTGCCTCCCGAGACTGGCATCCGATCGACCACCTGAGTTTCGCGGAGCAAGGCGGCATCTGGCCGCCGCACTGCGTGCAGGGCACGCCGGGCGCCTCGTTTCACTCCGATCTGGAGTTGCCGGACGACGCGTCGGTGGTGTCCAAAGCCGATCAATCCGACCACGAGGCCTACTCGGCGTTCGACAGCGGGGAATTGGGCGAAAAGCTAGGTACGGCGGGCATCCGACGGCTCTGGGTAGGTGGCCTGGCCACGGACTATTGCGTAAAGGCGAGTGTCCTAGACGCGGTTGAAGTCCCGGGGCTCGAAGTGCACGTGATTACCGATGCCATACGCGCCGTGGACGTGGCGCCCGGCGACGGCGACGCGGCATTGAAGGCCATGTGTGAGGCCGGCGCCATCCTGGAGCACGCCGAGCCCGCATGACGCCCCGGGCGCAGCCGTCCGCGCCCGGCGACGCGCTGCTGACCGACCTGTATCAGTTGAGCATGCTGCAGGCCTACTGGGACCACGGCTTGACGGACACCGCGACCTTTGACCTGATCTGCCGCCGGCTGCCACCGCACCGGAACCTGCTGATTGCCTGTGGGCTGGAAACGGCGCTGGACTACCTGGAAGGGCTGGCCGTCACGGCTACCGACCTCGAGTACCTGGCGTCGTTGCAGCGGTTTTCCAAGGACTTTCTCGACCGGCTGGAACGGCTCAGGTTTCAAGGCGAGGTTCGGGCCGTACCCGAAGGGACGCCGGTGTTTGGGAACGAGCCGATCCTGGAAGTCACGGCCTCGCTGCCCGAAGCGCAGATTGTAGAGACGTACCTGCTTAGCACGATCCACCACCAGACGATGGCGGCATCAGCCGCATACCGCCTGGTGGCGGCCGCCGGCGAGGCGCCGGTCGCGGACTTCGGCACGAGGCACGCGCAGGGGGCTGCAGCGGGCGTGGACACGGCACGGGCGGCCTACATTGCGGGTGCCGCCGGGACCTCGAATGTCGCCGCCGGTCGGCGCTACGGAATCCCGGTGAGCGGAACGATGGCGCACAGCTACATCCAGGCGCATGAGGGCGAGTCGGAGGCGCTGACGTCGTTCACATCGACGCACAGCGGAACTACGTTGCTGGTGGACACGTACGACCTGGTCCGCGGCGTGCAGCGAGTGATCAACCTGGCGGGGCGGCAGGGCAAGCGATTCGACGTGGCCGCCATCCGCATCGATTCAGGCGACCTTGGGGCCAGCGCCCGGCTGGCCCGCCGCATGCTGGACGACGCCGGACTGGCCGCGGTTCGAATCATCGTGAGCGGGGAGCTCGACGCCCCGGCAATCGCGGACCTGGTCGCCGATGGCGCGCCCATCGACGGATACGGCGTCGGTACGGCGCTGGCCGTGTCCAGCGACGCGCCGTACCTGGATACCGCCTACAAGCTGGCCGCGTATGCGGGGCGCGGCCGAATGAAACTGTCGGCATCCAAGCGCACATGGCCCGGGCGCAAGCAGGTTTTCCGCGAAACGCGGGATGGCGTGGCCTTGCGAGATGTCCTGGGCAGCGCGGACGAGTCGCGGGACGGGCAGCCTCTCCTACGGCGCGTGATGGCGAACGGGCGCCGGATCGTGGAGCAGTGTTCCAGCCTCGACGACATCCGAACGTACAGCGCGGAGGCAATTGGGCAACTGCCCGCGCGTGTGCGCGGACTGGCACCCGCCACGCCGCCGTATCGCGTTGACGTCAGCCCACGCTTACAGGCCGCCGCAGACAAGCTGGCACGACGGTTGCAGGATGCGACCTAAACGTCCCGCAGCGCGCTAGCCTCCCGCGGCAGCCGGCTGCCGCGCCGCCAGTTCGCGATCGAGGATCAGCAGACCCGCGCCTTCGTCGCCGGCGATCCTGACATGGCTGAGCAGGGTGCGGAGGGTGTCTTCCTCTTCGGTCTGCTCGTTCACGAACCAGTCCAGCATCGCCTTGGCCTGGTAATCGCCCTGTTCCATTGACTGCGCATAGACGGCGTTGATGGAGCGCGTGGTGCCTTGCTCAAGGTCAAGCGCGTTGGCGATGACGGACTCCGGACTGTCGTATTCGGTTTCGGCCTGGTCGAGTCCGCTCAGGGTCACGGGAACATCGCGTTCCGCCAGATGCTCATAGATACGCATGCCGTGGCCCCACTCCTCCTCGCTCTGGGCCCGCATCCAGCCGGCGAAGCCACCAAGGTCGAGCGTCTCGAAGTAGGCGGCCATGCCCAGGTAGACGTAGGACGCGCTGAACTCATGGTTGATCTGGTCATTGAGCGCCCGTGCCAGGCTCGTACGCATGGCCATGTCATTTCCTCCCGTTAGCCAGACGCGCTTTAGAGTAGCGTCTAAGGCCACTTATTAGGCCCGTATAATCTGACCTTTAGTAGTAGCTAATACCTCTTTATAGCTACCACTCAAATAGACTTCCGCGCCCCTCAAGAACATCACTTGAAAATAGCGTTGCCGCGTTAATTTGTCAATTAGATTTGGAACTGGCCTCTTTGCTTCGTCCAAATCGTCGCAGGCGCAGCGAGTTAGCGACCACGGACAAGTCGCTGAACGCCATGGCGCCGGCGGCCAGCATCGGGTTGAGTTGAAGCCCCCACACGGGAAACAGCACACCGGCCGCAACCGGAATCAGCGCCACGTTGTAGGCAAAGGCCCAGAACAAGTTCTGCCGAATCGTGCGCATCGTGGAGCGGCTGAGCCGGATGGCCGTCGCCGCGTCGCCCAGGTTGCCGCGCACGAGGGTGATGTCGCCGGCTTCCATGGCGATGTCGGTTCCCGAACCCATGGCGATTCCCAGGTCAGCCTGCGCCAACGCTGGCGCGTCGTTGATGCCATCACCGACCACGGCCACTCGACTCCCCGCGGCCTGCAGGTCCCGAACGATTGCGGCCTTGTCGCCGGGCCGAACTTCGGCTCGCACCTCGTCCACGCCGACCTGCCGAGCGATGGCCCGGGCCGGCGCGTCGCGATCGCCGGTGACCATGAGCACACGCAAGCCCAGATCCCGTAGCTGCGCAATCGCCGCGGCGGCTTCGGCCCGCGGCGCGTCGGCCAGCGCGACCAGGCCGGCGAGCTCGCCGTCGACAGCCGCGTAGACGGCCGTTCGACCCTGGGCGGCCAGTTCCTCGCCGCGGCGCGCCGCGGATGCGACCGGCACGCCGGCGTCCGCCAACAGGCCGGCCGTGCCCACCAGGACCTGGCGCTCGTCGACCACGGCCTGCACGCCGCTGCCGGTTACCGACCGGAACCGGCCAGCCTGCGACAGTTCAATACCGCGTTCAGCGGCGTTGTGCACAATCGCCTGTCCGATCGGATGTTCGGAGTCACGTTCGGCCGAACCGACCAGGCGCAGGATTTCCGACTCGGGCTCGCCGTTGAGCGGAATGACGTCCGTGACCTCGGCTCGGCCGCTGGTGATCGTGCCGGTCTTGTCCAGCACCATCGTGTCGACGCGCCCGGCGGTCTCGAGCGCTTCGCCACTGCGCACCAGGACGCCCAACTCGGCGCCCTTGCCGACGCCGACCATGATGGCCGTGGGCGTGGCAATGCCGAGCGCACAGGGACAGGCAATGATCAGCACCGTGACCATGGCGACCAGCGCGTAAGTGATCCGCGGATCCGGTCCGACGGCCAGCCAGACGCCTAGGGTGACCAACGCAATCACGATGACCGCCGGCACGAACCGCGCCGACACCCAGTCGGCCAGCCGCTGCACGGGCGCCTTAGAGGTCTGGGCGCGTTCAACCAGCGCGATGATCTGCGCCAGCATCGAATCCCGGCCGAGGCGAGTGGGGCGAACGCGCAGGCTGCCGGCGGTATTGAGCGTCGCGCCGATCACCTCGTCGCCCGGACCCTTATCCACGGGAATGCTCTCGCCGGTGATCATCGATTCGTCCAGGGCCGACGCGCCCTCGAGCACCCGGCCGTCCACGGGGACCTTCTCGCCGGGTCGTACAACGACGACATCGCCATGCCGTACGTCGTCGAGCGCGACCTCGAGGGTCTGTCCATTTCGCTCGACACGGGCCGTCCTGGCCCTGAGGTCCAGCAGTCGCTGGATCGCGGCGGACACCCGGGCTCGGGCGCCCATCTCGAAGTAGCGGCCGAGCAGAACCAGCCCGATGATGACCGCGGAGGCCTCGAAGTAATGCACGTCCGCCCCGGCCACGCCGCTCAGCAACCCGGGCGACACTGTGACGATGAGGCTGTAGCCGTAGGCGGCGCTGGTTGCGATGGCTACCAGCGTGTTCATATCGGTGCTCATGCGCCGCGCCGCCAGCCAGGCGCCCCGGTAGAACGACCAGCCGGACCAGAACTGAACCGGCGTCACGAGGACCATCACGACCCAGGGGTTGCGCAGGACCTCCGGCGCCCAGGGGATGAATTCGACCGCCCCCCACATCGCGAGGACTCCGACGCCGAGCGCGAAGGCGGCCTGAATGCCGAGCCAGCGACGTTCGCGACGGCGGCGCTCCTCAAGCCCTCCGTCCGCGGCGGCAGCGCCCTCGGAGGTCTCGTTGGGCGCGTCGGGTTCGAGCACGGTGAAGCCAGCACGCTCGACGCCCGTCCGCAGCGCGCCGACGTCGGCATGGCCCAGGGCGTGGCGTACCAGGGCCTGGCCGGAGGCCAGATTCACGGATGCGTCAAGCACTCCGGGAACTTCCACTAGGGCGTTCTCAACCTGCCCCACGCATGACGCGCAGTGCATGCCCTCGACCTGGAGCGTTCGCTCGGCCGCTGGCACCTCGAAGCCCGCCGCCTTGACAGCGGCGGCGACGTCGGCGGCCTTGAGGTCTTGATCAGCGCGGACAGCCAGCGTCTCGTCGGAGAGATTGACCGACGCCTCGTGGACTCCCACCACCTTCGAGACGGCCTGCTGGACCCGGTCGACGCAGGCGACGCAGTGCATGCCGGCAACTGGCAGCGTGAACGCGTGTCCGGCCATGGCGGTCATGCGGTCTGTCCGTTTCCATGGTCGTGTTGAGGCGCATTACGACAGCCGAGGCTTGCCGCGACGCGTTCGATGGCCTCGCCCGAGGAGTTCACGCGTCGCAGGTGGCCGGTGCCCTTGAACACGTTCATCAACTCGGCAATGACGCGCTCACGCTCGGCGACGTCATCGGAGGCGATGGCGGTGGTTACGCAGGTCTTCAGATGTCGTTCCAGGACGCCGGCGTTGACTTTCTCGATGGCGCCCTGGATGGCCAGGGTCTGCTTGAGGATGTCCACGCAGTAGGCGTCGTCTTCAAGCATCTTTTCGACCGCACGGGCATGGCCCTGGATTGACTTCCAGCGGTTGAGGAGGTTGCGGGTTTCCTGATCCATTGAGGTTCCCTAGGCTGGATTAGCCCATCAGACCCCACCCCAGGTGGGGTGGTTCACCTAAGCCTACACCGCGCACATCCGTCTGCAAACCGCATGTGCGCCGTCGCCTGCGCTTTGGCCGCGCTATGTTTCAGGCAGTTCGTCAAGCCAGGAGTCACCGCCGCGGAGAACCGCGGCCTGGGATGAACCAGTCTGCGTATGTCGCTAGGCAGTCCAGGAACCGGCGATCCCAGCAAGACAGGGCAGCACCGCGGTGCCGCGTCTGACCACGCCGCCCACCAAGTGCGACTGGCGCATAGGCCGGGACCACTACTGCCTTGTCAATCAGCTGGGTAGGGGCCTCCTCGACCGGAAGCCTCGCGCAAGCTGAGATATAGGATGTAGCCTTACCAACTTGATGCCCCTTTCACAGGCGGATTAGGGGAACTCTATGTCCAATCTCTCACAATTAAAGAACGATACTCAGACCATCTTAGATTCCCTAAGTGATCTCGTGGATGCATACAGTGATCTTGAGTGGTCTCCTTCGGATGGATTTCTTCCGATAGTCTGCAGGGCAATCATTCGAAGGCAATATGACTCCCTTGAATCTATCTCGTATTTGGTTTCCTCTCAGAGAGGATATGCAGCAGCACCAATGCTTCGACCGTCTTGCGAAGAGTTCATTTGGTCCAAGTATCTTTTGGACATCCCCAGCCTTGATGCTCAACAGCTAGTCACTTACATAGCCAACGACGAGATATATCGTAGCTTAAGAGCTCAATCTAAGGCCTACGGTAAATCGCTGTCCAAAGAGCATGGCATATTACCCTATCTTGAGGAACAGAAGCGAAACCGGAAGAATCTGCAGCACAATCTCAGAGATCTAGGAAGACGCCTCAAGTGGCCCGAACGATCTGTGAACAATAGCACGACACCATCAATGTGGTGGCTTGCCAAGCAAACCAAGGAAGAGGAAACGTACGAGTTAATCTACCATGCAACTTCTCGATTCGTTCACTTTAGTACAAGTGAGCTATTGCGTCGAGCTTGGGGGAACCGATACGGGGTTTCTGTTAGGTCTGTTCACTTTGGCGACTATTGGAGCCAGTTTTCCTTGCATTGGGGGCTAATATTGTTCATTGGAAGTGTGGTTGAGATTCTCAGCGCTGACTGCCTGGGATCTGAAGTGACATTGGCCGTAGACGATGAACAAGCAATCTCGCAAGCCGCAGCTAGAATTTCCAAGATCGGAAAGCCTCCCATAATAACGGCTGAAGAACTCTATTGGCCCAAGCAACTGTAGCACTGCATCTATCCTCAAGTTTGATGCGGTGACTCTGTGGGTTACGATGCTACTCCCACTCGGTCTGAAGGGTTGAGTCAATGGAGTACCGTCGACTAGGGCGCACCGACCTGCGCGTGTCGCTAGCCAGCCTGGGGACGGGCGGGCCCAGCAGAATGGGGCAGAACCGCGGGACCACGCCGGATGACGCCCGTCGGCTGACCCGGCGGGCGCTGGACCACGGGATCAACTTCTTCGACACGGCGGCCAGCT
>JAPOXI010000051.1 GCA_026707185.1 Chloroflexota bacterium
GTCGCCAGGTTGGGTTTCCAGCGCCACGGCCGGCATCTCCGCGCCCGAAACGCCGAGGTGCTCCTCCATCGTCCAGGCCCGCTGACTTGACATAATGCCTTGCAGGCCTTCGGCGTAGTCGTCGCCCCGGTGGTGGCTGCCGGGAATCACTCGCAGGCATCCCGAATTGCGCTCCACCGGATCCAGGTAGAACGCAAACTTGACGTTGCGGTACGTGCTGCGCGCATAGCCGTCGGAGTGCCAGCGGGTATTGCCCACGTAGAAATTACCGTCGCTCCCCGTGTAGTTGTAGTCCTCACCCACCACCGCGCTGGCCACGTCGTCGATCCGCGGATCGTCCAGCAGGGCGCTCAGGTACTCGCTCTGGTCGATGAAGGGAACCAGCGCCGAACGCTGCTGATGGTCGTGGGCCTGCCCGTAATGCCCGCCACCGCGGTCGGCCCAGAGGCGCTCGAATTCCGCGGTGATCGCCTCGGCTTCCGCGGCGAAGCGCCCCGGAAAGCCCAGGTAGCCGAACGTCTCGAAGAAGGCGAGTTGCTGTGTCGTGAGCTTCATGCCTTGGCTCCCGCAGCAAGTACGGCGACGCCAGGCAAGTCTAGGCGGTGCCGCCGGATGAATTCTCTTCTCGGTGAGTTGAATTGCCCGGGTGCTGCTCTCTCTGGTTTCAGAGGGAATCGGTTTCCGGCATGCTGGACGGCACGGTCCTGCTGAGCCAGTCTGTGAACTCCCGTCCATGAACACCTCCAGGCGACCGCCGCCCATTGAGGTCCGCAGCCTCAACAAGCGCTACAAGGACGGCCCGCACGCCAACCGGGACATCTCGCTAACCGTCAACTGGGGCGAGGCGTTGGGCGTGTTGGGGCCCAACGGCGCGGGCAAGACCACGCTGGTGCGTCAGATCACCACGGAACTGTTCCCAACCTCCGGCGAGGTGCGCGTGGTCGGCATCGACGCCGTGTCCAATCCCGATGCCGCCAAGTCGCGCATCGGGGTCGTTCCGCAGGAGGCCCGCCTGTTCCAGGGGCTATCCGTATACAGGCACCTTCGGATCTTCGGCGTGCTGCGCGGGTTGTCGCGGCGGGATGCCCGAGAGCGGGCCGACGAACTGATTGAGGAACTCGACCTGACGGCTCACCGCGACTTCAACAGCGAACGGCTGTCAGGCGGCTTGCGCCGCCGCCTCCTGGTCGGCATCGCCATGCTGGCGGAGCCGGACGTGCTGATCCTCGACGAACCTACGGTCGGCCTGGACGTTGAGTCCCGCCAACGACTTTGGGAGGTCCTGCAGAGCTACCGCCGGCGCGACGGCGCCGTGCTCCTCACCACCCACTACATGGAAGAGGCCGAGACGCTCTGCGACCGCATCGGCGTCATCCAGGATGGGCGCCTGATCGCGCTCGATACCATCGCGAATCTGCGGGCCTCCATCGGCCACGAGTACAAGCTGGTCTACGAGACCTCCGAGGGTCCCCAGACCCTCTTCGGCGACGACCACCTGGCCTTGGCCGACCAACTTCGTGCTCAGGGCATCGACGAATACTCCGTGATGCGCACGAGTCTGGAGGACGTATACCTGGCGCTGACGCAGAAAACGCGCGATGAGGGCGAGGCCGATGCGGCGGAGTGATTTGCCAGACACCGCGACGGGGACCAGCGACCAGCCTCTGCTGCTTGTCCGGCATTCCAGCCCCGCCATTTCGGAACGCATGAGTTACCGGGATTGGCCGCTGAGCGACGAAGGACGGAGGCTGGCCCTTCGAGCGGCGGAATACGTCGCTGGATTCAAACCCCGGCTGATCTGCTCAAGCGACGAACGCAAAGCCTCGGACACAGCAAAGATCATCGCGCGGTATTGCAGCCTTGATGTGAACGTCGTGCCCGACCTACGCGAGCACGACCGGACCGGCGTGCCGTGGCGCGATGCGGCAACTAGGCAGCAGGAGTTGCAAGCGCTCTTCGCGAATCCTGACGATGTCGTGTTCGGTCGTGAGTCAGGCAGTCAAGCGCTGCAGCGCCTCACGGCGGCTATCGACCGCGTCACAACGCGAACGTCTGGGCCCTGGGTGCTGGTGACGCACGGAACGGTCATGGCGCTGTATCTGGCTGAGTTGACCGGTCGCGCCGCGCTCGAGGTCTGGTCACGGCTTGGGCTGCCGGCGGTTGCGGCCGTGGACTGTCGTAAACGTCGGCTCGTGGAACTTGTCACCGACTTTCCGGACAGACGCCCATGAAGAAACCGAGCACGATGGCGCGGACTGACCGCCTCAGCACGCCCGGCCCACGCAAATTCCTGAGCGATTCGGTGGCCGTGCTGGAAATTCACGCGCTCCCGATGATCCGCCAGTGGTATCTCATCGTCCTGGGAACCCTGGTATTCCCGATTCCCATGTTCTACGTCTTTCGCTCTATCGCGCCGGACGACGCGGCCGTCTGGCAGCGCCTGCTCGCTGGGACGCTGATCTTCGGCGTTTCCTTCAGCACCGCCATGCTCGTCGGGCAGCAGATCGTGGCGCAGCGGTTCATGGGCCATCTGAAGCTCGTCATCACCATGCCCGTCTCCAAGGCCGCCTTTGTGGTCGGAACGCTGTTGTACACCGCAGTGTCGGGCACTCTTTCCGCACTGTTTCTGCTGGGCTTCGCCCTTATCGCCGGCGTGGAGATTTCCCCCACCTGGGCGCTGGCCCCCGCGCTGCTTCTGACCGTCCTGGCGCTGGCCGGCATCGTGCTGTTCGTCATGAGCTTCGCGCCCTCGCTGCCGGTGGGAAACATCATCGCCAGCCTCATCGCCATCGTCCTCGTCATCATCTCCCCGGTGTACTTCACGCTGGAGTCGGCGCCGCTCCTGTTGCAGTGGTTCGGCTACGTCTCGCCCCTCCGCTACGCGGCCGACGCCATCGCCGCCTCCCTCGGGGGACGTATGGACGTGTGGCTGGAGCTTGCCGTGCTGGCGGCCTACGCGGTCGTCACCATGGGACTTGGGCTGTGGCGCCTGCCCTGGCGGGAGACCTAGGGCGCGTTCGGTCCACTCGTGGCGAGCACGTGGACCTGAGAACGGCGTAGTCTTCGTTCAGCCGCACCACCTGGAATCTTCTTACGGGGACCATCTATGGCCTGGCGTGACTCAGCAGCGCTTTCGATCAACGAGCTTGAGGAAGGCGGCGACATCGCGCTGGATTTCGGGCGATTCTCCTCCGCCGGCGGAGACGGCGTGGTACCCGTGGTCGCCCAGGACGTTGAATCCCGCGACGTCCTGGTGCTCGCGCACGCCAACCGAGGGGCGCTTGACTACACGTTGCAAAACGGCGTCGCAGCCTTCTGGAGCCTCTCCCGAGATCGCCTGTGGATCAAGGGCGAGACCTCCGGCAACTTCCTGGACCTCGTCGAGGTCCGCGTGAACTGCGAGCAGAACTCGCTCCTGTACTTGGTCAATTTGCGCAAGGACGGGGTGTGCCACACGGTCCAGGACGGCGTGGCTCGCCACAGCTGCTACTACCGCCGGATCTGCGGCGACCGGCTGGAGCCCTTAGAGAACTAGCGAGTGCCTGAGCGCGGGCGGATCAAATCGAGATCAACGCCAGGAATGCCCGCGTCTGAAACTGCGACTGTCACCGGAGAGATCCCAACCGAATCTCCTCCAGCTCGTCCGCCGTCAACACACCCGCGCGGTACAGATTGAGGTATTCGTCCGAGACGCTCTGCCCAAAGATCATCAGGTCGTCGGTGTTGATGGTTACGTCCACCCCGTGGTCGTACAGCCTGCGAATCGGGTGCGACTCAAGATCGGCCACCGCACCCAGCATCACGTTGCTCGTGGGGCAGACGTTCAGCCGAATCCGGTTGTCGGCCAGCCAGTTCATCACAGCGGTAGACTCCGCAGCGCCGATGCCGTGCTGCACCTCGTCAAGCTCAAGAATCTCGACGGTCCGCTTCACCTCGTCGGCGCCCCCAAACTCGCCAACGTGCGCCTTGAGCTTCAGGCCGTGTGACCGCGCCTTCTCGTATATCCATCGCACTGTCTCGGGTTTGCAGTCGTCTTCGCGTGCGTACATGTCGATCGACCGAAAGACGCCGGTCTCGATCGCTTCGGAAAGCGAAGTCATGAGATCGTCCTTTGCCACGTACGAGCGTGAGAACCCCACTTCCGGACGAAAGTCGACCTGGCCACGGAACTGTGCGGCCAGCGACGCGGCAAACGCCGCAAGGCCGCGCAGCCCATCTGGATGGTGCCGGACGGCCCAGACGTCGAAGCTCGATTCAAGCAGGACGACGCCGTCGCTACGCGCGTGTCGCAAGGCCGCGCCTGCCGTGAATTCGAAGGCCGTCCAGTTGTCCATGTAGGGGCCAATGGCCTGGCGCGAGTAATCTCGCATCCCGTCCAGCCCATCCATCCGGGACGGCGGACGGTCAATGGCGCGGCCCAGCCATCGTTCGACGTCGGCAATAGGCGCGGCGAAGTAGAGATGTGAGTGCAAGTCAGCCTTCGCCGCGCGTCGGATGGCAGCGGTGTCCCCGGCTGCAAGCGCCTCGGCGAACGACGCTGACACCTGCGCTAGCCGCCAACCGGCCGCTGAGCGGCAAAGGGAAGGGACTCGGCGTCTCTCACCACGAACCACAGCCTCCGGTCAGGACTGACGCGAGTGTAAGCGGCATCGGAGGTGGCGCTCTGACTCGATCCAGGGAATCGCTCTCACGTCGGGCGATAGACTGTGACACGGACAACCATGGGCGGTAGAGGGAAAAAACCGGAATGACGGTTGACCTGACCGCCATCGAGATCGAGCAGCGCCTGACCGCCATTGAGACCGCGCTCCCGACCTTTGCGACGAAAGCCGATATTCAGTCGCTGAGAGCCGAAATCCAGGCCTCGCGCGCCGAGTGGAAGTCTGATCTCCACAGCCTGACCCGCTGGATGGTTATTGCCGTGCTGGGATCGGTGACCGCTGCGGCCACCATCACCGGGTTAATCGTCCGGTTCATCGGCACGTGAAGCGACGTGGTACGGCTGGTGCAAGGAGGTGCCGCCAAACCAGGCACCTAACTGATCTTGAAGCAATCATGGGCGAGAAGGGAAGAACCGAATGACGGTTGACCTGACCGCCATCGAGATCGAGCGGCGCCTGACCGCCATTGAGACCACGCTCCCGACGTTGGCAACCAAGGCCGACCTTGAGGCCATGCGCGCGGAGTGGAAGTCCGACCTCCACAGCCTCTCCCGCTGGATGGTCGTTACGGTGACTGGGTCGGTTGCAGCCGCCGGGACGATCACCGGGCTAATCGTCCGGTTCGTTGGCGCCTGAAGAGCCCCTCGCGGCCTCGCCGTTTCTCGGGATCGGGCTGACTACCCCTCGCCCGACCTTTCGACGGTGAACGAATACAACTCCGCGTTCCTCATCACGAACCGCAGCCGCCGGTGCGGGACGAAGCGGGTGTACACCGTCCCTGAGTCGGCGTTCCGGGGAAGCGGCAGACGGGCGTCGCCTTGCCAGGTGACGGTGTGACGGACGCTGTCGCCGGCGATTGTATCGGCGTCCTCCAGTCCCCGACCGGGCAGCACCCCGTCGGCTGCATCGCGAACCTCGACCTTGAGATGGCCGCCGGTACCGCAGGCGGCGTTGATGACCAGCCGGTCTCCCTCCGACACGAACGGCTGCGTGGCCACCATGCCCTCGCGCGTTCCGCCGGCCCCGACGGACACAAACCCATTGCGCCGCAGCGTGCCGATGCCCAGCGCGTACCGTGGATTGCTCGCGGCTCCCGCTGAAGGGTTCGTCGGCTCCTTCTGATCCTCTGCGTACCACAGGTCGTGCTGCGAGGTTGCGCCGCCGAAGTACACCCAGGTCTCCTCGTCGCCCACGTTCACGATGCGCGGGATTCCGATCTGGTTCGCGCACCAGCTCCCCGGCTCCCCCAGGCCAATCCAGTCATGCGTGGGCGACAGCCGTTCCCACTGGAGGCCGTCGCGGCTATGCACCAGTTCGACCGTTGACGTGTTGGTCACCTGGTGAAACACGCCCAGGAACCCGATCCAGGGCCCGCCCAACCGGAACGGCCGCATGCCGTAGAAGGCCACGTCAAGGTTATCCAGGTCGGGATCCGGCGCCAGGATCAGCCGCGGCTCGCTCCAGTTCAGGAAATCTCGGCTCTCACACATGAAGATTCGGCGCACCACCCGTCGATTTGGCGTAGCCATCACCGCGTCAAAGCTGGGCGCCCCGCCCACCATCGGCGCGTGGGTGGGCCGCGTGCGCGGTGCCAGTTCCATCAACGGGTGGCGCGTGACGATGCGATAAAGGCCGCTATCGGGATCGAACGTCGGAAATATCGTGTCGCCCAGCCGGTCGCCCAGCGACCCGAACTTGGGCACGTCGTCGGCAGGGGTCCAATTGACGCCGTCCGGTGAGTGGGCCAGCCGAATGTGCGCGCCCGGCGTCTCGTCGGCCACCCGGAAGCCGGGCGGACCCAACTCGTAGAGCATCTTGTAGCGGCGCGCCGGATCCTGCTCCAGCGGGTCGTCCAGCAGCGCCGGGCCCCAGACGTTTCCATACGTCTCGCTGCCGAAGACAATGTTGGTGTCGTGCCCGCCTTCCTCCACGATGCCCATGGCGGGCTTCTCCCAGTTCAGCCCGTCCGGCGATCGCGCATACATCACCCGGAACCGGCTGATGTGCCAGTCGATCATCGTCCCGCCCTCGCGCATCAGCTTCTCCCGGTCCAGCGCCATGTCCGTATAGAGGCAGTGAAATCCTCCGTCGTCATCCCGCCACAGCGCCCAGTCGTCCGCCCCAAAGTTGGTGAAGTGCTCCCACGGCCGATCTAGTTCCAGCACCGGGTTCCGCTCGAGCTGCCTGGGCGCATGCATCGTCCGCCTGATGTTCTGAATCTCTTCGATCAGCCCGTTGTCAAAGAAGTATTGCGGCCGGTCGCCGATGATCAGCTCGGTCGAGTCAAGCCGGGTCACCACGAAGATCCCCTGTGCTTGGTCTCGCGGAAAACTATTCCCGGCAGCTGCCCGCTTCCGCCGGTCAACTCCGCGTCAGCTGCTCCACCAGCCATGGCTCGGCCGTCACCCCAAACCACTGGTGCTCGCCCGCCTGCACGTCATGCACCAGCGAGTCGCCGGAATCCAGTAACTCGTAGGCGTCGCGCGTGATCGACACCTGCTCGTACACGTTGGCCATCCCCCGCGCCCCATTGAGCGGGTCCTCATCGCCGGTTTCGATCATCAGTGGACGCGGAGCAATCAGCGCGCCCAGGTCGCCCATATCCACCGCCTGCCACAGCCCGGGAACGTAGTTGCAGCCGCAGTTGCTGTTCAGGTCCAGCAGCGAGTCGCGATAGCCGTAGAAATAGCCGCTCACCACCGCCGCGCAAATCCGGTCGTCCATCGCGGCCAACCACAGCGTCTGCAACCCACCGCCGCTCAGTCCGGCGCAAGCAATACGCTCGGGATCGCATTCGTCCCGCGTCTGCACGTAGTCCACCAGCCGCATCAGGTCCCAGGTCCACATGCCGGTCACCGTCTGACCCAGCGAGATCGCCGCGAAATTCAGCGGTGTACACGTCGACCGCATGAACGAGTCTTCGTCGTTCGCCTGCCCCACCGGCTCGCGTCGCTCGCCAAACGCGCGCGCGTCGGGCGCAAACACGATCAGTCCGGCTTGCGCATAGCGCTCCGCGTAGGCGCCATTGTGTTTCTCGATGGTGTCGGCCACGGCCGGAATGTCGCGTCGACCCGCCGTCATGTTCTTGCCCCCGCTGCCGTGCCCGTGCGGTGCTATGACCACCGGCCGCCGCTCACCCGCCTGCAGTCCGTCCGGCAGCAGCGCGTATAGGGTCATCACGACGCCCGGCTCGGTATGGATCTCCATCCGCTGCCGTACGTAGCCCTCGCACTGGACCGACTCGGTGACGACAGGCTGCGGATCCGCGGAACGCAGGCTGTCAATGCCGGTGATGGCCGACAGGTGCCGGCGCGTTTCCCTGCGCCACGCCTCAAAGGCTGTCGCACTTCTGACGTCCACCGGCATCCGCCGCGCCTCGCGGTCGAACCGCGCCTGCAACTCGGCATGCGCCGGATAGAAGCGCTCGACTGTCGGAACCCGGAGTGTCGCCATGGCTCCGTACTTTAGGGCCGCCCGCGACGCCGCGCGAACTGGAACCGCAGCGCCGGACCTGCTCCGAACGGCGCGGCGCGGACGAAGCTACGCCAGAAGCGCCTCGCTACGCCCCCGATCTGCCTTCAACCGCACCGTCAGAACCTCCAGAAGGGAGTCCGCCAGCTCCTCCTGATCCACCGGCGTCGCCGCCTGCACCTGCGCGGCCCATGCGGGCCGGATTCCAGAAGCCCCCGCCATCGCCCCGGCCACCGGTCCGCCCATGGCGCCAATGGAGTCGGCGTCCCGTCCGAAGTTCGCGGACATCAACGCCACCTCGTTGGGATCGCCGTCGGCCAGCAGCAGCAGCGCCAGCGCCACGGACGCCGACTCGCGCGGGTCCACCGCGTTGCTGTGACCCTCTTCGGGTTGTTGCGGCCAATCCCACAGATGGTCGGCGTAGTAGGCGGCTCGAAACTCGCCAAAGTCCCCAGTCGACCGCGCCAGGCTCACCGCCGTATCAATGGCCGCGGGCATATCGCTTTCGGGATCCAGGTTGCTGACCGCCGCCTCAATAACTGACTCGGCATCGGCATTCGGATCGAATGCCGCGGCCGTGGCGGCGGCCATGGCCAGGGCGCCGTCCTGCGGCGAACCGCGGTGGATCAGGCTGGTCACCTCATACGCCTCCAGCATCGCCCGCCGCGGGTCGCCCGCGTTGATGATGCCGATCGGCGAAATGCACATCGCCGTGCTATTGGAAATCATGTTGCCGATGCCCGCCTCGCGGGCCCTGATCCCGCCAATCGAGATCTTGTAAAAGGAACTGGCCACCGGCGGATAGAACTTGAACGGGTTCATGCGCTCACGCCACACCTGCGCCCAGGCCGCCGCATTGACGTTGCCGTTCGTTCGCCCGATCGCCTCGCACAACATGTGCTTCAGGGCCGAGTCGTCGGTCCCCGCGCCCGGCTGCAAGCCCCGGTGCTCCTTCAGCGTGGTGACCTCGCCAAAGCGCTCCGCGATGAACTCGTAGTGCAGCCCCTCCACCGGCCCGCCCATCGCGTCGCCCAACAGGCCGCCGAGCAGGCACCCCATGATCTTGTCGCGCAAGTCAGTCATGGCCGTCTCCTTACTGACCTAATTCTGGCTGCACAAGCTACACGCCGGAGGGCTGGTCGTGCCGGGACGTGTCTATGCTCACCCGGCGCCCCGGAAATCTCTGAATCGACACATGCCACGCCTGGAACTTGACGCGCTAACCGGCGACTACGGTCACCGACTGGGCCGCATGACTGGTGCCCAATTGCAGGCCGCCGTCGATCGGTTCGATCTCGGCCGTCTGCTCGACGCCGCGCCAATCCCCGGCGGCCAGTTCGGCCAAAACG
>JAPOXI010000127.1 GCA_026707185.1 Chloroflexota bacterium
GGTTCGCGAACGCCCGGATAGCTGAAGTTGACGTCGCGGAGCTCGATCCCGTCCTGGATGGGCCGGGGAACCGCGTGGCGGCCGGGATCGGGGCGGATATCCGGCTCGAAGGCCAGGAAGTCGAAGAGATTGGTGAGGAACAGATTGGCCTCGTACATCGAGTTCACGCTGGCGAAGATCATTCGCAGGCGCTCCTGGGTTTGGACCAGGGCCTGGTGATAGAGGGTCAGGTCGCCCAGGGTCAGGCGGCCGGCGATGGTGGCCAGCGCCACGAAGATGTAGAGGCCGGAGGCGGTGCCGGCCGAGAGGATGCCGAGCACGAACGTGACGCTCTCGCGGGAGATGGTGAGTTTGCGGTTTTCGCGGTAGAAGCGGGCGAAGGTGCGACGGTACTGGTCGAGGAGGTGACCGCCCAGGTCGAAGAGCCGGACTTCCTTGACCGTCTCGTCCGAGGTCATCACGTAGCCGAGGTACCAGAGTCGACGGGCATCCGGGGCGCGACGCCACTGCATGCGGTGACTGAGCCGGGCGAACCACATGTCCGCGCCGAGGTAGGGGATGGAGGTGACCGCCACCACGATCAGAATCCACCAGGCCAGCGAGGCCAACAGCGCCGCGACCGAGACCAGCTGGATGACGCTGCCAACGAGCGAAAAGGTGTTGGTGACCAGGCCTGTCGGACGCATGTTGGCTTCGCGGCGGGCCCGTTCCAGCATGTCGTAAAAGGTCGAGTCCTCGAAGTAGGCCAGGTCCAGGGTCTCGGCCTTCTCGAGAATCATGATGTTGATCCGGTTCGAAAAGCGGTCGCCCAGCATGGCCCGCAGCGCGCTGCCGCCGTGATCGAGCGCGGTGGCGGCCAGGGCAAGGGCCAATTGCAGTACTACGAGCGTGATCACCCAGTTGACCGACTCACCAGTGCCGCCAACGGCGATGGCCTCAACGACCGCGTCGATCACCAGCTTGGTCAGCCAGATCGTGGCCGCCGGAATGAGGGCGCGAACGCCGGTAATGCCGGCCACTCCCGCCGTGAGGCCGGGGCTCGTCTGCCAGACCATGCCCAGGACGCGGGGCGTGTAGGCGAAGGTGGTGCTGAGGGCGCGCAGGTACTCGCGGGGACTAAAGCCTGCCCGCCCCGACGGAGGCCCGTGGCGAAAACCCATGCGGTTGAAGGGCTGGGAAGCTAACGAGGACTAGAGGCTAGCAACCATGCCGTGACGTCCTTCGTCGGGCTCGACACCAGTCGCGTTTCCGGAGAGTGGACGGCCCAGGCATACCAATACGGCGTGCTGTATACGAGCGGCGGCAATGGCTCGTTAGTCATCGACATCGTTGAGGCGCAGCTTCTCGATTCGGATGCAGCGACGGCCCGCGCGTTCGCCGGTTGCCCATTTCTGAGAGAGGCACGCCGGCGATCTGGAAGCTGCTGTTCCGTTCCTGGCCGCGCAGTTCCGAGGTCCGCCGCAGGCCGCAAGGAAACCAGCGGCCGAATCCAGGATCACCAGACGCCGGCGGTTGATCCGGCGGTTCAGGAATTCGAATTGGCCGTGTACACCCGCGTCGCCGGCTTGAAGGCCGCCCAGGCGAACCAGAAGTGGTTAGCGTGCACCAGCGGCGGCAGTTCCGCGCCGGCCAGTTCGCCCGTCAGCGCGCGGCCTGTGACGTCCCACGTCGATCCCGTCTCCTGGTCGGTGAACGCATCGTCCTTGACGGCAAAGGTTAGTTCACGCCCGTCGACCACGCGTCCATACGCAACCCCCGATCCGACCGCGGTGGAGGTAGCGATGTCTGACTTATCCAGCGCAGACACCGTATTGGGTGTCCAGAGCACCACGATCTTCTCACCACCAACGGAGTCGTTGACGACGCGCTGCTCGCTCAACACAGAAAACGGGTAGGCAACGGCCTCACCGTTGATCTCCAACGCAACGACACGTTCGGTCGCCCGAAAGCGGGTGTCCAGGCGGCCCTGGAATAGGAAGGGTCGTTCCTCCAGCCGGCCGTCGGACTGGAATGGCCGGTCGTCGACGGTGTCGTATCCGCCGTACGGATTGCGGCCATAGGGACGCGGGAAGCCCGTGTCCTGCGAGAGCACCTGGCCGTCGCGGAACGCCGCCCTGAACTCGTCGAAGGAAATCAACTGCGACGGCACGAAATCCAGCGTGACCCCGGCCAGGTGACCCACCAGGCCCTCGCCCGTCAGCTGCTGCCACCAGGTCTCCGTGACGTTGTCCCACATGATGAGGTCGCTGTTGCGCAGGTTGCCGGAAACGCCAAAGCGCAGGACCGATCCGAAGACCTCGCGGTCGAACACGACGGAGGAGTTGCAGAGCGGGCAGAAGGTGACGGCGACCGGCCGGCCGCCGATCACGTCGTTGACGATCTCGTGGTAGGTCAGGATCTGCAATGGGTAGGCGCGGGCCTCGCCGTTGACGCGCAGCGCGACGACCGGCCCGCGACCGGCGACAAACTGCACGGCTTCGGCGAAGTCGGTGAACTTGGGATCGTCGATGGGCGGGATGCCGTCGCGGGGTACGCCGCCGGAGAAGATCTCGTCGAAATGGACCAGGGAAGTCTCGAAATCCGTCTTCCAGCCAATGTTGCGCCAGGCGGTCGCAGAGAGTTGGTCGCGCTCGCTCAGTGCGACCAGCCGGTCGGCGCGCGCGGCCAGGATATCGGCGGGCACCGCGATGGGGCTGTCGGAGGCCGTGGCCGGCGCGGGCGGGAGGATGCCTACGTCGCCCTGCGCCTGCCGCACGCGGGCCGCAATATCGGGCAAGCGGGTTCCGGCCGGCGGGCCGGAGGCGGGCGGTGGTTCCGCCGCTTGAGTGGCAGCCGGTGCTGCGGTCGACGCGGACGGCGGAGAAGCCGTGGACTCCACCGTCGGCGCGGGCGGCGGCGCGTCCTCGCCACAGGCGGCCAACACACCGAGCGCCGCGCCACCCAGCGCAGCGGTCAGCAATCGACGACGTGCGACGACACAACCAGAGCCAGCGTGCGAATAAGCGCCCATCAAAGCGACCTCAGCGCAGAGAACACCCTACCGTAAGACCATACCCGCCTTCGAAACCTCCCGCTGGATCGATTCTCACGAAATCAACTCGCAGCTAGGAATCCAAATCACGGCAGGGGCCACCGACAATTCAGAGCGTTGTCTCTCGATGCGCGGTTAGACCATCACCATCACTCAAGTAGCGGATAGCCGTCATCTAGACCTCGCTTACCCTCAATACAATAATGGACGTAACGCCCAACTACTGTCCAAGCTCGACGCATGGCTTCGAGTCGCTCATCAGCTACGACCAGAGTATTTTGCCCATGCCTTTGTAAATCCGCACTCCGTTTGATTTCCATAATGAACTGCCGGCTTATTCGAAGGCTGCTGCGCATAGTCTCCCATCCCTCAGCGCCGCTCTCGCGTTGCGATTCATTATCTCCCATAAACGCGGCCTTTATTGATTCTATGGCCCTATACGCATAGAATGAGGTGTCGTAGTGATTTGCAAGAGCATTTCTCAAGTCATTCAGAGCTCTCGAGAACTGCACATCGTTAGAAATAACACTTAGCAATTGCTCCGCCCCGAATGCACGAGCATCTTGAGTTGCAGCCTCCAACTCCCCCCAGCCAGGAACGCGCGTGTAGTCTTGATTGTCGACCAATACGTTAGACCTCTTTATTAGCATGGACTCGATATGTATAGCGTGAAATCGACAGTGCACATAATTGTATAAGTTGATGAAACTCTCCATGAATTTCAGAATTGAGTTCCTAATACTGTCGAAGTCAGGATCGGCTTCTGCAAACACTAAGCGCGTCTTCGCATGCCCTCCCACAATGTCTAAGTCCATGGCACCAACGAATTTGCTCTCCATGCCTCCATCGGGCACTGGTGCCTGAAAGTCAATTTCCTGAGCGGGAAGCTGAAATAGAACACCGGGAGGGAGGGAGGGAATTATCTGCGCGTAAACCTCTACGCTGAGCGACTCTGGCTCCTCTGACGTCGTCACGCGGCGAGATTTACAGCCCTTGTGCTGACGCGCTGTGGAAGACATCCACGCCGGCGCCGAGGCCGCCGTCGGCATCGCGCAGGATGATGGCGGGACTGGCGAAGGCGGTGCGGCCGGGATAGATCGGAACGCGCACGTCCCAGCCGCGCGACCGCAGGTTGGCGATGGCCTCGTCGCCGAAACGCGGATCCACGGTCACCCAGGGGGTGCTGGCATCCAGGCGCGGCGCGGCCACGGCATCCTGGGCGCCCATGCCGAAGTCGAACACGTGCGCGATCAGCTGGGTGAGGCAGTTGGTAATGCGCCGCCCGCCGGAGGCGCCCACGGCCAGCGTGCGGCCATCCGGCGCGCGCACGATCGTGGGCGTCATGTTATTGAGGCCGGTGCGGTTCGGAGCGACGGAGTTTGGGCGACCCGGCACCGGATCGAACCAGAACATGCCGTTGTTCCAGGCGATACCGGTGTCACCGGGCACGACTTCCGAACCCCAGGAGCCCCCGAGGGTGTTGGTCAAGGACACGAGCATGCCGTCGGCGTCGGCGGTGCAGAGGTGGGTGGTGGAGGTTTCCGACTTCTGGCGCTCGAGCGCGCGAGCCGGATCCTGGTAGGCCCAGGCGTCGCCGGCGTCGGGGATGGGCGGCGGAGCGTTGGGGTCGATCGCGGCGGCGCGCGTCGCGGCGTATTCGTTGGAGGCCAGCGCCTCCCAGGGGGCATCGGCCCGCTCGGGATCGGTCATGAAGTGAAAGCGGTCGGCAAAGGCCAGGCGGGACGACCAGAGGTAGGCGTGCAGGCGCTCCACGTCGTCATGCGCCATATCGGCGGACGCGGCACGCTCGTAGATGTTGAGCGTCTCAATGGTGGTGGGTCCAGCGCAGCCCGGACCCGGCGTGAGGACTTCGTTGCCTCGATAGGTGGTCGTCAGCGGCGGCGCGACGCTGGCGCGGTAGGCGGCCAGGTCAGCGCGTTCAATGACGCCATCATTGGCGGCGCAGGCGTCGGCAATGGCTGCCGCGATGTCGCCCCGGTAGAACGCCTCCACACCGTCCTCCGCCAGCACCTCCAGCGTCGCGGCCAGTTCCGGCTGGGTAATTCGGATTCTCTCCATGTGGTCGGACTGCGGCGGCTCGCCGTTCGGGTAGAAGTTCCGTTGCATTTCGGGGTGACGCCGGGCGGCGGCCGCGGTGCCCTCCATGTACATCAAGTCGAACCAGCTAAGTTCAAAGCCCTCACGAGCCAGTTCAACGGCCGGGAGCACCAGGTCGCGCCAGGGCAGGCGGCCGTGACGCTCGTGCAGCAGGCCCAGTCCGGCTACAGCCCCGGGCACGCCCATGGCGCGGTAGCCGTGGATGTTGGCGTCGTCCACCACGCCGTCCCAGAGGAACGCGCTGACGTTGCGGCGTCCGTCGCGGGGATAGCGGTCCGGGGTAGCGCCGGAGCCGGAGCGCATCGGGAAGGCCACGACTTCGGCCAGGTCGGATCCGGACACGACGGCGTACCCACCGCCACCGATACCGCTGCTCCACGGTTCCACCACACCAACCGCAAGCGCGGCGGCCACGGCCGCGTCAACGGCCGAACCGCCGGCGGCCAGCATCTCCACGCCAACCGCGCTGGCGGCCTCGTGCTTGGTGGCCACCATGCCGCGACGACCGCGGGCCTCGGACTTCTCAATGGTGAGCCGGGTGCGCAGGTCCGACATCAGTGCAGCGACGCCTCGGCGAAAAGGGCGCTGACGGACTCGCCCGTGTGGATGCGGCGGATGGCCTCCGCCAGCATCGGCGCCACCGAAATCACATGAATCTTCCCGCTCGGCAGGTCCGGATTCAGCGGCACGCTATCCGTCACCACCATTTCTTCGAGCGGCGAGTCTTCAATCAGTTCGTAGGCCTGATCCACGAACACCGGATGGACACAGGCGCCGTAGATGGCCCGCGGATTGTGGCGCAGGACTTCGCGCAATCCCTCGCGGATGGACTGGCCGGTCACGACCTCGTCCTCCACGTAGAGCACGGTGCGTCCGCGCACGTCGCCGGCCAGGCCGCGGATGGTCACGTCTGAGGTGATGGGATCGCGAAACTTGTCCAACACTGCCAACGGTGTGCGCAAACGGCGTGCGCACTCGCTCGCGGCCTTGATGCGGCCGGTATCGCCCACCACGACCAGGTCGTCGATGCCGAGTCCGGCGAAGTAATCGGTGAGCAACGGCATGCCGGTGAGGTGGTCGCTGGGCATGCTGAAGAAGCCGCCGATCTGGTCCGCGTGCAGATCCAGCGTCAGCACGCGGTCGGCCCCGGCCGTGGCCAGCAGGTCCGCCACCAGCCGCGCGGAAATCGGCACACGCGGCTGGTCCTTCTTGTCGGAGCGCATGTACGGAAAGTAGGGCAGCACAGCCGTCACGCGCGCCGCCGAGGCGCGGCGCATGGCGTCGATGGTGATGAAGAGTTCCATGACCGAGTGGTTGACCGGACGTTGCGAGGTCTGCACGACGAACACGTCGGCCTCGCGCACGTTTTCCATGACGCGGACGAACGTGTTGTCGTTGCCGTACTCGAAGATCTCGATCTCGCCAGGACGGCAGCCCAGTTCGCGGCAGATGCCGTCAGTGAGCACGGGATGCCCGCGGCATCCGAAGACCATCAGCCCGTCGTCCGCCATGCCCATTCCCCTCCCGCGCAGCGCCACGGGCTAGCGTATCGGGTCGTAGCAGACGACGACCGGCGTCACGGCGTGGCGGAGCACGTGGGTGGCGGTGCGGCCCAGGTCGCAATCGTGTTCGCCCAGGAAGCGATGCGCGCCCACGACAATCGAATCGGCCTCCTCGTCTACGCTGGTTTCGACGATAGCGCTGAAGGCTGACCGCGCCTGTTTGATCTCAGTTCGCACCGGCGCGCCATTGGATGGCAGCAAGCGCCGGGCGTCCTCCAGCACGGCTTCGGCCTGGCCCAGCATCTCGTCGCTCGACACGTTGAGCGGCAGCCGGTGGCTGACTTCGATCACGTGCAGCAGCAGCACCGAGGTATGGTGCGCGCGCGCCAGCAAGGCCGCGGTCGTCACCACCGCCTCGTCCATGTGCTGGCCGCTGACGGCGGCAATTACCGGGTTCTGGTTGGACGCCATGCCATCGGGCGAGGCTAGGTCGCAACAGCTTCCTGAGCGTGCCCGCTGCCGTTCGCCTGGGTGCCGTCCGGCCGATCGAGCAGCAGTTCGCGCAGTTCGGCGTCCAGCTCCCGGGCAACGTCAAGATTCTCACGCAGGAAGGCCTTGGCATTCTCGCGCCCCATGCCCAGGCGGATGTTGTCGTAGCTGTAGTGCGCACCGCTCTTGGTGAGCACGCCGTGATCCACGCCGAGGGTCAGCAGGTCGCCCTCGGAGGAAATGCCCTGGCCGAACATCATGTCGAACTCGCAGAACCGGAAAGGCGGCGCGACCTTGTTCTTGACGACCCGCACGCGAGTTCGCGCCCCGATGACGTCGGTGCCCTTCTTGATCTGCCCGATGCGCCGGATGTCCAGGCGCACCGACGAGTAAAACTTCAGCGCGCGGCCGCCGGGCGTGGTTTCCGGGTTGCCGAACATGACGCCGATCTTTTCGCGCAACTGGTTAATGAAGATCACGATCGTGCGCGACCGGCTGATATTGGCGGTCAGCTTGCGCATGGCCTGCGACATCAGCCGCGCCTGCAGGCCAACCTGCGTATCGCCCATGTCGCCGTCGATCTCGGCCCGTGGGACCAGGGCCGCCACGGAGTCGACCACCACCAGGTCCACGGCGTTGCTGCGGACGAAGACATCGGTGATTTCAAGGGCCTCTTCGCCGGCGTTGGGCTGGGAGACGATCAGCTCACCCACATCCACGCCCAGGGCTTCGGCGTAGGTGGGGTCCATGGCGTGCTCTACGTCCACGTACACGGCGGCGCCGCCGGCCTTCTGCACTTCGGCCACGACGTGGAGCGCCAGGGTGGTCTTGCCAGAGGCTTCCGGCCCGAAGATCTCGACCACGCGGCCCCGGGGCAATCCGCCCACGCCCAGGGCCACGTCCAGGGACAGCGAACCGGTGGAAACGGCCGGCACCTCGTTGGCCTGCATGGCGCCCATGCGCATCACCGAACCGGTGCCGAACTTGCGTTCGATCTGTTGAATCGCGGAGTCGATCGCCTGTGCCTGGTCGTTGGCCATACGCCTGATCCCATCACCCCTGGCGCCGGGGCGGCCGGCGCACGCTCGTGGGGTTCATGGTATCGGAAGGGGCGGCATCCCTGCCTGATGTTGCGTCGGGCTGCGTGCTCGGATAGCGTGCCGGGGAACGGCCCTTTGGAGCCGGTGGCGCATGCAGTCGAAGCGAACGCGAGCCGCGGTGCTCTACGGGCCGGGCGACCTGCGGATCGAGTCGCGCGAGGTCCGCGAGCCCGAGGCCGACGAGGTCGTGCTGCAGGTCGCGGTGTCCGGTATCTGCGGGACCGACCTGCACTATTGGGACGGCTGGCAGTTCGATTCGTGGTTCCCGGAGCGCTCGGATCCCTGGATCCCCGGACACGAGTTCACCGCGACGGTGCAGGCGGTGGGACCCGGCGTATATGACCTGGAGC
The DNA here is from genome assembly GCA_026707185.1 of Chloroflexota bacterium. The sequence goes on from JAPOXI010000127.1 coordinate 8,591, forward strand.
CGGGTGACGGCGTCGCGGTAGAGCCCAACAACTCCTGCGAGGACTGCCCCGAGTGCGACCGCGGAATGCTGAACTTCTGCTCCAACCGGATGCCGATGGCGTGGGGCGCCTGGTCCGACGTGGTGATCGCCAACCGTCACCACCTGACGCCGCTGCCATCCGGGGCGGACATGCGCACCGCCAGCCTGGCGGAACCGCTGGCCTGTGTGGTGCGTGGCTTCGACCGCGTGACCGTGAATCCTGGCGATACCGTGTTCATTGCGGGGGCGGGGCCGATCGGGCTCCTGGCACTGGAGGTCGCCAAGCACCAGGGGGCCGGTCACACGATTGTGAGCGAACCAGGCGCTACCCGCCGCAAGCTGGCCGCCACCCTGGGCGCGGACGTCGTGCTGGATCCCAGGCGGGATGACCCGGTGGAAGCCGCGCGCAGCCTGACGCAGGGCTTTGGCGCGGACCTGGCCATCGAGGCCGCTGGGGCCGGGCCCGCTTTCCAGGCCTGCCTGGATACGGTGCGCGACTCGGGCACGGTGCTGGTGATCAGCGTGGGGAATCCGTCCGAGAAGTTCGAACTGCGGCTCTACGACTTTTTCGCGCGCGAACGCACGATCGTGGGCAGCAACACGCGCGTGCACACCTTCGAGCGGGCCCTGGA
>JAPOXI010000111.1 GCA_026707185.1 Chloroflexota bacterium
CAACGATGGCCAGCACGGCGTCATTCGCAAAGTCCGGCACCATGCGGAGCAGGTCATCAACTCGTTTCCAGCCATAGAGCCGCGACACCGTGCAGACCAGCGGCCCCTTAAAGCCAAGCTGCCGTTTCGCCTCTTCGCGCGATTCCTCGATCTCTGGGATTTCGGTCAGCGCGTTGTGAACCACGCGAATCTTGGTGGACTTGCTCCCCCAGCCGCGCACAAACCGGCCAACATATCCGCTGGGGACAATCACAACCGTCGCCAGCGCGGTGTAGAGCCGTTGGATCAATTGAAATGCCCGGACCAGGCGGCCTTGGCGCGTCCGCTGAAACTCCTCGATCCCCACCGACGTCATGCCCCGCCGGTGCGCGGATTCCCAGGCCCAGTCGCCCACGATCTTGAGCACTCGAGGCCGACCCGCCAGCAGTGCGGCCAGCGTTGACGGCGCCTCGATTCCGTTGATGTACACCACGTCTGACTTCAGCGCCGCCCGCCATGTGTGCCACCAGACCAGGGCATAGCGCAGTGGCACCGGCGTGTTCCAGGAGATGCGAACAATCGGAAAGGGCGGATTCACCAGTCCCTCCGGATCGTCTGGACAGACCACGGCTCGCACCGAGTGGCCGCGGTGGTGCAGCGTTAGCGCCAGGTTGTAGATGTGCGTTGCCGGTCCGCCCACCGTCGGCGGGAAGATGTTCGAGACAAAGGTGATGCGCATTGCTCGGACGCTAGCACCGCACATGGCGGCGGACAATGCGGCTGGCTGCGCTCGTCAAGCGGCGGGGCGTTGCACTCCGCCTGAGGATCAGTGGTCCGGCGACTCGGTCCCGTTGGTTCCGTGCGAACCGTTCGTTCCGACTTGAATCACGGGCAACGGGTCCCCCGTAACCACGCCGCGAGCTCCGGTAAAGAGGTTCCAGGAAGAACCGCCCTCTTGCCAGATCGCATCGCAACCACGGCAGAGCTTGTAGTCGTCCAGCTTGCCGCTCACGTGCGCCTCGCGAATCCTCCGATACGCCGGGCTGTTCCAGATATCCAGCAGCGACTCGTTGGCCAGGTCGCCCATAATCTGATCCTCGCCGAAGTCCGCGCAGCAGGACGGAACCTTGCCATCCCAGTAGATCGCCATGGACTTCCAGAGCCAGTTGCACGGGTAGTAGTTGGGGCCGTGGGGACGCGCGGTGTAGAAGTCCGACGAATCCATCTGTCCGGCCCAGCCGTGCGCCCAAAACGTGTCCCACTCGTCCACGGGCAATCCGTCAAATCGTTGCCGGAAGTGCTCCGGAATGACTGGCGGCGCTCCCTTGGGAAAGCTGGAATCCCAGAGCTGGATCACCTGCATCACGAAATACGGCTTCGGACTGGAACGCTGCTTTCTCAACTCGAGAAGACGTAGCACGCGTTCGAGCGTGCGGTCGAACTGCGCACCCTTGCGCATGACCTCGTATTGTTCGGGTTCGCCGGAGTCAAAGCTGATCGTCAGCTTGCTCGGCGCGGCGTCCAGCAACTGCTCGATCTTTTCGTCCCGAAGCAGGGTCGCGTTGGTGTTGATGTGGGCGGCGATTCCGGCGCGTTCGCAGACTTCGATCATCTCGTAGATGTCTTTGTGCATCAGCGACTCGCCGCGGAAGAACAGATTGGCTTCTCGCACCGACGGCTGCGCCTCTTCGATGATCTTGCGGAACAGGCCCATGTCCATGAACGGCTTTTGCTTTTTGAGTTCGTCGGCGAGCACGCTCTGCGGACACATGGGACAGCGCAGGTTGCAGGCGCTGGTCGGTTCGATATGGAGCTTGAGCGGCCCGTACGGCAACTCTGTCGTGCCGCGCATCCAGTGATATGCGAAGCGCCCAAGCGACGGTCGGAGGATCGCGCGGTGCCGCCGGTACTTGACCAGCAGGTCTTTCGCCTGGCTGATCGAATTCACGAGCTAACGGTTTCCTCGTGCCTCGGGGGGATCGCGTCTTCCCACAGCATGTTGGGAATCCCGTCCTCAACCCTGTATCGATAGCCGCAGACTGTACAGACGAGAAAGTCGCCCTTGATGCACAAGACGCCGTCATCACGCGGATGATCGTCGTTCACGCAGCGCAGGATCGACAGAAAGTCGTCTGGAATGAGCGGCGGCGCGGACGTCGCGTCCGAATCAGCCATTAGTGTCGCCTGCTCCCTTCAGCTTGAAGCTAGAGCATGAAATGTAGCGTGTCAAAGCTAATCAACAGCGCGGCAAACGCGCCAATCGCAAGGAGTCGTATAAGGGGCACGCCCCGCGTGGACGGCCAGATGCGGCCGCTCAGGCCGACCCACGCCCAAAGCGCGGCGAATTGCAGCAGCAGCAGCAAAGCGGCCACCCAAACCAGAAAGCCCGGATACGCCAGGAAACTTTCCACGAGTCTCAGCGACCAGAAATCCAATCCCAGACCGTTCTCAGGACGCACGGGAACTGCATCGATGCCAAATCGTAGCCAGGGCGTGCGGCCCAGAGAGTCCGCCAGCCAGTCCGTGCGGTCCGGCGCGAGCAGATTGACCGCGTCAGCGCGTAGCAGCCACGCATGAGCCAGTAACGGCGAAAACTGGTACGCGTACAACACCGCCGCGAAGTCGCCTTCCGGCTGAATGGAGGACCAGGGCTGGTAGTCGGCGCCGCCGTAGACCGCACCGTTGTGCGGCACCGCACCGGCCACCTGCTGCTGGAAGAGATCGAGGTAACTAATGAAATCCTTGGCAACACCCATGAACTGCACGCTGGCGCTGATGAGAACCACGACCGCAAGTGCCGCGCCGGGAATCCAGCTTCGCGCCCGTTCGATCGCACGCTCGAACAGGGGCGCTCCCACGATGACGAGCAGCGGAAGCGTCGGTACGAGGTAGCGCGGCCCCCACGCATTGCCGCCGTACCAGACCTGCTTCCGACTGTAGAGCAGGGCATAGGCGACTGGAATCGCAATGAACACGAGCGACCGCCAGCCATGGCGTCGCACGAACCACGGTAGGACGGGCAGGGTCACCAGCAGAATCGGGTTGTACCAGAGCACGCCCTTGCCCCAGCTTGTAATCAGACCGCCGAGGCCCAACCCAAACGGTAGTTCCAGCCAGCCGCGCTGGAGGCCGCCGATGAGCTCATGGACATAAAGGAGACGGAAATCGAACAGCGTGGCCGCGGCTACCAATCCGGGCAGCAGAACCCCCAGAAACGGCGCAAGGAAAACGAGCACCGGACGCACGGACTCTCGCACGGCCTGGCGCCAAGTGCTCCCGGCCTTGGCATGTACCACGAGTCCGGCCAGCAACAAAGGCACAGCTATCACGCTGACGTACTTCGTCAGAACCGCCGCGAACGCCACCAACCCGGCGAGCAGCACGTAGCGCTGCCGTCGAGTCGAGTCGAAGACCAGCAGGAGCCAGACCGACCCCAGCAGGAGGGTCGTGACGATCGGTTCGGAAAAGTCGAACTTGGCGTACGGCCAGGCCATGGTTCCGACGGCATAGACCAGCGCGCCGACCACCGCCACGCGCTCGCTATACGAAAGCCGGCGCAGGATTCGGAAGACCAGCACCACGCCCAGTGCGGTGGCGAACGCGTTGGCGACCGCCACCCAGATACGCCGGAAGAACTCTCGATTCTGCCGCTCCGACCAGACGCGGCCCACACCGGGCCCGTCCAGCCAGGTCCCATCCGGCGTGCGTACGGCAAGACCGTCCACGTAGAAGTTGCCGTCCGGCAGTACGTAGGCAATTCGCGCTGACGCCAGATTGCGGGGAGAGTCGAATTGCCAGGTCGCCGCGTAGTAGTACGCACGTGAATTGCCGATATGACGAGCCACCGGGGGCGGCTGATCGTGTTTGATCACGGCACGAACGTCGCCGCGGTCATATGCCCACTCGGCAGTCTCGATTCCGACGCGAATGGGATGCTCGGTCGTCCCGCCCGAGGTGTCGGTGAGCCGAAGTCGCGCAATCTCGGTTCCCTGGGCGAACTCGGCGCTGAGTCCGCTGTGGGACACCAGAATCAGGGCGTCGTAGACCCCGCGCGCAATATCCAGATCAAGTTCCCGCTGCACGTCCGATCCCGGCGTGCCGCCCAGAGGCGGATAGCTGACGAGCAGTACGTCATGGGCGTCGAGGGGAATCCGATCCCGCTGAGGGGCCTTTATGGCCAGCGGCTCCGCGAACGCCACGATCGGAGCAAATGCCGTGGGTAGACCCACACCCCAGCGAGCGAAATTCCTGTTCTGGTCGCGCAGATAGGCATGGCCGCGATCGACCATCACACTCTTGGCCATCTCGAACGCAAAGGTGCCGTCGGCGCTGTAACCCGAGCCGTTGCGCGCGGGCCCCATGCTCAGGGCATAGAACGCAAGTGCGAAGACAAACAGGAGTAGTGCCGGGCGCGCGCGACCCCAACGCATCAGCCGACGCGTTCGCGTCATGTGGCATCCCGTTTACGGGTGCGGCTAGTCACCGATGAGCTCGTCCACCAGCGCATTCAGGCAATTCTGAAACGCGGCAGTACTGAAGCGCTGGCTTGAGTGGCGGGCCCGCCCAGCCATCGTGGTTCGTAGTTTGCGGTTTCGCACTAACTCCCAGGTTCGATCGCGCAGTTCCGCAGCCGTCATCCATAGGTATCCGTCGTGGCCGTGACGCACGACCTCCGGCGGCCCGCCCTGGTTCAGCACGACCGGGACCACATCGTTGGCCATGGCCTCGACCACGGAGATTCCAAAATGCTCGAACTTGATCGGATCGCGCGCAGCGCGTTCCCCAAATCCCGCGGCGTGCCAGTAGATCTGCGCCTCGCCATAGAAGCGTTGCAGGTCTTCGAACGGGGCATCGACGGCGAACTCGATCGGAAAGCCTCGTGCTCGCTGGCGCAGGTCATCCGTGTACGCCACGTCAACGTCCCGCCGGCTCTGGTGGCCGACCAGCCGAAGGGTCCAGCCTTCCAGTCCCTCCCGGCACATGTGCTTGAACTGTTCGACCAGCACCCCGTGCTTCTTTTCGTGCGAGCCGCGAAAGAAACGGCCGACGCTCAAGATCGTCTGCGACTTTGGCCGCGGCTTGGCCCAGCTCGTGTCCACGGGCGGATAGAGCAGCGGTCCGGTGCGTTGCCAGTAGGCCTCCATCCACGTGCGGCTGTACTCCGAGATTGGGCAAATCCGATCGTACGTGTCGAGATTGGCCAGCGAGTGCTCCTCCGGCAACCACTCGAGGCGCCATCCCAGGTCCGGCAGCGCGCGACGGAAGATCAGCTCGTAGAGAAAGTGCCGGGGATGGCGGACCCGCACGTCGGTTACGGCCAACCCAATTTCGCGGTTGTCAGCCTCGGTCACTTCACTCGCAGGGTTGATCGTCGGAGACGTAAGTGTGAGTTCGGCAATGCCATCGTTCACGAATCGGCGGTCCAGATTGATACGCCAGGTTTCGAAATCGCCGGGCCGCGGCGCAAATGTGTGTTCGGCCACGACCTGTCCGTCTGCCAGGCATCGGACCGGCAGGCCGTTGTCAGGCCGGAAATTCCCCGCCACGACATCGATGAGCACCGGTCCCTTCCCGCCCGGCACGCGCAGCCGAACGCGGGCGTGGTCAGTCGTATACCGGAACCACCCGCGACCCAATTCCTGCACGTCGTAGAAACCGTCGCTCCATTCGGGCAGCAAGAGCTGACGCTTCAGGAGTCGGCCTACGGTCTGCCGCAGCCGCTCGGGCCAGGTGCGGTCAATCGGCGACGGAAAGAGCACGAGCATCAAGCTATGGCGCGCCGCCGACGGCTGATTGGTCATGAACGATGCGTTGATGAACAGGTCGTATTCGCGAGTGACTTCGGCGAAGCGGTTTGGAGGCAGCGCCGGAATTACCCGAATACCAATCTGGTCGAGACTGATGTGCAGGGCATCCGCCAGCGCATCCCGATTGATTGGACGGTGTGTAATGAGCTCGGTCTCGAAGCGATCCGCCAACACGCGGGCGGCCATGACAGCGTGACGCTCGCCACCGCCCTTCTCATGCAACCAGCGGTTGTAGACCGCCGCTCTCACGATGATTCAAAGAACGGACGCAGCTCACGCCCGTCCAGCGGCGCCAGGCGGGCTTCAACGCTGCGCAACCTCCACGTTCGCGGCCCGGCGATAACGGCGTCACCAAGCGCGCGAAGACGTGCCGCCACGCGGCGCGCCGCCTCCACGTCTCGCAGCGCCATCGCATTCCGAAGGTCACCCGTGGCAAACCTAAGCGCCGCCGCCGCGTGCCGCGTCACCCACAGCCGCGGCGCGTTCTTCCCGAGCATCCGCAGCTTTCCAAACTCGACGCTGCGTACGAACCCGGGCGACCACTCCCGGCTGAGCGCGGCGTGTTCGTGGCGGACGACTGACGCGGGTTCGTACCAGAAACGCCAACCGCGACGTCGGGCGCGCCAGGCCAGATCGGCATCCTCGTAGTACATGAAGATGCCGTCATCCAGGTAGTTCAGCGACTCAAGCATGGACCGGCGGTAGAGCACAGCCGCGCCCTTGACCGCGAACACCTCGCTCGGCTGACCGTACGTTGAATCGTCCCAGGCCGACCAGGGCACACCAGCCAGCAAGTGCGTGCCGCGATCTCGCATCGAACCGTCAGGCAGCGGCCGTATGCCGGCGCATTCGATCGCCGGTCGCGCCAGTCGCCTCACCAACTCGGCATCCAGCTCAACTTGAAGCGTTGTGCGCTCGGTCGGCACCTGAGTCTCAACCAGCAGCTTGTCGCCGACGTGAACGCAGAGCGAAACCGGCGCCCGTCCATCGCCCGTGGCCAAGTCCACTCGTAGCGTGGCGGCCCGGCGGCCTACGGGCACCGCAAGCTCGGCTTCAGCCTCGGTCCAGCGAAACGGATGACCATACGCGTTGAGTTCCACGCCGTGCGCACCGCCGATCACGTCGGCGGCGCCGTCACTTGTCTCGGCGCCGTAAAACCGCACCCCGAGCTCCCGCGTGTCGGGCAGTGACGGCGAAAACGTCGGGACTGTCAGTCGCAGCGGAATACGGTCGTGCTGGTGCAGCAGCTTGGCCCCGACCCCACCGGCAAGCGGGTCGCCATCAAGGCGCGAAACCAGCGGATGTAACCAGTCCGGCTCAACCTCGGTGTCCGGATTGAGAAGACCAAGATAGGGCTCAGTTGCCCCACGGAGCGCCCGGTTGTTGCCCCGCGAGAAGCCCAGGTTGGCGCCATTCTCCACGAGTTCGACTTCTGGAAAGTCCTGTTCAACGCTGACGGGAGAGCCGTCACTCGACGCGTTGTCAACTACGGTCACCCGAAGGTCGGGATAGCGGGTGGCCAGCAACCGCTCAAGGCAGCGCTCGATCCGGCCGGCGCCGTTGTAGTTCAAAACGACGATTCGAACGGGCGGATGCTCCGTGGTCATTCCACCCGGATGGAACTCACGGCGATACCCAACGGTCGGGTGTCCGTATCCAGGCCGACCGCCGCGGGCACCAAAGCGTCGTCCACTTCAATTGCAAGCTCGTGGGTCGTCGGCCTCGTCACGGGGTCCAGGGGAATCACCACATCCTCAAAGTCCATGCCGTGAAGCTGGAACGTTGCAATGTGTAGCCCGTTCAGGCGCACGCGGCCCTCGGCTTGCGCCCGTCCGTGGAGCGGTCGACAGGCCGACAGGATCAACGATCCTTGTCCGACGTCCTGGCAGAGGTACGCCACGGCCCGTTCGCTGGTCCAACGCACGCGCGGCGGCCAGTTCTCGGCTGGGAACCAGCCTTCGCCCAACCACTCGGCTTCGCGCGCGCCCATGGCGAGTTCTTCCGGGGGCGCTGTCCAGAACGGCCCGGCGGCATCCGTGAGCATGTCCGGTTGGGCAATTGGCGCCGACGTGGGTTGCAAGTCGACGTCGGGCGGGGCAAGAGCCACGCGCCATTGAGAGGGTAGGACCGCGACGCCACGCTGGGAGGCTGCGGCCTTGCCCACGAATATCGTGATGGCGTCAGGCCACATGTGGTAGGGATGCAGCCGGTCCTCGTGCGGCCAGACGCCCAGCGACAGCTGGTAGCTGCCGGGCCCCAGAGGTAACGGGCCGAGCGAGCACTCCACGCGCGTGCCGCCTGGCTGTACCGCGGTCGGTCCCAGCGATGCGGCCGTCGAAGTCTCATGCATGAGGAGACCATCGCTCCGGTGGACGGCGCAGCCAACAATGACATCGTCCAAGTAAGCGTCGGACTCCAACTCCAACTGCAGGCGCACAACTCCACCCGGCAGAAAGGCGTAATTCTCCGCGCCGGTCGAGTCCTCAGCGGCCGTCGCCGCCCGGATGCGGAGCTTGTCGCCACCGAGGTCGGGCGTCGACTCCTTCCGCTCGGCGGCCGTCGAGGATGCGCCGCCGCGCATGTGCTGGAGGTACTGCTGGATCACGTCCCGCGGATCGCCGAGCGCCTGAATCTTGCCACGGTCGATCCAGAGCACCCGGTCGCAGAACCGACGCACCTGAATCGGGTCGTGGGACACGAAGACCAGCGTGCGGCCACGGGCCTTGATCTCGGCCAGCGCCTCGTAGCACTTGGCCGTAAAGCGCGCGTCCCCAACCGCTAGCACCTCATCGATCAGCAGGATGTCCGGGTCAACGTTGATCGCAATGGAGAACCCAAGCCGCATAAACATGCCGGACGAGTAGTGGCGAACCGGTGTATCGATGAAGCGCTCGAGCTCGGCAAAAGCCACGATGCGATCGTAGAGGTTCCGCATCTCGTTGCGCTCGATACCCAGGAACGAGCCGTTCAGAAAGATGTTCTCGCGGCCCGTCAGATCCGGATGCATGCCGGCACCGAGCTCGAGCAGCCCGAAGACCTTGCCGCGCGTTTCTACGTCGCCGGCCGTCGGTTCGATCGTACGTGCCAGCAGCTTAAGAATCGTGGTCTTACCTGATCCGTTCGGTCCGATGATTCCCAGCGTTTCGCCTTCCGCGATCTCCAGATCGACCCCGTCAAGCGCCCAAAATTCCTCGTGCTCGATCCGTCGGCGGCCCAGCAGCGCCAGCGCCATGCCCTGCCAGGTTCGCGCTGCCTCGTGCCGGATCCGGAAGCGCTTGCGGACCCCCTGAAGTTCGATGGCAGCAGGCATCTAGATCCTGGTTTCCCGATGTCGACTTAGACTAGCCAGGCGCCGACTCTGATCGGCTTGTAACCGGCAACAAACTGCAAGGAACGCCCAATGA
>JAPOXI010000019.1 GCA_026707185.1 Chloroflexota bacterium
TGCCGGCCGAGTACAGCGAGCGCGCGGCCAAACACGCCTCCGCCACCTACGCGGCCTGGGTGGAGGCGCGGCCGAAGAACGACTTCGCGACGATGCGTCCGATGCTGGAGACCACCCTGGATCTGAGCCGCGAGTACGCCGACTTTTTTCCGGGCTACGAGCACATTGCCGATCCGCTCATCGACGATGCGGACGAGGGCATGACGGTGGCCCGCATCCGGCCCGTCTTCGATGAACTGCGGGCGGGGCTGACGCCGTTGGTGGCGCGGATTGCGGCCGCCGAGCAGGTGGACGACAGGCCGGTGCGCAAACACTTTCCGCAGGCGCAGCAGTCGCGGTTCGCGGAAAAAGTGATCCGGTCGATCGGGTTCGACTACGAGCGCGGGCGGCTGGACCCGACGGCGCACCCGTTCATGACGCGCTTCGGTCACGGCGACACGCGCATCACGACACGCACGAACGAAGACTTCCTGGCCGAACAGCTCTTCAGCACCATCCACGAAGCCGGACACGCGTTGTACGAGCAGGGCACGCGGGCCGAGGACGACGGTCTGCCGCTCGGCAGCGGCACGTCGGCCGGCGTGCACGAGAGCCAGTCGAGGCTCTGGGAGAACATCGTGGGCCGCAGCCTGGGGTTCTGGTCGCATTGGTACCCGACGCTGCAAGAGGAGTTTCCCGAGCAACTGGGCAACGTGGACCTGCGCGACTTCTACGCGGCCGTCAACCGCGTGGAGCCGTCGCTGATCCGCACCGACGCCGACGAGGTGACCTACAACCTGCACGTCATGATCCGGTTCGACCTGGAGCTGCAACTCTTGGAGGGCGAACTGGCGGTAGCCGACCTGCCCGAAGCCTGGCACGCGCGCTACCAGTCGGACCTGGGCGTACAGGCGCCGGACGACCGCGACGGGGTGCTGCAAGACGTGCATTGGTACGCCGGGAGCATTGGCGGAGCGTTCCAGTGCTACACGCTGGGGAACATCATCGGCGCCCAGCTGTACGAGGCGGCGCTGCGTGAGCGGCCAGATATCCCCGAGCAGATCGCGAGCGGGGACACGTCGTCTCTGCTGGATTGGATGTCGACCCACGTGTACCGGGTGGGACGGCGCCTGACGCCGGATCAGCTGATCGATCGGGTCTGCGGCGGACCGCTGGACGCCCAGCCGTTGCTGCGGCGCCTGACGGCAAAGTTTGAGGACCTGTACGCGCTCTGAACCGGGAAGACGCGCCGGGTTATCCGTGAGGTCGGTGTGAACGAGGAAGGACCGCGCGCTCCTCGGGCTGACGAATTCGACGAGCTCGTAGCCCAGGTCAATGGGGTCATGCGCGAGGAGGTGGGCGCCGCACCCACGTACGGCGAGGAGTGGCCGCGGATTTACTGCCTGGACAACCTGGCGAACTTGCGGGTGCTTCGCGTGGACGGGCGGATCGTGTCGTCGGCGGCCATCTATCCGCATGAGGTCCGCTTTGGCGATGCGCGGCTGCGGGTCGGTGGAATCACAGGGGTTGCCACCGATACGGCCTACCGCCGGCGGGGATATGGGACGCGGGTCATGCAGGCCTGCATCGAGCGCGTGGCCGAGTTGGGGTGCCACCTGAGCCTCCTCGGTTCCGGCGTGCCCAGCTGGTACCGCAAGCTCGGCTGGGAATACGCCGGCCTGGAGCGCACCTACCAGTTCAGCCGCGGAAACCGACACCTCCTGCCCACGGACTCCGGCCTCGAGATGCGGGAGGCGGAGGACGACGACTTCGAGGCGCTGGCGGCGATCCATGCGGCGCGGGCGCTGGGCGGCGTGCGCTCGGCGGAATTGCTGCGGTCGATGTGGTCGCCGAAGCCCCGGGCGGCCGTGTGGGTTGGGCTTCGCGGCGGGAAAGTCGGGGCCTACCTGCGGGTGCGCGGAACGTCGGTGACGGAGTACGGAGGACCGGCGGAGCTCGTGCTGCCGATGCTGGCGCGTCTGCTGGAGTCGTGGGACGACCCGGCGGTGCCGACCTCCACGCGCTCCATCGAGGAGCGGCAGGTCAACACCAAGCCAACAGTGCACGCCAGCCTGGACGCGCCGTGGCGGCCCGACGACGTGACCGAGGCGCTGGACGCGCTGGGCATCCTGCGGTCAGCGGGTTACGTGCGGATGATTCGGATCGAGGATCCGCAGGGGCTCCTGCGGGCGTACGGGCGCACGGACCTGAACGCGCGGGCGGACGGCGACCGGATCGTGGTGGAGACGGGAGACCGAACGCTGCGGCTGAGCCGGACCGATGCGGTGAAGCTGTTCTTTGGACCCGAGCGGCCGGTGCAGCCCGATGTGGCCGGGCTGCCCTTCGCGTTTCACGTGTGGACGGCGGATCGGGTGTGAGTTAGCTGGGAGACGCGCGATTCGGCATCGAGCGGGCTGCCCTAGCCGCCAAATCCGCTTGGCCCCGTTTGACACCCCACTCCACACCGGCACGATTGACCGAATCCGCACGCCGGAGCACGACACGCCCATGCCCTACCGCCTCGCCGCCCTCACGATCCCCTACGCCCGCGACGGCCTCTCCCGCCGCCGCGCCTACGCCGGCATCGCTCGCGCCGGCTTCACGCACATTGGCCTCTACGACCGCCACGACGAGGGTCCACTCTGGCCGGACGGCACCGATGCGGTTGCGGCAAGAGCCGCGGTGCAAGCGGTCGTCGACGCCGGCCTGCAGGTCGACCACAAGTCCCACGGCGGCGTCACCTCGGATCCCGGCGAACCCGAACGCTTCCTCAAGGCCATCGAGCTTGCCGCCGAGTCCGGCGTCCCCGCCCTCGTCTGCTGGGGTCCCTACGAATACCCGGCTGATGGATTCCCCGACCGCCCCAAGGCCGGCCCCGCCTGGCAGGCCGAGGTGGACGGTTTCTATGCCGCCTTCGAGCCCGGCGTCCGCGCCGCGGAGGATGCCGGCGTCCTGCTCCTCCCCAAGCCGCACACCGGCGTCGGCAAGCACGGCGCGGCCCTGCGCGAACTCCACGACCGCTTTCAGTCGTCGGCCGTCGGCGTCTGCTACGACACCGGCAATGTCCACTACTACGAGGGCCTGGACCCCGTCGAGGACATCGAGCCCGTGGCCGGCCTCTGCCGTCAGCTCATCATGAAGGACCACGTCGGCCCACGCGGCGCGCCCGTGTTCCGCACTCCCGGCGACGGCGACATCGACCACCAGGCGGTGATCGCGAAGCTCGCCGCTGCCGGCTTCGACGGCACGCTCGTCAACGAACGCGTCGACGTTGACGGTGCCGAAGCCATCGACGTTGAACTCGGACGCGCCCGCCGTCATATGCTGGCGGTGGCCGCCGCCGCGTTTGGGGAGTCCACCGGTGCCTGAAACCGTCGGCGTCGGCATGCTCGGCTACGGCTTCATGGCCGCTGCCCACCTGTCCGGCCTCGGCCAGGTTCCCAACGCCCGCGTCACCGCCATCGCCGGCCCCAACCAGCAGCGCGCCTCGGCCGTGGCCGCCGACCACGACGTCCCATCGGTCTATCCCGACGAGCACGCCCTCCTGGCCGACCCATCTGTCGACGCCGTCGTCATCACCTCGCCCGACGATCAGCACTACGCGCAGACCATGGCCTGCATCGAGGCCGGCAAGCACGTATTCGTCGAGAAGCCAATATCCCTCGACGCCATGCAGGCCCGTGAGATGTACATGTCCGCCATGTCCGCCGGCGTCCGAACCGGCGTCGGCTTCACCCTGCGCTGGAATCCCCTGATCGAGCGGATCTCCGCCATGGTCCAGGCCGGCGAACTGGGCCAGCTCGTCAGCGTCCACTGCCAGCGTTTCAATCGACGCTTGCTGGGCGACGTGCCCGTCATGGAATGGCGCTACGACCCGAGCCGTGGTCGCAGCGGTGTCCTGGGCGACCTTGGCAGCCACATGATTGACCTGGCGCAATTCCTGGCAGGTCCGATCACCGCCGTGGCCGCCGACCTGAACACCGTAAGGCCCCACGCCCTGGATCCCGAGACCGGCGCCGAGGTACCGCTCACGCTGGATGACGATGCAGTGCTCAGCGTCCGCTTCGCCAGCGGCGCCCACGGCACGATTTCCACCAGCCGGGTTGGCGCGGTGGACTCGCACCTGCCGCTGGGGCGCAGCAGCTTCCTGATCAACGGCACTGAGGCCGGTGTCCTGACCGACTGCGTCCTGCAGGCCACGATCAACAGGGTGGGCCAGGAGCCAGAACTGGTTGACCCGGGCCTGCCGCTGGACGACGCCGACCACGCCGGCATCCTGGCCTTCTTCGGCGAGCGCATGATGCGCGGCTTTGTGGACTCCATCCGCGAGGACCGCGACGTGCCGCCCACCCTCATGGACGGCCTGCGCACCCAGGAAGTCATCGACTGCGCCCTCGAAGCCGCCCGGACCCGCCGCTGGGTCGACGTACCCCCGACCCATGGCTGACCGCAGCGCCTTCGCCGACCTCCGCGAGGCCATCCCGGCCATCCGCCACTACCACTGCCTCAACTCCGGCGGCGTCGCCCCCACCCCGCAGGCGACGCTCGATCTCCAGCAGTCCTGGTACGACCGCGAAGCGGTCATGACCACCACTAACCCCGACCTGCGCGAGATCTACAACGCGGAAATGGCTGCCCTGCGCGGCGAGATCGCCGCGATGCTCAACGCCGACTCCGACGAGATTGCGCTCATCCGCGCCGTCTCCGAGGCCGTCTCCTTCGTCGCCGCCGCCCTTGATTTGCAGCGCGGCGACCGCGTCATCCTCACCGCCGCCGAACACCCCAGCGGCTACCTGGCCTGGCTCACCCTGCGCGACCGGCTTGGACTGGAGCTCGTCGCCATCGAAGCCGACGGCGACGACGAGGCATTCGTGCGCGATGTGGAAGCGTCGATGACCCCCAACACTCGGGCGTTCTGCCTGAGCCACGTCACCACCGAGCGTGGCATCGTGCTGCCGGTCGACCGGGTCTCCGCGCTGGCCCGCGAGCACGGCGTGGTCACCGTGATGGACGCCGCCCAGTCCTTCGGCGCACGTCCCACCGACATGCAGCAGCTTGGCTGCGACGTGTACACCTTCCCCGCCTTCAAGTGGAGCATGGGCCCCTACGGCGTGGGCGCCATGTACGTTCGGCGCGACGCCCAGGAGCGCCTGCACCCCTGGGGCAGCGGCGCCGGTGCGGTATCCGCCTCCAGCTTTCCGCCGGGCGAGGCCCATCTGCACGAGAACGCCCAGCGCTATGAATTCGGCGCACGCCCCTACGCCCTCTACGCCGCCTGGCGCGCCTCGATCAAGATTCTGAGCGACCTGGGTCTTGAAGCCGTGCAGCAGCGCAGCGCCGAGTTGGCGGCCGAAGCCCGCAACGTCTTCAGTGACATGCCCGGCTCCAGCATTCGCACGCCCGAGCAGGGCGAAGCGCGATCAGGCATCTTCACGGTCGGGCTGGAGGGCGCCGACGGCAAGGCCCTGGCCGACCACTGCCTGCACGCCCACCGCATCCTCTGCCGCGCCGCCGACGGCTACTCCGCCGTCCGCCTATCCTTCCACGCCTTCAACAACACGTCGGACATCGAAGCCGCCGCCCAGGCCTTTGAGGACTTCCCTACCTAGACCCCTCGAATCTGCTCCAGGCTGCGCACCATGGCAATCGCCGCCAGAGCAGCGTCCCCACCGCGGTTGCCGAACTTTCCGCCGCAGCGGTTGATCGCCTGCTCCACCGTCTCCGCCGTCACGATCCCGTAGATCACCGGCGTCTTGCCGGTCAGCGCCACCTGCGCAATCCCCCGCGCCGACTCCTGCGCCACGTGGTCGTAGTGCGTGGTCTCACCGCGGATGATGCAGCCGAGGCAGATGACGACGTCGGGCTTTTCGGCGTCGATCAGTTCGCGCGCCGCTACTGGCAGCTCGAACGAGCCGGGGACCCAGGCAATTGTCTGATCGCCCTCGGCCACGCCATGTCGGCGTAGCTCGCGTTGGCAGGCTTCCAGCAGGTGGCCCACGAAGAACTCGTTGAAGCGCGCAGCCGCTATGCCGACGCGCAGCCCTTCGCCATCCAGCGGCGGATCGATTACTCGCGCTCCAGACTCTTGCTCGCTCATAGCTCATGCCCCATTCGTGCTCGTTTGGTCTCGAGGTAGCGACGGTTATGCGTCCCGGGCTCCACCGCCAGCGGCAACTGCTGAACCACCTTCAATCCGTAGGCCCGGAAGCCGGCGGTTTTCTTGGGGTTGTTGGTGAGCAGACGCAGGTCGGTGATGCCGAGTTCGCGCAGGATCTGCGCGCCCACGCCGTAGTCGCGCAGGTCGGCGGCGAATCCCAGGTGGCGGTTGGCGTCCACGGTGTCCAGCCCCCGATCTTGCAGCTCGTAGGTCCGCAGCTTGTTGGCCAGTCCGATGCCGCGCCCTTCCTGCCGCATATACAGCACGACCCCGCGACCCTCATCCGCAATCCGCGCCAGGGCGGCGTTCAACTGGTCGCCGCAATCGCAGCGCATCGAGCCGAACACGTCGCCGGTCAGGCACTCCGAGTGCACCCGAACCAGCGGCGGCGAGTTTCCGGTTAGATCGCCCAGCGTCAGCGCCACGTGGTCTTCTCCGGTTGTCGTGTCATGAAAGGCCACGGCCTGGAAGGCCCCACTGGCCGTCGGCAATTTGGCGGCGGCGACCTGATAGACGACGCGCTCATTGGCCCGCCGGTGGTGGACGATCTGGCTGATGCGCACGACGGGGATGCGTGAATCGCCCGACGTCGAGGTCAGCCAGGGTTCCTGGAAGGCTGCGACGTTCGGCGTGTCGACGTGTGAGAGGACTGCCACTGGCGCGAGTCCGGCCAGCACGGCCAGGTCGACGGCGGCTTCAGTGTGTCCCAGGCGTCGGAGTACGCCACCTTCGCGTGCCCGAATCGGCGTGACCGGACCTGGCGATTGGAAGTCGGCGCCATTGCGAATGGACGCCAGGGCCCGCACCACCGCGGCCGTTTGCTCGTCGCCGGTCGCCGCGGAATCGTCGGCGAGGCCCACGGATGCGGCCAGCGCCGGGCGCCGTGCCAGCGGGTCTTCCGAATCCGGCAGCTGTTCGGTTAGCCCAAGATCGTCGAGCCGCCGTGCGGCGGCAGGGGCGTAAATCTCGCCGTTGCCCAGGTCGCGCAGGCGGTTCAAAGTCTCGGCTCGCAGGTTCTCACCGGCTGCCACAACGTCCAGATCCGGCTGCGCCAAGCCGTCGTCGACGACCGCCACAATGCCGCCGCGCCTGATGCACTCAGTCGCGATGGCAACCGCGTCTCGGGTCATCGTGTCTCGTCCAGCCTGTACCCGGCCGCGCGCAACCCGGCAATGGAAGGGCTGCCTAGTTTCTCCGGCTCCGGCACGCGTCCGTACTTGGCTAGCACGTCGGCTTCCAGGTTGGCGCGGTAACCGACGGGCGCCGCGCCAAGGGTGACGGAACGCAGCGTGTGCGGGATTAGGGCAACCGCGAACGTCGCGTCGTGCGGGTCGACCACGGTGAGGCTTACGCCGTCGAGCGTCACGAAGCCCTTCGAGACGATGTAGCCCATGAGGTGGGTCGGCGCGGCAAAGCGCACGACTTCGGAATCGCCGTCGGGTTGGCGTTCGATCAGTTCGGCCGTGGCATCCACGTGGCCCTGTACGTAGTGCCCGCCCATGCGGTCCCCGTAGGCGAGCGGGCGTTCCAGGTTGACGGGACTGTCGACGGCTAGCTGGCCGAGGTTGGTCAGTCGCAGAGTCTCGGGGATGGCCTCCACTGAAATCTGGTTGTTCGACACGTTAACGGCGGTCAGGCAGGCACCGTTGACCGCGATGGAGTCGCCGACGCGCACACCGTCGGCGCAGACGTCCGATCGAAGCGTGAAGCGGCGCAGGCCCGCGGCGTGCTCTAGGCGAACCACGCGTCCGAGGTCCTCAACGATGCCGGTAAACACTTCAGTTCACCGCCGGTCCGTAGCGCTGCAGGTCGCCCTCGATCACGGTGTCCTCGCCGACGCTGCTGACGCGCGGACAAGCCAGCAGCGTCTCGACAGCGGCGGGCGCTGAGAGGCCATCCCCCATGGTCCAGGGCGCGACGAAGACCGCAAGGCTGTCGACGGCGCCGGCCGCCAGGAATGCACCGGTCAGCGTTGGTCCGGCCTCAAGCAGCACGGTCGAGAGACGAAGTGCGCCAAGGGTCTGCAACGCCGCATTGATGTCGACGCGTCCGGCGGCAGTGTGCGGGCAAATCAGCACCTCGGCGCCGGCTTTGTTGAGTTGGCCGACGCGCTGGAAAGGCGCGGCTGCTGTAGTCAGTATGAGCGAGCGTCCGTCGTGGCCAACGACTCGAGACGACGGCGGGGTGCGCGCCTGTGAGTCAAGGACCACGCGCAGCGGTTGCCGGCCGTCGACAGGTGGCGGACGCACGGTGAGGCGGGAGTCGTCGACCAGAATCGAATCGACTCCGGTGATGATTGCGTCCGCCGCGTCACGCATTGCGTGGACACGACGCCAGGCGGCATCGCCGGTTATGCGTCCACCGCCCGAGGGCTGGGCGACTTTGCCGTCCGCTGTCACGGCCCACTTGGCGGAGACATGGGGACGGCCGGTTTCGGTGAGCTTGAAGTGTCCCTGCGCGAGATCGCTGGCCGCGCGTGCACCGACGCCGGTCACGACTTGTACCCCCTGGCCGCGCAGGTAGTCGAAGCCGCCGCCACGGACTCCGGGGTTGGTGTCCGGTATCGCCGCGACTACGCGGCTAATGCCAGACCGCAAGATTGCCTCTGTGCAAGGGGGTGTATGCCCGTAGTGATTGCAGGGTTCCAGCGTGACGACCAGCGTGGCGCCCCGCGCGTGGGAACCGGCGGCGCGCAGGGCCATGACCTCCGCGTGATCGCCTCCGGCTGGTTGGGTGGCGCCTTCGCCGAGGACGGTCCCATCGTCGCCGACAACCACGGCGCCAACCGGCGGATTGGGATGCGTGCGGCCCCTCGCCCGACGCGCCATATCCAGGGCACGAGCCATGGCGGACTCGTGTCTCACTGCCGCGTCGGCGCTATGGCGTTCGCTCAGGGCAGTCGTCAGGTCGCGGGCCCTCAGCGCGTTAAACCGCCGGGGCGTAGGCGTGCACGCGTCGCACGCCCACGGCGCCTTCTCCCTTCCGGACTGTACCGTC
>JAPOXI010000110.1 GCA_026707185.1 Chloroflexota bacterium
TCAACAGCCACGGCGTCTGCGTCTTCGCCAACTCCCTCTGGGGCAAATCCGGCCGAACCTGGATGGCCCCGCCCATCCTCCGCCGCGCCGCCTTGGAGGAAGCCACGGCCGAAGCTGCCACCCAGCGAATCCGTGCCATGCCCGGCCCCGCCGTCGGCAACTTCCTCATCGCCGACACCCGCCACGCCCGCAACCTCGAAATCCTGGTCGAAGGCGTTCACGTCACTCAGGTCGACGACGGCGTCTACGCCCACGCCAACAACTGCACGTCGTCCATCCTGCTCCCCCACGAAGCCACCCGCCGGCCCCTCCCCTACTCCGAAGGCCGCCGCGTCTCCCTCCAAACCGCCCTTGAGACCCACGCCGGCTCAATCGATACCGACGTCTGCCGCCGCCTCCTCAGCGACGAATCAGGCCGCCCCGAACCCGTCTGCCGCCCCTTCCGTTCCGGCGACCCATTCGCCACAATCGCCGCCCTCATCGCCGTCCCCCACACCCAAACCCTCCACCTCAGCCACGGCCCCCCATCCAACAACCCCTTCACCACCTACCGCCTGTAGGGCTTCAACCGTTCGTGCTGAGCCGGCTCGGAGTCCGCGGAGAGCCGTGTCGAACCACCCCCGGACACAGCACCAAAGCCACCCAGCCTGACCCAGCGCCGTCCGCATCCACTCTGACGTAGGGCCGGCGTGACTGACCCGCCCGTCCTTCGCGCAGCCAGCGTCCCCAACCCCGTTCGCCTTAGCCCGCCAAATGGGGAGTCTCGTCTCTAACCCCAGTCTCACCGAGGGTCCCTGAAGATCCTCGACTTCATCCCCGATTCCTTTAGCTCCTCTCCTCAATCCCCGTATTCCCCCAACCTGCCGCCCCCACACCGAGTCTCGTCCCCGCTTGGACAACGAGTCTCTGTCTCGGCTGAGCCGGCATCGGTACCTTGGAGCCCGAAGTCGCCCGTGAACCAGCGCCCCATTGCGCCCGGAGAGGCACCGGTGCCCCAATACCTCACCCGTCCACTCGCCGACGCACCGGCCGCCGCTCAACCCTTCGGCCGCCGCTCCTGGCTCGCCTGGATCGCAGCCACAACCATCGGCTGGGCCGTGGCCGAGGTCCTCTACCGCACACTCGTCGAGGAGATCCCATTTACGTCCCTGTTACGTGGCGGCATTGGGGTCGGCGTCTTCATGGCCGTCTTCCAGGCGCTCGTCCTGCGTCGCCATCTGGGGCGGCCCGTCCGGTGGATCTTGGCCAGTGGGGTCGTTGCCGTCCTGGCGTCGCCCGTGGAAGCCTCGGCGCTTGCCAACGTCTACACCGCCTACGGGCCTGGTGCCGCGTTTGCCGCGTCCATGGCCCTGACCTCACTTGCCGTAGGTCTCCTCGCCGGAACACTTCAGTGGCTCGTCTTGCGCCGGCACGTGAAGCGCGCGGCGTGGTGGATTCCAGCCAGTGCGCTCGCCATGGTCGCCGGCATGCCCTTGGCCGGCTTCGCAGCCATGCTCGCGCTTGCCATCTTGGACGTATTCAGCGGTATAGACATCGATCCGTCCGTCTTGGGCCTCGCCCACGGCCTCGCCGCCGCCATCACCTACGCCGCCATCACCGGCTACACCCTCCTCCGCCTCTTCCGTTCTCCCCTGTCCTGACGCCGTGCACCAATCCCAGGACATCGGTTGCTCGCTGCCCACCGTGCGCTCTGGCGCGAACGCTCGCCCCGTTCCAATGACTGCTGAGTGCTCGCGTGTCTGGCGAAGTTATGGTCCTGAGCCCACAACGGTCGGTTGCGCGTAGCCCCTGTCAGTTTCGTCCCGCAAAGTCGATAGACCGCCATCGGTCATGTCCCGGCCAACCCCGCCGCCGCGCCAGTCGCTGCGGTGCCACACCCCGCTGAGCACGCCCTTCGTTGTATCGTCGCTACTTGAGCGGCCAGAATCTGGACAAACCACCCTCAAGCCGACGATCTCCACACCGCGCGCCTCCCGATTGCCGACAATCCACCACCCCCCGGAACCAAATGGCCGACGACCCCGCCCTGCAGGACGCACAAGCGCTCAACGGCCGCCAGCGCTTCGACACGCAGCTCTGGCTCGCCTGGATGGGAGCAACCGTCCTCGGCTGGGCCGCGGGAGAGTTCGTCTTTCGGGTGTTCGCTGACGCGGTGTGGGGCGCGGCCTGGCTCCGAGGCGGCGACGGAGTCGGCGTCTTCGTGGCCGTACTTCAGGCGCTGGTGCTACGGCGACACCTGACCCAGCCCGTCTGGTGGGTCGTGGCTGGCGGCGTCGGCGGCGTCTTGAGTCCGTTTCTGAGCACCCTGATCAATGCCACGGTCTACGCCGCGGTTGGGGTCCACGTCGTGTTCGTCCTAACGCTGGCCGTCACCGCGCTTGGAGCCGGAATCCTGGTCGGAACGCTCCAGTGGATGGTCCTGCGCCGCGAGACGTCGCAGGCCGGCCGGTGGGTGTCCAGCAGCGCCCGCGGCATGTTCTTCGGCGGATTCGTGGGAAGGTTCATCGGCCTGATGCTCGTCGGCTCGTCGACTGACGTCCTCACCTCGGATCTCGTCGGCGGGCTCCTCAGCGCCGCCATCTACGGCGCCATCACCGCCTATGCCATGGTCCGCCTGCTGCAATATCAGGCGCCTGACCGAGAACTCGCCACAGCCACCGCGCCCTGAGACCCCGGTCCCCGCTCAGACAGCCCCCAGCACTCGCAGACCCGCCTAGAACTTCCCGTCACGCACTTCAAAGTGCGTCGGCTTATCCAGCGTCCGCCCCCCGGCCTCCAACCAGTCCGCCGTCCACCGCAACACCTGCCCCGGCGGCGTCATCGGCTCGCCCACCAGTTCAGCCATCCGCCCGCAGTCCACAAACAACGCGCTGTCCGATTCAACGCCCTCGAACGTCGGCTCAACGCCCAAGAGCCGACCGAGCTCGATCCCGACCTCGCGAATCCGAATCGGTTCCGTCCCCGACACATTCAACGTCAGCGGCGGCGCCGCGGTGTGCTCCAGCGTCCGCAGGACCAGGTCGCACGCGTCGCCCTGCCAGATCACGCTGGCCGTGCTCATCCCCACATTCACCGGCTGGCCGTCGCGCACGCGCGCCCCAACGTCATGCAGCACCCCATACCGCAGGTCCAGCGCATACGACAGCCGGATCAGCGCCGAGCGCGTCCCCCAGGTGTGCGCCGCGTACTCAAATATCCGTTCCCGCGCCAGGCACGACTGCGCGTACTCGCCAATCGGTTCGGGCTCCAGGTCTTCGTCCGCCCCCGCGCTGCCGGTCGACACGAACGGGTACACCGCCGCCGTGGAGAACACCACGCAGCGCGCCGCCCGGAACCGCCGAGCCACCAGCCCCGGCAGGTGCGCGTTCATGGCCCACGTCAGATGCTCCGCTCCCGTGGACCCAAACTTGCGCCCTGCCATGAACACCACCTCGGGCGCATCCGGCAGCTCGCGCAGGAAGGCAGGCTCCAGCAGATCCCCGCTGAGCGTTTGCACCCCCGCGGCTTCCAGGCCGGCGCGGGCGGCGGGATCGCTGAAGCGCGAAACCGCAATCACTTGGCCCCCGCGCCCCGCAGCCTCAAAGGCCCGTCGCGCCATCCGGGCCGTGGTGGGACCCATCTTCCCCCCGGCCCCCAGCACCAGCAGGTCGCCGGATCCACGTGCAATGGATTTAATCAGCCCCACGCTGGGACGCGACATCACGTCGTCCAGCGTGCCTTCGTCCGGAATGGTGTCCGGTAGCGAGCCGTCCAACGTCAGGTCAGGCCCCAGGGTTGCGATTCAGACGCCTTGCGCAACGTCCGCCCACTGGCTCTCCGGAAAGACCTCGATGGTCTGGGTGACGCCGCCCAGGCGTTCGCGCATGGCCAGCATGGCCTGCGCACAGGCCTGCGTGCTGTCGAACTCCATGACCATCAGCACGTCGAACGCGCCCATGGTTAGGTAGATCTCGTGCAGCGTCCCGCCATGATCCTCGACCAGCTGGCGCGTGACCGGCGCGCCTTCGCCAATGGCATCCGCCACGGATCCAGGCTCCGCCGGCTCACTGCCGGACATGCTGACCATGCTGATGTAGTGAGGCATCGGATTCCCTCGTGGGCTATCGGTTTGCGCCGCGATTATGGCACCGGCCCGCGCCACCGCTGGCTAGACTTCCCAGCCCACCGCTCGCAAGCACGACCCCATGCCACCCAACGTCCTCATCGTCACCACCCACGACACCGGCCGCTTCATCCAGCCCTACGGCGTCGCCACGGTCGAAACCCCCAACCTCAACCGCCTGGCGGCCCAGGGCGCCCGCTTCAGCGCCTACACCACCGCCCCCCAGTGCTCGCCCAGCCGCGCCAGCCTCACCACCGGCCGCTATCCCCACGCCAACGGCACCATGGGCCTCACCCATCGCGACTTTCGCTGGGACCTGCATCCCTGCGAGCGCACCATCCCGCAAATCCTGCGCACCGCCGGCTACCGCAGCGGCCACTGGGGCGTCGAACACGCCGCCCGCGACCCGCGGCGCATCGGCAACGACGTCACGGACGAGACCCGCGACGTCGACGCCATCGTCGCCGGCGTGTCCAGATTCATCGACGCCGACCCCACCCGCCCCTTCGTCGTCCAGGTCGGCTTCGGCGAGACCCACCGCGTCGGCGGCCACGGCTTCGGCGGCCGGCCCTACGACGCCAGGGGCATCACCGTCCCGCCCTACCTGGTCGACGCCCCCGACACCCGCGCCGACCTGGCCGACTTCCAGGGCTGCGTCAACCGGGCCGACGACTACATCGGCCGTCTTGTAGGAATCCTCGAACGACGCAACCTGCTCGACCAGACCCTCGTGCTCTACGTCGGCGACCACGGCATCGCCTTCCCGCGCGCCAAGTGCACCCTCTACGACCCCGGCATCGAGATCTCCCTCATCGCCCGCCTGCCCGGCAGCCCCCTCAGCGGCGGCGTGGCGCCCCGGGGCATGGCCAGCACCATGGACGTCGTCCCAACATTGATCGAGCTAACCGGAGCCGAAGCGCCACCCGATCTGCACGGAACCTCGCTGCTACCGATGGCCGCCGGCACATCCCCTGGCTACGACGAAATCTTCATCGAAAAGACCTACCACAGCTACTACGACCCCATGCGCGGCATCCGTACCAACCGCTGGAAATACATCCGCAACTTCGAGACCGGCCTGGGCGTCGAAATCCCCAGCGACATCGCCGGCAGCGGCGCCTACCGCGATGTCGCGGGACGCCTGCAACCCTCCCACCACGTCAAAGTCGAGCTCTACGACCTCCACGCCGACCCCAACGAACAAACCAACCTCGCCAACCGCCCCGAAACCGCCGCCGTCCAGGCCAACCTCGGCGCCCGCGTCATCAACTGGATGCGCGACACCGGCGACCCGCTGCTGGACGGGCCCGTGGAGTCACCCTTCTACCGCGACACGATCGGCGAGATCTCAGGCTAGCTAGGCTCCGCCCACGGGTCGTACGACCCGAAGTGCCACAGGTTGCCCTCCGGATCCAGCGCCGAATACAGCCGCCCGCCGTAGTCCATATCCTCGATGTCCATCACGATCTCGGCGCCCGCGGCTACCGCATGCCGGTAGTGCTCGTCGATTTCCGCCACGATCACGTAGGCGCTCTGCGAATTGCCGCCCAATTCCTCGGGCGTCCTGACGTGCGGGCCGAAATCACGGTTCCGGGCCGACCCCAGCATGATCATGCCGTCGCCCAGCGTGAGCTGCGCGTGCCCGATGGTCCCGTCATAGCCGGGCACCACCAGGCGCCTGGCAAACCCGAACGCCTCGCACAAAAACTCGATCGCCGCCGCCGCATCCCGGTACCGCAAGCTCGGAACAATCATCGCCTTCCGCGATTCCTGAGCCATCGCCGGAACCTTCCGCCTTCCACCAGACAACCCAGCCTAACGGTCCGGGCCCACCAGCACTCCCCGGCTACAATCGAACAGGGCGGGTGGTCGCTGACCACTTCACGTGATGTCACCTGACCGGCGGGGACCGGGAATCCCTGCGACGGAGGAACCGCCCATGGACCCCACCCCGATTGTTGTGACGATTGTCAGCGTTGGCGCAGCCATGCTCGTCGCATTCATTGGGGCGGCGTTCAGGCTGGGCGCGATGCTCGGCAAGATTCAGGAGCAAGTCGAGGCTATCCCGCAACTTCGCCAGGACGTGCATGCGCTGGCCGGTCGCGTGGACGTATTGACCGAGCGGGTTTCCCGCATTGAGGGCGTGATCGAAGGCGTCCTTTCCAGCCGCACCTCGCCCTCGGACTGACGTCTCGTCGATACCAACATCCAGCCTCTCCAGCACATCCCCGGCTAAAATCCGACAGGGCGGGTGATCGCTGACCACTTCACGTGATGTCGACTGACCGGCGGGGAGCACGAATCCCTGTCACGGAGGCACCGCCCATGGACCCCAGCATCATTAGCGACGTGGTTATTGGGGGCGTCCTGGCCGCGCTCGTTCTTGCCCTTTGGCGTGATGTCCGGAACCTTGGCGAGCGCGTTGCCCGCCTTGAGCGTGCGTACGGGCAGTTGCCAACCAGGGCCGACCTTAGCGCCCTGGAGCTCCAGTTAAGGCCGGAGGATCACGGCGGATTGAATCTCTCAGGCACGGCTGGTCGCTGGCGGACGGTCCCGTTGTCGCCTGCATCGTGGGTAACAGGGACCGACCTCGCACGGAGGAGCCGATGACGACCGACACGCAACGACTGGCCCGCCTTGAGGGTGCGTACGAGCACCTGGCTACCAAGGCCGACCTCAAGGACCTGGAACTCCGGCTTACGGCCGAGATCGCCGAACTGACAAGGGCCATGGCAGCCCAAACCCGCTGGCTGGCCGGCCTCGTCCTGGCCGCCGCCGCCGCCGGCGTAGTGATTGCAGTCGACCGCCTGGCGGGCTGACGGCCGACGACCTGCTCCGGCTCTCGAGCGACCGCTGCGCACCGTGGGCACCCCACCCACACCAGGCACGCTCGGCGGCGGGGCAACCCAGCAGTATGGCCCGCGCCTTAATTCCTCGCCTGGGGAAAAGGGTCAGAGCCTGCCCCGGACTTCATCCGGGGGTGAGGGTCGAATGCCTGGAGTCTCTCCCCAGCCCCGGGCAAAAGGCTCATTCGTCCTAAGGAAAGGGAAAAAGCGCAGTGTTGTCGGGGTGCGGCTGACTGGGCGCGGATTACCGGACTACTACCCCCGCCCGCTCCGCCTCCCCGGCCAAAAAACTGTAAACCCCCGCCGCATCCTCCGTCGAACACCCCTCCACGATCAGGTAAATATCCGGATCCAACGCCTCCAGCCGCTGCATATAGCGCTGGTGGTCGATCGCCCCCCGCCCAGTGGTCACGGTGTCCAGGTGCACCGTATGCCGGTCCCAAATGGAAATGTCCTTGCTGTGCCCGCTGCCGATACGCTCGCCCAGCGTGTCGAACATCGAGTCAATGGCGGAGCCCGTGTCGTAGTAGGTATCCAGCGTGATCCAGTTCACCGGATCCATGTCCACGCGCACCCAGGGCGAGCCGACCGCATCTACCACCCGCCGGGTAGTGCCCGCGTCGCGCAGGGTGACGTACTGGTGGCCCTCCAGGTGAATGCGCACGCCCACCTCCGCCGCCACCTCGGCGGCCCGGCCCAGCGAGTCGACCAGGTTCGTTTCGGCCCAGGGCGCCCAGTTCTCAGGGTGCGGCGACCAGGGACCGGTATCGCTCATGCTCCCCGGGCCGGTGTCGATACAGGTTGCCCCCAGCCGCCCGGCCAGCCGCAAAGCCGCGCACAGCACCTCGACGTTGCGCCGCCGGGTCCCGGCAACCGGATGCACCAGGTTCTGCCAGTAGCCCGTGGCCATGTAGTGATCCAGGCCGGCGTCGGCCAGGACGTCGCGGAAGCGCCGGCACTCGGCGTCGGACGGCGGATCCAGCGGATCGTTCCCGCCCAACCGCGTAAACACGCCCGTATACCCCCACGAGCGCAGCGTGCGCGCCGCCTCGGGCGTCAGGTCGCGTATGTCGTCCGGCAGCAGCGTGCCGGAGATTCCCAGTCGCATCCTCAGCCTCCGCCATCCACGGGAACGATCCCGCCGGACATGTAGGTATTGCGCTCGCTGGCCAGAAAAGCCACCACTTCAGCGACCTCCTCGGGATCCGCGTAGCGCCCGATCGCCACCGGCGGTTTGCGCACGATCTCTTCGGGGACTCGCGAAACCACCATGTTCGTCAGCGCCCGGCCGGGCAGAACGGCGTTCACCAGCACCCCGCGTGCGGTGAATTCCCGCGCGAACGCGCGGGTTATCGGCACCACGCCCGCCTTGCTCACCGCATACGGGATCAGCGCCGGCGTCCCATGTCTCGCGCCTGACGTGAAGTTCACGATCCGTCCCCAACCCCGCTCGGCCATGCCGCCAACCACCATCCGGGAGGCCAGGTAGGTCCCCGTCAGGTTGACCGCCAGCACCCGGTCCCACTCGTCCAGCGGCGTTTCCAGCACGCTCGCGTCCAAGCCGATGATCGCCGCGGCGTTCACCAGGATGTCGACTTGGCCCAGCGCTTCCGTCGTGGCCTGATGAGCGGCCGTCAGCGCGTCCAACGAAGCCACGTCGACTTCGACCGCGTGGGCTTCGGCGCCGCGCTGGCGCACCTCGGTCGCCGTTCGCAGGGCGCCATCCAGATCGAGGTCCCAAATGGCAATGGCTCGACCGGCCTCCACCATTCGAAGCGCCGAGGCTCGTCCCAACCCGGTAGCGCCACCCGTTACCACGGCTACTCGGCGAGCGCTCATTCACGTCTCTCCAGGCCAGACCTCGCTGACTCAAGGCACCGTAGCGCATACGCACAAGGCGCCCCGGACCCGCGGGAACGATCCCCCTAGCCCAGCGGCCCATGGATGTCGATGCGGCAGGTTGACCGAACGCGCTCGACCTGACCAATATGGCGAGCGCCAGAGGTGCGAAAGGCCGTGCGCATGGCCGCTGAAACGCTGAGGGCAGTCGTGGTGGGTTGCGGTGTCGGGCGCAACCACGCCGACGCCTACGTGCATTCCGACGCCGCCGAACTGGTGGCGCTCTGCGATATCGACGAAGTCGCCCTCA
>JAPOXI010000024.1 GCA_026707185.1 Chloroflexota bacterium
TCACCCAGCCCCCGTCTTCATTAACGACTTGAATGACCCGCAAGAGCGAGTGACCCCTGGGCAGCGTGGCTCCCACCAGGTTTCGGAAGATCGGCGCGGCTAGCAGCGTCAAGGACGATCGGTCAACCATCATCAGCGAACGGCCGCCTTCGATACTTGCCTCGCTGTTGTAGTGCGCCGCGGTCGCCGCCAGGCCGTCCTGCTCGTACGCCGCAATCGCTGCCGACACATACGCAAGCGTCGCGGCGTCCGCCTCGGCGGTCGCTCCCAGGGCAATTGACGCCGGCTCCCAGTCGAATCGCTCAATGCTCAGCCGCTCCTGCAGACCGCGCGGGCCGTTCACCCACGTGCGGTAGCCGTCCGTGAATCCTGTCCAGTTGGTCGCCTTATCCCACAGAAGCACGCCGCTCGACGTCTGCTGGCGTGTCATCCCGTCGCTCGCATCGTGCTGCTCGTTGTCCACGCACGTGCCTACCGTGCTCGGCGCCATGGCCTGAAGCGCCCCAAAGCCAAGCACAAACTCACAGTCCGCCTGAACCGCCGAGACCCGCCCTACGGATCCGAAGACCGTGAAGGCCAGCGCCACGAGGACCGCCAGGGCGGCCATGGCCACATGTCGAAGGGCTGGCAGGGTTCGCACCTGCGCGAGGCCCACGGAGGCTGACCGACGAGTTGAGAACATTCTCGAATCCCTTCCAGGCGGCTTTGCCCACGCCCTGGTACATCCCGGCAAAGCGAGCGCCAGCTTACCCGAAGTGCACTCGACCTCCCCGAATTACGTTGCCAGCCGCCGCCGCAATTCTTCTACAGCACCGGGCCTCGTACATGGCGCATAGTGCCCCGGCAGCACGGTCCGCAATCCGGTATCTGCAAGCCGTCGCGTCGATGCCTCCTGCGCCGCCATGTCGGTCGAAAGGTGCCGCACATTCGGACGCAATTTGCCGAGCATGTACACCAGCGCGTCTCCCACAATCCCCACGTCGTCCCGCACCAGGCTCATGCTCCCGGGCGTATGACCGGGCGTGTGCAGCACCTGCCAGTCGCCCACCGTATCCCCTTCGCTGAGGGTCATCGCGATTTCTGGGGATTCCCAGCGAAGCACCTGGGGAACCGGTTGGTGATACAGCAGCCGCCGCAAGCCCGGACTCTCCGATGGATTCGCTACCAGCGCTGCGTCTGCGTCGTGTATGACCACCGGCGCGTCCAGGTCTCGCGCCAGTTGCGCCGCGCTTCCCGAGTGATCGTAGTCGTAGTGCGTCAGCACGATTTGGTCGATGGCCGCCGGGCTAACGCCGGTTGTCTGGATCGCTCGTTGGATCGCTCCTGCCACGCGGGCCACCCCGGTATCGATCAGGAGCGTTTCGGTACCAACGGCCAAGTACGCCAGCGCGCCCCACCAACCCCCAAGGGCGAACACACCCTCCGCAACCTCGCGCGGATACCTATGTAGCATGATGCACCACGCTCAATCGTCCATGAAGCACGGCAACACCATCGACAACGACCGGCAGACCGCGCCGAAACCGGCGCCTACCGGAGCGTTACGAGTCGCAGTCCTGGCCGAGCGTGCCTTCCCAGTAGTGGTCGCCTGGCAGCAGGTTCGAGTTGCCCACGCTGCCTTCTTTGTAGCCGGTGCAGTAGAAGTCGCCGGGGTTCAGCTTGAACTCACCGCTTCTCTTTGGCTCGCTATCGCCACACGCTGTCAGCGTGAGCGCGATCGCCAGCACCAGCCCTACACCCGCGACTTTCCCCGCACGACCCGCGCGGTGAATTGATCTTGAAACCATCCGGCGCCTCCTCAAACGGAAACGTCCGAGGGCAGCCGACCATCCGCGGCGCCCGCTGTATCACCTCTCATGATGCGGCGAACCGAGACGACGGTCAACCGTCGTAGCTGCGCACCCTTGCGGAACCCTGGGCAACGCGGCTAGTGCGGCGCCGCGGCCAGTGCCGTGGTCGCTGACGACCAGCCTGTCGCGGGCGCTTCGAACTCCCGATGCCACGTGGCTTGGCACGTCGCGGGTTACGATGCTCTTACGTCGGGCTCTGTACGGTCGGTCGTTGCATGTTGACGGCAATCTTCGGACGGTCACTCGCGAGGCGGCGCTCGGTCTCTGCGCTGCTCGGACTCGTCCTCGCCGCGACGGCCGCCTGCGGCGGCGAGGCCGGCCCCAGAGCCGAGCCCACGCCCCCGGGACCTGTCGATGCCGGCCCCGGCGAAACTGTCAAGGGCGAGGGCGTGAGCATTACGCTCTTCGAGGTCGGGGCAGCGCGATCGTTTGATCGCTTCGAGCAAGCCGACAAAGGCAAGGTCTTCATCGCGGCCAGGATCTCCATCAGCAACACTGGGACCGGCGTGCTTGCTCAGGGACCCGACGACTTAGTGCTCGAACTGCCCGACGGCAGCGTCGGTCGACCGTGGCTATTCAATCCCGGTACCCGCCTGCGCGACAGCGGCCCACCGCCGGGCCAGGATCTGACCGGCTGGCGGAGCTGGGAAGTGCCGGAGGGTACCCGCGCTGCCACCCTGAGCTATCGGCCAACCGCGGACCATGAGATTCGCTTCGGCTTCACGCTATCTGACGAGGTTCGTGACCGCTGGAACGTCGTCGGCGACCTTCGTCGCGTCTGACGTCCACGCTCGTCGTTCTTCGTCCGGCTCTGCGAGCACCTCCGGCTAGGGCACCGCATACGATAAGCTGATGCCGCCTCCGAGACGGTGGCCGGTCGCACTCCCAAGGTTGTATTTGATGACCCGATTCCACATCCGTCGCCGTGCTGTGCTCGGAGCGGTGCTTGCCGGTGTGCTCGTCGCCGCTGTGGCCGCCTGCGGCGAGTCGGCCGGTGACGCGCCAGTCGCCGTCGATCCCCCGGGTCCCGTGGACGCGCAGGTCGGCGGGACGGTTGACAAGGGCGGGGCCAACATCACCCTTACCGAAGTCGGCGCCACCCGCTCGTTTGGCAACTTTGATAACGCCGAGCCCGGGTTCATGTTCTTCTCCGCCCACTTCAAGGTACAGAACAGCGGCACCGGCTCAATCAACCTTGATCCTGAAGTCATGACCCTTGAGCTCGCTGGCGGTGGCACCGGCATCGCCCGCCAGGCCGCCCCCGCCGCTCGTCTGGCCAACGCCGGACCCGCTCCAGGCGCCGAGGAACGCGGTTGGCGCAGCTGGGAAGTCCCCGAAGGCACCCGCGCCGCCACCATCAGCTACAAGCCCACCGCCGACACCGAAATCCGCTTCGGCGTCATCGTTCCCACCGAAATCAAGGAACGCTGGCGCGTCTGATCGCCCGGCGCTCGTAGCCCGTCTGCCGTGACGCTCGAGCTCTGGAACTTCCTGCTCGTTGTCCATCAGTTCAGCGGAACGGCTGCCCTCGGGGCCTTTACCGTAGCTCTCGTCGTCGTTATCCAGGGACGCCGCATGGCCTTGGCCGGCGGCTGGACCGACGGCCTTCCCACCGAACCCGTGTTACGTGCTCTCAACCGCTGGGTGACGGCCCCCTCCATGTCCCTGCTGCTCGCCAGTGGCCTCGGCCTCGCCCTTACCAACTCCTATCGGATGAGCCCGACCTTCCTCGTCACCAGCACGGTCGCCATGGGGCTGGCAACCGCAATCTGGCTAGGCGTCATGCTCCCGGCCGAAGTCCACTTCCGCGCGGGTCGTCAATGGACCCTCGGCTGGAGGCGCTGGGTTACCGGCTGGATCGCTCTGGCAGTCCTCGTCCTCTTCGCCTTCGCCATGATGATCATCCGCCCCGTCTGGTGGCCCGCCGTCACCGCCTGGACGCCCGGCTAGCCGCACGCGCCTCGGCGCCGGCCGCACCCGACTAAAGCCCGACTGGCCTCAGCGGTCAACCGAACCCGTCTAGCAGGGGCCTCCATGAGATCCGCCACAGCGCTCCGGCGCGATAGCTCTGCTGTAGTCCTGTCGCTTCAGCTCTTCGTCGCCGCAGGCGCCCAACGCCAGGCTGAGCGCCACTAGAAACGCGACACCAACCAGCGACGACCGCTGCAGTCCACGACGTGCAGATCGAATCCACAGGCTCATGGTTCTAACCTGTCAGAAACCCGTCGAACGCCTAACCCTAGCGCAACCGGTTTCCGGACAGCGCGCTGGCTTACCCCGCGTAGCTCATCCCCGTGTCGCGCAGCGTCGTGGCCGTACCCTCGCCCATGCCGCCGCCAATCACCTCGCCGAAATACACGACGTGGTCCCCCGGCTGCGACGACGACACTACCTTACACTCGAACCACGCCGTCGCCGCGTCCAGCACCGGCGTCCCGGTCTCGTGCGTTGAAACCGGCTCGCCCTCCAGGCGGCCCTCGCCGCTCGTCGACTTCGCCGTGAACTTCAGCGACAGGTCCTTGGATCCTTCGGGCAGCACCGAAATGCTGAACACGCCAGTCTCGTCAATGTTCTTGCGCGTGTGCGCCGTGTCCTGGATCGCCACCGCGAAGATTCGCGGATCGAACGAAACCTGCGACATCCAGTTCGCCGTCATCCCGTTCGGCTCTCCGTCGGCCGAAACCGTGCCCACCACGGCCAGGCCGTAAACCACGTCGCACAGTGCGTCGGAAGCGGGGTCGCTCTCAGCCATCGTCAGTCCTCACCAATCCCGCCGGCGCCCGACCGGCGGCGCGTTTCGGCCCGAGTCTCACACACCCCGCGCCAGCGGAAACTCCACCTTCGCCTGCCCGGCGTCATGCGATCGTCGCATAGCCTCGATCACTTCCACCGCCATCAACCCCGTCCGTACGTTCGCAAACGTCTCCGGCCCGCCCTCGTGCCGGCGAATTAGATCGTCGATGCTCGACAACATCGCCGAGCGGTACACCTTCTGCGTCGGCAGCTGACGCTCCAGCCAGTCCTCCTGCCCGCTCGGCGTGGTCGCGGCGTATTCCACCGTCGAGTGCACCCCGCCAATTCGCACCCGCCCCTGCTCGCAGAACACCTGCCACTCGGTGAACTTCGGCATCGACTTCGTCTGGTTGATGAAGGCCAGCACCCCGTTGTCGTACTGCACCAGCGCGCTCGGCGCCGGCTCCGCCCACTCGCCAGGCGGCTCATGCACGCCCACCACCCACTGCGGCGATCCGCCCGCGTACATATTCACCGCATCCACCGTGTGCGAGCCGTTCCGGTACTCCAGCGCCCGGGTCCCGCCCCACGTCCCAACAACCCGCACCACCCGTCCGATCCGTCCCGACTGGATGAAGTCATACGCCTGCCGGAAAAACGGGTCCCAGCGCCGCGTGTGGTCCACGCTGAACGCCGTCCCCGCGTCTTCCACCGCCCCGACCAGCGCATCCGCGTCGGCCAGCGACGTCGTCATAGGTTTCTCACAGAAAACCATCGGAACACCTGCTTCAATGGCAGTGATGCCCAGATCCGCATGCGTGTGGTCCGAGGTCGCAATGCTCAGGATGTCGATATCTTCGGCGCCCAGCATCGCGTCCAGGTCGTCGTACAGCGATGGCCCCTCGCCCCACGTCTCGCGAAACTTGTCCAGCAGCGACCCATCCAGGTCGCACGCCGCCACCAGGTCGACGCGCTCGTGCGCGCTGTGAGCCGACGCATGCGTATGCGGCGCCGCCCGCCGGTTCCCGCTCAGCGTCTCCTTCACCGCCCCCGCGCCAATCCCGCGCAACCCCACCACCGCCGCCCGATACCGGTCCTTGCACGCCATCTCGCACCTTCCTCGCACACACACCGCTGCGGCGCGCTAACCTTAGGCCATAGGAGGGTGCGGCGGCTCGCCCAACGCGTGCCAACCAACCCTCGCCCGATTTGTCAGGCTCGATCTACCCCATGCAAATGACCAACGCAAAAAGACTGAGACCCGGACGGATCCGCTGGCTCGCCCTCGCCGCCATCGCCGGCGCCGTGACGATCTCGCTCGCTGCTTGCGGCGAGGACTCCGAACCGGCGCCAACACCGCCCGCCGTCGCCGCCACCGCCGCCGCAGTTCCGGCTGCTCCGCCGCCCGCATCCCCGCCTCCGACCGCCGCACCGGCCGCCACCGTCGTGGCCGCCGCGCCCACGCAGCCGCCCGCGCCGGCCACGCAATCGCCGGCTGCTACGCAAGCTCCGGCGCCCCAAGCTCCCACCGCGACCCCGGCCCCGGCCTCTCAGCCCCAGGCGACCCAGGCCCCGGCCACGCAGCCCCCGGCCACCGCGGCGCCATCGCCGCCCCCAACCCCTGCTCCCACAAACGCGGCGCCTCAGCCAACCGCGGCCCCGGCGACCGCTGCTCCTACCCCGGCGCCAACCGAGGCGCCGCCCGCCGCCACCGAGGCTCCAGCGCCCCAGGTTGCCGCCGGCCCCGTGGCCCCGCTCTTCACCCTCCCCAGCGCCACCGGCGGCGAGATCAGCCTCGCCGGCTTCCAGGGCCAAAAGAACGTCGTCCTCGTCTTCTACCGCGCCTTCTGGTGAGGCACCTGTCGCACGCAACTCGTGGAGTTGCAAAACAACTACGCGCAGATCGCCGCGCAAAACGCCGAAGTCGTCGCCGTCAGCACCGACAACCTTGAAGGGGCCAAGTGGGCCATCGACAGCCTCGGCGTCCCCTTCAAGGTCGCCTACGACCTCTCCACCGACGTGCCCAAGGCCTACGAAGTCTGGAACCTCTACGGCGACAACCTCGCCACCGGCTCCGCCTTCGTCATCGACACCAACGGCATTATTCGTTGGAAACACATCTACGCTGGCATCCACGACCTGACCCCCGCCGCCAACATCATCCAGGCGCTTCAGTCGCTCTAGCTCCCCGCGCCGTACAATCAACTCCCAGCCGCCGGCTCGGCCCGGCGTGCGGGTTGCCACGGAGGCAGTCATGAGCGATCAAATGCGCGCCGGCGTTGTAGGACTTACTGGAATCGGCCAGCGGCCGGCCGCCGTCGGAGCGGAGCCCGGCTGGGGCACCGCCATGCCCCACTCCCACGTCGCCGCCTACCACCATGTCGCCGACACCGAAGTCGTCGCTGTCTGCGACCTTGACGAAGGCGCGATCGCCAACTTCAACGCCGACTGGAACGAAACCCTTCCCGAGGTCAACACCTACACCAGCCACGTCGAGATGCTCGAAAAAGAGAACCTCGACATCCTCAGCGTCGTCACCGGCGACAACGTCCACGCCCAGATCTGCATCGACGGCGCCGAAGCCGGCGTCAAGGGCATCCTCTGCGAAAAGCCCATCGCCTCCTCCCTGGCCGACGCCGACCGCATCATCGAAGCCGTCACCAGGGCCGGCATCCCCTTCCTCGTCGACCACTCCCGCCGCTGGATGTTCCCCTGGGTCCAGGCCGCCCAGCTCATCGAGCAAGGCGCCATCGGTGACGTCAAGCGCGTCGTCGCCAACCAGGGCGGCCCCCGCGCCATGTTGTTCCGCAACGGCACCCACATGTGCGACACCATCAACTGGTACGCCCAGGGCAACCCCACCGCCGTCTACGCCGTCAACGAGATCAACTTCGAGGACTACGGCCCCCGCTACGCCAGCGACGGCGGCCACGACCCCGACACCGACCCCGCCGTCAGCATCCTCATCGAATACGACAACGACGTCCGCGCCTTCTGGAACATGTGCAAGCCCATGCCCAACGTCTTTGATGTCGACGTCTTCGGCAGCGATGGCATCCTGCGCGTCACCCAGGAGCGAACCACCCTCACCACCCAGAACGAATCTCGCGTCCTGGTCACGTCCGACATTCCCCACACCCAGTACACCCAGGGCCACATCGCTGGCGCCGTCGTTGAGCTCATCGATCTGATCAACAACGGTGGCACCCCGTCGTGCGGACCCAAGGAAGCCCGTCAGGTCATGGAAGTCCTGCTCGGAGCCCTTCAATCTTCCGCCGGCGGCAACGTCCGCGTTACCATGCCTATCGTCGACATGTAACCTCTCATGACATCCAGTTGCCTTCCGACGCCCCGGAAGGCGCCCTGCGCTCCCCCGGCCAGGGCATCTCGGGAGGGACGCCATCCCACCACCATGGCGTCCCTCCCACTTTTCTTTGTGCTATTCGTCGCCCTCATCGCCTGCGGCGAAACCTCCGCACCCCACACTGACCACGAATCACCACCTCAGGCCGTCGCGAGTGGTCCAGCAGAACTGTCGGAGACAGCCAGGCAAGGCGAAACCGTCTTCAACACCCACTGCGCCCAATGCCACGGCCCGAAAGCCACCGGCACCAACCTCGGCCCTACCTTCATCGACCGCGTCTACCACCCGGGCCACCACGGCGACGCCGCCTTCCACCTCGCCGTCGTACGCGGCGTCCGCCAGCACCACTGGACCTTCGGCAACATGCTCCCCGTCCCTGGCGTCACCGAAACCCAGGTCAGCCAGATCGTCTGCTACGTCCGCCACCTCCAGCTCACCGCCGGCATCTTCAAACCCAACGAATACCAACCCACCTGCTAGCCCCTACTGTCATTCCGAGGTCCTGCGAGGAATCTCGACTTCCTGGCAACCCACCCCCGATCGACTCCCAGTCGATGTCAACTGGTCCAACGCCGGTGCTGGCACTGCCCCAACCCCCAAGTGCAACAATCCTTGCCAATCCCTAGCCCTCAACCACCTCTCCAACCCATGCCACCCAACATCCTCCTCTTCATGACCGACAGCATGGATGGCCGCGTCATGCGCCACC
>JAPOXI010000108.1 GCA_026707185.1 Chloroflexota bacterium
CGCCGGGCTTCACGATCACGACCGAGGCGTGTCTCGCCTACTACGAAGACGGCCGCAAGTTCCCGGCCGGCATGCAGCAGCAGATCGATCGCGCGCTGTACGAAGTCGAGATGCAGACGGGCAAGCGCTTTGGCGACCCCACCAATCCGCTCCTGGTTTCCGTGCGCTCAGGCGCGCGCGTGTCCATGCCCGGAATGATGGACACTGTGCTGAATCTCGGACTCAACGCCCAGACCCTCGAGGGTCTGACGACTCTCACCGGCGACGCGCGCTTCAGCCGCGACTCCTACCGACGATTCGTGCAGGGCTTCGGCTCGATCGTCCTGGGTCTCGACAGTCGCGCCTTCGAAGACATCATTCACGAGCACAAAGAGCGCCTCGGGAAGTCCGATGACCCCGAGCTGACTTCGCCTGAGTGGGAGGCCGTAACCGCCGACTTCAAGAACCTCATCTTCGAGGAGACCGGTCAGCGATTCCCGGAGGACCCGCACGAGCAACTGGAACGCGCGATCCGGGCCGTCTTCGACTCATGGCACGGCCGCCGGGCAGTGGACTACCGAAACTTCCACCGCCTGCCGCACGACTGGGGCACGGCCTGCAACGTGCAGACCATGGTCTTCGGCAACATGGGCGAGCGCTCGGGTACCGGCGTGGCCTTCACCCGGGACCCAAACGACGGCAAGCCGGAGCTTTTTGGCGAGTATCTCCTGAACGCCCAGGGCGAAGATGTGGTGGCCGGCATCCGCACTCCGGAACAGATCAGCACGTTGCGCCAGACGCTGCCCGAGGTCTACGGCGAGTTCCAGGCGTATGCGCATGCCCTCGAGGCCCACTACGCCGAGATGCAGGACCTTGAGTTCACGATCGAGGACGGCCGCCTCTTCATGCTGCAAACGCGCGCCGGAAAGCGCAGCCCGGCCGCCGCCGTACGCATTGCCGTGGACATGGTCCACGAGGGCAAGATCGACCGCGAAACCGCCGTTCGACGCGTCGAGGCCGAGCAGGTCAGCGCCCTGCTGCACCCACGCATTGACGCGTCAACACCCGTGGATCCCATTGCCCGTGGCCTCAATGCATCCCCGGGCGCCGCGACCGGCGAAGTGGCGTTTACCGCCGACGATGCCGCCGCGCTGGCCGAGGAGGGCCACCCGGTCATCCTGGTGCGGCCCGAAACCTCGCCCGACGACTTCCACGGCATGGCCGCCTCCCAGGCCATCCTGACGTCGCGCGGAGGCGCGACCAGCCACGCGGCCATCGTGGCTCGTCAGCTTGGGCTGCCGGCCGTCGTGGGCTGCGAAGTCCTCGACATCGATATTGACGCCGGCGAATTCCGGGTCGGTAGCGAGGTCGTTTCGGCGGGCGATGTGCTCACCATCGACGGCACCCTTGGCAACGTGATCCGCGGCGAAGTGCCGCTTATCCCCGGCGAGATGACGCAGGAGCTTCACGAGTTGCTCAGTTGGGCCGACGAAGTCCGCCGGCTCCAAGTCTGGGGAAACGCCGACACGCCAGAAGAAGCCGAATTGGCGCGCTCGTATGGCGCCCAGGGCATCGGCCTTTGCCGCACCGAGCACATGTTCCGCGAGGGCGATCGCCTGCCCATCGTCCAGGAAATGATCCTGGCCGAGTCCGAGGCTGAGCGCCGCCGTGCGCTTGACCGCCTGCTGCCCATCCAACGCGCAGACTTCATCGGCATCCTGCGGGCGATGCATGGCCTGCCGGTCATCATCCGCCTGCTCGATCCGCCGCTACACGAATTCCTAAGCGGTGTTGAGGACGAACTGGCCACGCTGGAGCGAGACGGCGCGTCGGAAGCCGAAGTCGCCCTTGCCCGCCGTAAGGTGGCGCGCGCCGCCGAGTTGCACGAATTCAACCCCATGCTGGGATTGCGCGGCTGCCGCCTTGGTCTCGTCTATCCCGAGGTTTACGAGATGCAGGTCCAGGCCATCGTGGAGGCAGCCTTGCAATTGAAGGCCGAGGCCGTGCACGTCTTGCCCGAAATCATGATTCCACTCATCGGCCACATTTCCGAACTCACCACCATCGAGTCCCGGTTACGGGCCACGGCCGAGCACGTGCAGCAGCGCTCCGGCGACCGGATCGACTACAAGTTCGGAACCATGCTGGAAGTGCCGAGGGCCTGTCTGACCGCAACCGAGATAGCAGGCGTGGCCGAGTTCTTCAGCTTCGGCACCAATGACCTCACGCAGACCACCTTTGGGATTAGCCGAGACGACGCTGAGGGACGCTTCCTGCTCAAGTACGTGGAAGACGGCATCCTCGTCGACAACCCCTTCGGTGTGCTGGACCGCGACGGCGTCGGCGCCCTCATGCGCACCGCGACCGAACAGGGTCGCGCCGCCCGCGCTGACATTGAGGTCGGGATCTGCGGCGAGCACGGCGGTGACCCATCTTCCATCGACTTCTGCGAGTCCCTGGGCCTGGATTACGTCAGCGCCTCCCCGTTCCGCGTGCCGGTAGCTCGCATCGCGGCCGCGCACGCCCGCCTGGAGCAGGGCTTCCGCGACCGGTAGCTCGGACCGAGGTCTAGGCCGAGCCGGCAGATGGCGAACCTCGTCGTAAGGCGGCACCCGGACGCGCAAGCGTTTCTGTCGCGAGCGCAGGGCTTCCTCGCTGAGCGCGAGGCCGAGAATGTGCTCATGCTCGGGGTGGCGTCCAGCGCGACGGAGGCCGAGCACGCGCTGACCGTGGATCGCGGCGGAGCCTGCGTCATGGCGGCGCTGCAGTCCGGGGCGAATATGATCCTGTCTCGCGGGCGGCCGGCAGCCGTTGAAGCGCTGGTCGAGCAGTTGAGCGCGGACACTTCCTCGCTTCCCGGAGTTATCGGTCCAGCAAGAACTACAGAGAGCTTTCTGGAGTGCTGGCACGCGCGGACGGGACACGAGACGCGTTTCCAAATGCACTCGCGGGTCCACGAACTGACTGAGCTCGTCCCGCCCAGGCGACCGCCTGGCGTATTCAGACGGGCCGCCATGTCCGACGTGGAACCCCTGGCCAGGTGGGCCGATGCCCTGAACATCGAACTGCGGTCCGAGGACCCGTCACCTGGCGAACAGACCGTGAAAAAGCGCATCGGCCTTGGACGCATGTACGTGTGGGACAACGGGGGACCGGTGTCGATGGCCGCCTGCGATGGGCCCACCCCGCGCGGCATCAGGATCAACTTCGTTTACACCCCGCCGGAACATCGAGCCCGCGGATTCGCCTCGGCCTGCGTCGCGGACCTGAGTCAACTGCTGCTCGACGAAGGTCGCCTGTTCTGCGCGCTGTTCACGGACCTGGCTAATCCGGTTTCCAACCGGCTATACGCGCGGTTGGGCTACCGGCCGATCTGTGACTTCGACGAGTACATCTTTGTGCCGTAGCCCTCGCTGCTCGGACAATCTCGCGCGCTCGAATCTCAACTCTCGCCGCGCCGAACCTGTAGCGCGCCACGCGCCGCAGGGTGCCTTAAGCTCGGCCCGAGATGGCGACGCCGGTAGAGGAAGTCAAGGCCCGGCTGGACGCGGTCGAGTACATCGGCCGAGACGTTCGGTTGCAGCGCGCCGGCCGCAACTGGAAGGGCTTGTGCCCGTTTCACAGCGAGAAGACGCCGTCCTTCTTCGTTTTTCCCGACCGCGGCAGTTTCAAGTGCTTCGGCTGTGGCGAAGGCGGCGATTTACTCACCTTTGTGATGCGTCGAAACCGCATCGAGTTTCCCGACGCCCTGGGCGAACTCGCCCGCGAAGCCGGCATCGAAATCCAGCGTGGACCCGCCGATCCCGAGCGTCGCGGTCGGCAGGCCGCGATGCTCGGCCTGCTGGCCGAGGCCCAGAAGTTCTTGCACCGGCAGCTCCTGGAGTCTCCGGCTGCTGAGGAAGCACGGGTCTACGTGCGGACGCGGGGGCTGGCAGACAAGACAGTCGCGCAATTCGGTCTGGGCTACGCCAGCGCGCACGGTTCGCCGCTCCTTGCCCACCTGCGCAGGCTTGGCTTCAAGGACGACGCCATCGAAGCCGCCGGCCTGGCCCGCTCAGACGAGCGCGGCTACCGCGACTACCTGTTCGACCGCCTGATCTTCCCCATCTGGAAACAGTCAGGCGAGGTCGTCGGCTTCGGGGGGCGCACGCTTCGCGACATCGAGCCGAAATACCTGAACACCCGCGATTCCGAAGTCTTCACCAAGGGCCACCTCCTGTACGGCTACCACCTGGCTCGTGATGCCATCCGCGAGGAGCGAACCGCGGTAATCGTCGAGGGCTACATGGACGTGATCGCCGCGCACGAAGCCGGGTTCGCCAACACCGTGGCTTCCATGGGTACCTCGCTCACGCAGCAGCAGGCGCGCATGCTCACGACGTCAGGCGCGTCTCGCGTGGTCATAGCGCTGGATGCCGACGCGGCGGGTGCGGCGGCTGCCCGACGAGGGCTGGATGTTGTGCGCGAGGCCGGCGATTACGAGGCGGGGACCACCGTCGACGTGCGGGGGCTGGTCCGGCACGAAGACCGCCTGACGACGGACATCGGGATTGCCGAGCTGCCCGTTGGCGACGACCCGGACTCGCTGGTTCGCTCCAAGCCGCAGCGCTGGCGCGACCTGATCGCCAACCCAACGCCGTTGGCCGACTTCGCCTTTCGCTGGGCCGGCGGGCAGCACGACCTGGGCAGTCTGAGCGGTCGGCGTGCGGCAATGCGTGAACTCTTGCCGATCGTTTCCGAGATAAGCGACGCCGTGGTTCGCGCGCACTACTTCGGTCGCTTGTCCGAGTTGAGCGGCGTACCAGTCGAAGAACTGCGGCGAATGGCCGCACGCGACGGCCGGCGCGGCGCACCCCGAGCGGCGGCTCGCGGCACTCAGGAAACCGCTGCGGCGGCTCCAATGCTGATGGACAGGCTGGAAGAGGGTCTCTTGCGTTGCGTCGCAAGAGCTGGCGTGCGGGACGCTGAGCTAGTCAGTCGACTCGATCCGGCGCTGCTAACCGATCCCGCAGCGCGGCACATCCTGGCGCGCATCGTGGCTCAGGCTCGCGAGCACCACGATCTCGACTGGGAACGGATCAGTGCGACCCTTGACCCTACGTCGCAGCAGCGTCTGACCGCCATATTGGAACGCGCGGCGGAGGCTCCCGGCACCGACGCATCCCTGAGCGTGGAACTGCAATTCGCGACACTCCGCCTGCGCGAGCGACGGCTGAATGCCGAACTCGAGGAAACTCGGCTCGCCGCTGACGGTGACTCCGCCGAGCCAATCACGGCGCGCCGTCAGGAACTGATCAGCGAGATGGACAGCGTCCATCGCGCCAAGCTGGAACTGATCGGCGCGAGCAGTTTGGTCGCCGGTTAGCGACAGCCTGGGCGCCGTCGGCCTTACAGAAGCGTGGACTTGGCTCTATGCTCCGTTCAGCGCTTGGTCCAGGGCCGCGGCCAGATCAGACTTCGGACGGAACCCGACGATGCGGCCGACTTCAGCGCCGTCATTGAACACCAGCAGCGTGGGAATGCCGCGTATGCCGAATTGCCCGGGAGTCATGGGATTCGCGTCAACGTCCACCTTGGCGAACGCAACTCGTCCGTCATACTCCTCGGCCAGTTCATCCACGATCGGCGCGATCATCTTGCACGGACCGCACCACTCGGCCCAGAAATCCACGAGCACTGGCGTGGAGGCTTCAAGAACCTTGGACTGGAAATCGCTGTCGCCGACCGCTTCGGGCGCTGCCATCGGAACTCCTCGGAGAACTACCAGACGTTCTGATTTGAGCGTAGGCAGGCCGATGCGTGAAGTCAACGGAAGTCCGTCGCGATGACCTACCGACGTTTCTCGGTCGTCATCCTGGCCGGTGGACAGAGCCGGCGTATGGGCCGTGACAAACGTGCCCTGCCCTGGATGCCGGCGCCTCAAGGCTTGCCACAGACGCTCCTCGGGCACGTCGTGGCTACCGCCTCGCGGCTTACAGACGACATCGTGCTGGTGGCCAACGATGACCCGGGGGTAACGGGCGCGCGCGTCGTTGGCGACCTGTACCCGCGCTCCGGAAGCCTGGGCGGCATCTATAGCGGACTTGCCGCCGCGGCCCATGACCTCG
Organism: Chloroflexota bacterium; assembly: GCA_026707185.1. The sequence goes on from JAPOXI010000108.1 coordinate 6,087, forward strand.
CGTTCGTCGCGGCGGCCGACATGCCATTCCTCAACCCGATGCTCATACTCGATCTTGTTAGGCAGGCATCTCGCGTCGACGCGGTGGTACCCGTGACCGGCGGCCGGCCCGAGCCGCTGCATGCGGTCTATCGCAAGACGGTTTTGGCGCCAGCCCGCCGGCAGATCGATCGCCGCGAACTGAAGATTGCGCTCGTATTCAACGCCGTGTCGACGGTCAGAGTTCCGGAGGCAGACTTGCGCATGCTCGATCAGGACCTTCGGTCGTTCTGGAATCTCAATACGCCGGAGGAATACCAGCGCGCGTTGGCCTTAGCCGCAGACCACGGAGCCGGTGGCGCCTAAACTGGCGGCACTCGATCCGCGGACCGATCTCCAATCGACCTCGACCTGACCTCGTTTCGACTTCGCATCCACGACGCGGCTGCGCGACCACTCCGGGTCAACCGCGACGAGTCCGGCTCGCTCGTCGAAATCCTGCGCACGGATTGGTCGGATGTGTACGAGGACGAGCAGCGGCCGTTCGCGCAGACCTACTTCTCCACTACACCCGCGGGGTTAGCTCGTGACGAGGACGAATGGCACGTTCACCGGCACCAGGAGGACCGCTTCGTCGTGGCCGCCGGTGACATCATCCTGGCACTCTGGGATGGTCGGGACGGCTCGTCGACCGCCGGCACGCTTGACATGCTGCCCATGGGCCAATCCCAGCCGGATGACGCGCAATACACGGTGTTGATTCCCAGGCTCGTCCACCACGGCTTCATGGTGGCCGGCGACTTCCCCGCGATCCTCCTGAACTCACCCACGCGGCTCTATGACCCCAGCGACGAAGGCCGCGACCCATTTGACGAAGTCGGGGCGACTTTCGACAACGGCCAGCCATTCAGCTGGGCTGCCGTCCGCGAAATCCTGCGCGGCTAGGGGTAAATCCCTCGAAGCTGGGTAGCCTCGGCCACGCGTCCAACCGCAATTTGGTAGGCCGCCTCGCGTAGGTTGACGTCGCGGTCTTGTGCCAGATCCCAGACCTCTTGCGCCGCGCGCCCCATGTGTTCGGCTAGCAGCCTGTTGATCTCGTCGCGACTCCAGAAGAAGTGCTGCATGCCCTGCACCCACTCGTAGTAGGACACCGTCACGCCGCCGGCATTGGCCAGGATGTCGGGAACCACAACGACGCCTCGGTCGTTCAGCAGGTCGTCGGCCTCCGGCGTGACCGGACCGTTGGCGCCTTCGACGATCAGGCTTGCCCGAACGTCCGCGGCGTTGCCCGCGTGAATCTGGCCTTCGATGGCGGCCGGCGCCAGCACGTCGAGGTCCAGCGCCAGTAGCTCGGCGTTGGAGATGTGCTCGGCTTCGCAGTAGTCGGCCAGCCAGCCGCCATCCGCAACGTGCGTGTACACGCGCGAGGCATCGAGCCCGGTCGAGTCGTAGACGCCGCCGCTGCTGTCGCTGATGGCGACGACGGTGAATCCCGCCTCGCTGAAGAGTTGCAGGGCATTGAGGCCGACGTTGCCGGCGCCCTGGATAGCAACGGTTCCTGCTGCCGGGCGCCCCAGTCGTTCAAGCATGGCCTGCGTCGCCACCAGCATTCCCCTGGACGTGGCCCGTTCGCGGCCTTCCGAGCCGCCGATGGCTACCGGTTTGCCCGTGACCACCGCGGGAACCGAGTAGCCCACGTGCATTGAGTATGTGTCCATGATCCAGGCCATCACCTGCATGTTGGTGCCCATGTCGGGGGCCGGAATGTCGCTGTCGGGCCCCATCAGCGGAATGATCTCCGTGGCGTAGCGGCGGGTGAGATTCTCAAGTTCGTGGCGGCTCAGCGTGCGCGGATCGACGGTTACGCCGCCCTTGGCGCCGCCGTACGGCAGGTTCATCACGGCGCACTTCCAGGTCATCCACATGGCCAGGGCGCGCACCTCGTCCAGGTCGGCGCTGGGGTGGTAGCGGATGCCGCCCTTGGCAGGGCCGCGCGTAACGTTGTGCTGGACGCGGTAGCCGGTGAAGCAGGTGATTGAGCCGTCATCCATCTCGACCGGGAAATTCACCGTGAGTTCGCGCTTGGGACAGCGCAGGACCTCACGAAGGTTGGGATCCAGTTCGATCTGGTCGGCCGCCTGGTCAAATTGGGCGAGGGCAGCGGCGTATGGTCCTTCGGGTGGCGCTGGTGCCGAGTTCATTTCGTGTTCACTGCGTGTCGGGTCATGTTCAAGTTCGAGCGCGGGTGGTCTTGCTTCATCCTAATCTCCGGCTCGATGAGGCGTCGCGCCAGGGCTTTTGCCAGCGCATGAGGGTAAATTCGGGGATGCGGTACCAGTCTTCGAAGCGGGGGTTGTGGCGGAGGGTGTCGG
>JAPOXI010000093.1 GCA_026707185.1 Chloroflexota bacterium
GGTCGGCGGAGGCGTTGCTGAGGGTGGTGAGGTTGAGGGGCTGGTAGTCGGACATGGCGCGCTCCGCGTGGGTGGTGGGTTGACGGCCGGTGAGGGGATGGTGGGGTGTGGCGGCGGGGGCGTCAATTTCGGGGACGAATTTGGGGGGTGGCGCGATATGGTTCGGGGAGTGGTTGGCAGGGGACGGGTGTTGGGCGTGGATGGACGGTAGGTGGGTTGTAGACGTGGCGAGTGTTGGTGACGTGCAGGCGGCCGTGCGCGGGGCGCGGGCGGATGGGTCGCGGCTGCGGGTGGTGGGGGCCCGGGGCGTGGAACGGTTCGCGCCAGGGGCGGTTGCGGGCGCGGAGCCGCTGTCGATGCGGGGGCTGGCCGGGATCACGGTAGCTGCGCGGGACTTCTCGGTTCGGGTGGGGGCCGGGGTGCTTGCGTCGGATCTGGACGAGGTGCTGGCGCCGCTGGGGTTGGTGTGGCCGGTGCGACGGCTGGAGGCTCCGGGGACGGTGGGCGGGCTGATTGGGTCGGGGCGAGGGACGACGAGTGCGTCGCAGGACGGGCCGGCACGGCGGTGGGTGCTGGGGGCGCGACTGGTGGACGGCACGGGCGAGGTGCTGACGGTGGGCGGGGCGACGGTGAAGAATTCGGTGGGTTACGGGGTGACGCACGCGCTGTGGGGGTCGGAAGGGCGGCTGGGGGCGATCGTGGAGTTGACGTTGCGGGTGCGGGGGCGGCGGGACGGGGACGAGGAAGCGGGTGAGGTGCTGGAGCGAGAGGTGCTGGATGCGGCCGTGGCGCTGGTGCGGTGTGAGGATCTGGCGCCGGGGACAGCGGAGCCGGCGGTGGATGGAATGGCGGGGGCTGAGCGGGCGGTTGCGTCGTCGGACGGGTTGCGGGCGGTGGGGTGTTATTCAGAGAGAAATTTGGCTGAGGCGGATGCGGCGGTTCTGCGAGGAATTGGGATCGGGGCGTGGATTGAGGACGGTGTTGGCAGAGGAGATAGCCGGCCTGAGCCTGGTTGCCCCGAGGACCCTCACCCCAGCCCTCTCCCACAAGGAGCGGGGGACACGGTGTCTCGGGGGGTGGCGGTGGCTTGGGGGGCGTTGGATCCAGATGGGGTGTTTGGGTAGTCGAAGCGGGATCGGATGTGGTGGTTGGCGAAGGACGCAGGATTTCGAGGCGACGATTTGTGCGGTGTGACCAGACCGCGTCGCGCGGCGCACTAGCGAAGTTCCGCCAGGCGCCGCGACAGACTTGCAGCGGGGAGCGGGGCGCGCTGTAATTCCGCGGGCGGAACCGCGTGTGAGGAATAGTTCATGTCGCCGGCCGGGCTTGCGTGGCTTGACTATTCGGAGACCGACCAGCGACGGGCCCGCGAGATCGTTTCGATGTTCTTGCAGCCCGAGAGTCGAGACGAACTGGGGCTCGGGCGGATTCGGGATGCGCTGAGCGACACGCTGTTTCCGGGAACCTCGTTCCTGCTCACGCGTGCCCGGTACCTGCTGTTCGTGCCCTGGCTGTATCGGGAAGGGGCGCATAGGGGACACGGCGGCCCGAAGCTCACGCAGTGGGTTGAGTGGCGTGAACGGCAGCTGATTGGTGCGCTGCGCAGCGGCGGGGATCTGGATGGGCTGATCGGGCGCAACGTGGGGGCCGCGGTGCGAATTCTGCCTTCGAGCATCTACTGGAACACCCTGCGACGATTCGGCATCTTGCGGCGCGACGGAACGGAGGGCCAGGTTGCGGGTCTCCGGCAAGTTTCGCGCCCGCAGGATGAAGCGACCGAGTTTCTCGAGCACCCCGACGCGGTGTGGGCGCCAACGATTCCATCGCCTCCGGACGACTTCTTCAGCCTCACCTGCTGCGACTTCACCCTGACGCACGACGAGGCGACCTGGCTTAGAGAACGGATTGTCGACGCGGTGCCCGATAGCCTGCTGCAGTTGCTGGCGATGCAAGGGAAAAGCCACTCGGCCAGCGCGTATGCCTGGGAAGATCCCGAGGCCGTTGCGGCGGACGGTCGGGTCCGGGAGGCGCTGGACGAGGCTCGACGGTTTTCCGTCGCAATGCACGGGGCCGCGCTGCTTTACAACCTGCTGCTGGCCGAACGGGCGGAGGAAATGCGTCTCTCAAGGCACGAAGGTCGCCGGGACCAATACAAGAGCTGGCTTGACGAGTGGCGGCAGGACTTTCGAGCAATCAACGCGAGGGCCTGGGACCTGAACGGGTTGTGGGGCCTGGTCGCTGCACAGGGGCGGCCCGCCGCGCTGCCGACGCGCTCATTCATATGCGAATGGGTTGGCCTGGCGCGAGAAAGCGGCGGACGGCCGGCCGACGATGGCAAGGCAAGGGAGCTTATTCGGAGGCGGGAACACGTGCAGAAGCGGGGCCAGGCGCGGCTCGTCAATGACCGCCTGATGCGGCAATGGGGCGGCGCATCCGGATCCGGACGCCTCAACTTCCGCTGGCCGGTCGTCAGGCGGATTCTCAATGAGATCGTGGAAGGGCGGGAGAACGGTTGTGCTCGCGCCTGACAGCCGAGAGTTGCTGCTCGACGCGCTGCGCCCGCCCGCGGGTTGCTCGCTGGACCGCGCCGTCGCGACGACGTTCACGCTTGACCTGGAGACGGCGCTGACGGTCCCGCTTGCATTCGCCGGTTTTCGATTGGATGAGCAGCCGGATCCCATTGAGGTGATGGAGTCACTGCGCGGGATGAGCGAGCGGATCGACATCTTCTGCCAGGCCGGCGCGATCGGCGCCGGGCGGTGGCCCTCCGACCTGGTGGCGCTGCTTGAAGACGTCGTCCACGAGGTCGAGCGACCGCGGCCGGGTCACATCTTTCATCCGAAGACCTGGGTGCTCCGGTTCCTCGACGAAGCCCAGGAGCCCGCATATCGGTTGCTGGTGCTCTCCCGAAACCTCACCGCCGATCGCAGTTGGGACACGATCCTCTGGCTCGATGGTCGGAGTGCGCGACGGAACAACCAGGGCAATGCGCCGCTGGTGCGGTTTATTCGCGCGCTGCCCGAGTTGGCCGTGACGCCGTTGCTACCGGACCGGCACACGATCCTGACCGAGCTCGCCGAGGGGTTGCGTCGGGTCGAATGGGAGCTGCCAGATGGCGTGCAAGAGGCCCACTTCCATCCGATCGGACTTCGGTACTCGCGCCGGTTTTCCGTCGAGGAGCACTTCCGCGGCTATCGAAAGCTCGTGATTTCACCATTCGTCCGTGAAGGCGCGATTCGGCGTATCTTTCGCATGCGAGCCGGCCAGACGGCCGTGCTCATCTCGCGTGGTGGGGAGCTGAATGCACTGCCGACGGACGCACTCGATCGCGTGGACGTCTATGAGCTTGATCCGACAGCGAGCCTCGCCGGGGATGACGCCGACGGCGAGACGAACCAGAGCTTCTTTACACAGCTGCACGCAAAGCTCTTTGCGGTCGAGCGGGGCAAGCGAGCGCATCTCTTCGTTGGCTCGGCCAATGCGACGGATGCGGGACTGAGCCAGAACGTCGAGTTCCTGTGTGAACTCATCGGGCCAAAACGGACGCTTGGGGTCGACGCGCTGGTGGGCGAAGACGCGCCGCTGCGGGCCCTACTGACGCCCTACGATCCCTGTACGACTCAGCCAGACTGTACGGAAGGCGCTGACAGCCGGGCGCTGGAGGACCTTCTTCTTGATATTTCGGCGGGAGTGCGCTTCCACACGACCATCACTAGAAAGACCGAGGGTTGGGTCGCTCGAATTACCTCCGACGCAGCACCGCGCCGCATCCCGAGTGGGGCCTGCGTCACGATCGCTCCGCACAACCGTCCGGAAGAGTCTCATTCAGTCAGTCCGGTAGATCCCATTGACTTCAAGTTGCCGCCCCGTGAACTCGCGGATATCACGGCGTTTTTGCGGCTTACGGCGAGCCGGAGGGTCAAGGGGACGTTGCTGGAGCGCTCGACGGTCGTGTGCTCACGACTCGAAGGGGCGCCCGCGGACCGACTACGGCAGATCCTTGCGCGGCAGATCGACACGCCGGAGAAGTTTCTGCGGCTGCTGGCCCTGCTGATCGGCTTCGCTTCGGGAATCGGCGCCGATGTCGGCGCCTCGGGCAACGGGTCGGCAAGCTGGTCGGGAGGCGCCGGGCAAGGCGTATTGGAGCTGCTGGCGCGTGCCCTGGCGGAGAGTCCCGAGTCCATTGATCACCTGGACGAGATCGTTGAGCATCTGCGGCGGTCACCGGATGGACGGGCGGTGCTGCCGCCGGGCTGGGACGACGTGTGGCTACCGGTGCTCGAGGCGCGGCGCGCGATGAGCGGGGACGCTGCGTGACTGATACGACCTCCAGGGGGCACGCACTCAGGCTCAGCGACTTTCAGCGTGCGACCGCCGAGCATGCGTTTCGGCGTCTGTATCGCGATCAAGACTCGTCGCGACGATTTCTCGTGGCGGACGAGACCGGACTGGGCAAGACGCACGTTGCGCAGGAAGTCATCGCGCAGACCCTGAAACACCTCCAGCAGGTGGATCACGTTGGCCGCATCGACATCGTCTACGTGTGCTCCAACGCGGACATTGCCGCGCAGAACATTCGCAAGCTCGATGTCACCAACTCAGAGAGCCCGAGCTTTGCGACGCGGCTCAGCCTGCTGATCACACAGCCGGACGTGCTGGAGCCCACGAAGGGCGGCGAGGGGAAGCGGACCACATTTGTCGCATTCACGCCGGCGACATCGTTCCAGTTCGGATGGCAACTCGGGACGGCGAAGGAGCGTGCCGTGCTCTACGTCCTGCTGCGCGATCACCTGGGACTCGAGGGTGCGCGAGCGACCGCGGCCGAGCGGATTTTCCAGTGATTCGTGTCTAACCGACAAAGATTCGTCGACTGGTACGTCGCCCCGGTGCGCGCACGGCCATTCGAGGCCAGCATTCAGCAAAGATTCCTGGAGACCTTCGACCGCAGCAACGAACGAGCGTCACTCGACACCTTGATCGGCGAGGTCAAAGGACGCCGGAGCCTGACCACCAGCCAGCATGAGTCGGCGCGCCTGATCGTGGGCGGGCTGCGCCGGATGCTGGCGCGAGCCGCTGTTGAGGCGCTCGAGCCGGACCTGGTGATCCTGGACGAGTTTCAGCGCTTTCGGGATCTGCTTGACCTAAAGACTGGCGGCGAGGCAGCCGAACTGGCACACGAGTTCTTCAACCAGTCCGATGCGCGGGTGCTGTTGCTTTCGGCAACGCCGTACAAGCCATTCACGTACGCGGAGGAGGCGGAGGAGGGCGGCGGACACTACGCGGACTTTCTCAAGACCCTGGAGTTCCTTGCGGCATCGGATGGGCCAGTGGACTCCCTGCGCGCCGGTCTCGATGAATTGCGGCAGGCGGCGCTGGCAGGCGAGCCGACGGCGCGTATCCGAGACCGAGTGCAGGCCCAGCTGCGGAGCTGGATCGCTCGAACCGAGCGGCCCACCGGCAACAAGCGCGCTACGACGCTCGATACGGAGACAAGCCGGTTTCGCGTGCAATCGGACGACTTTGCCGGCTTCGTCGCGCTGCGACGCGTCGCGGACGAGGTCAAGGCGCCGCTTAGCGTCGAGTATTGGAAGTCAGCGCCGTACTTTCTGAACTTCCTGAGCGGATATCGGGTTGGGGAGCGGGTGCGTGACTGGATGAAGGATGCGGAGTCTCGGGCTCGGCTGGTCCCGCTGTTTCACGGCGCGCAGCGGATCGACCGGGCGAACGTCGAGCGATTCCAGCCGCTGGATTGGGCGAACGCGCGCATGCGCGCGCTCTATGGGGCGACGCTGAAGCAGGGCTGGTGGCGTTTGCTCTGGATGCCACCGTCGCTTCCCTATCACAAACCCGGCGGACCGTATGCGTCAGTCGATACGACCAAGATCACCAAGCAACTCATTTTCTCCAGCTGGGTGGCCGCTCCCGCGGCGATCGCTTCGCTGCTGAGCTACGAGGTTCAGCGACAGATCTTCACGGGAGCGGGGCACGAGTCGAATACGCCCGCAGCCCGAGCGGCTCTGGCGAGGCGCCTCGACTACCGGATGGCCGATGGGCGGCCGGCTGCGATGTCGACGCTTGCGTTGTTCTGGCCGGATCCGACGCTTGCCGAGCGCACAGACCCGCTGGACGCTGCCCGCGACTACGCCGAGTCGCCGAGCGTGGAGTGTCTGATGGAGTGGGCGTCCGACCGCGTCGAAGCTGTAGTCGGCCCGAACGGCGCCACGAGTGCAACTGCAAGCGCCGCCTGGCACTGGTTCGCGCCGGTACAGGCCGAGCGAGGCAGCGCCGTTGCGGCCGCGCTCCATGCGCAGTCGCCACGAACCCTTGCCGACGCACTGCGGGGAGCTTCTCCCGATCACTGGTCCGAGGAGGAGCGGGGCGAGGCGCTCGTCGCGCACGTCAGGCACATGCAGGAGGCTCTGGGCGATTGGGCGCCGGAGTCGGAACGGCCGGCAGACCTGGTGGCGACCAGTGCGCTGCTCGGTCTAGGAGCGCCGGGAAACATTGCGTGGCGAGCGCTCAAACGGCTGAGGCGAGCGGACGACCGCGTGAGCGAATTGGGCCACTGGCGTGCGGCGGCGATCCTGGCGTCGGGCTTGCGGAGTCTCTTCGCGCGGCCCAACGCGATGCTGCTGCTCGACAACCTTTTCGGAGGCCCAGGCAGGGGGCGCGCGGACGAGGGCGCGTATTGGCGCCGGGTTGCGCGGTACTGTGTCGACGGGGGGTTGCAGGCGGTTCTGGACGAGTACATTCACCACTTGGCCGGTGAATCAGGGGCCAATACGACAACCGATGAGGGGCTGATCTCGCTTGCCGCGATCGCACGGCGGGCCATTGCCGTGCGGGAGTCGGTGAACCGGGCAACCGACATCGATCATTTTGACGGCGAGGGCATCGCGTTCCCGAGCCGGTTCGCGATGCGCTTTGGCGCCAACCGCTACAGCCAGGACGAGGCGAGACTTCCCGAGGTAAGGGCGGCCTTTAACTCGCCGTTTTGGCCGTTTGTGCTGGCGACCACGTCTATCGGCCAGGAGGGTGTCGACTTTCACTGGTGGTGCCATTCGGTGGTGCACTGGGACCTTCCCGGCAACCCGGTCGACTTCGAGCAGCGGGAGGGGCGGGTGGATCGCTACAAGGGGCACGCGATCCGAAAGAATGTGGCGGCCGCTCACCGGTCGGCCGCGCTGGCGTCAGAAGTCGGCGACCCCTGGACCGCGGCGTTCGAAGCAGCGGCGGCGGAAGATTCCGACGGGCTGGGCGACCTCTCTCCGTACTGGATTTACCCGGGCGAGGCCCAGCTCCAGCGGCGGATTATGGCGTTTCCGCTGAGTCGGGACGAGGAGCGATGGGCGCGGTTGCAGGAGGCGCTGGCGCTGTATCGACTGGCGTTTGGTCAGCCCAGGCAGGAGGACATGCTGGCCGTGCTGGAACGGCGCGGCGTGGCGAGGGATCCGGAACGGATTGCGGAGATGCGGATTGACCTGAGGCCGCCGGCTTCAGACGCAGTTGGGTAGACGCTTTCCGCAGTTTCGGATCGCGCCAGTCCGAAGGTCAGCAGGCAAGTTCATGGCGTCGGTCTTGAGGATGCCCGCAGGTGACTCATCCGGAGGCGGGTTGTTTGATCGGAGGCGTTGCGGGTCGTTGCGGCAAGGGCTGGTGGGGATGGGGTTCGAGTCGGGCCCCTTCGACAGCCTGAGGGCAGGGTTTGGAGACCTTCGTTAGGCACAAGGGTCGCGGGTGTCTTGGGTGCGTTTGGAGACATTGGCCCTGGGTACCCACAAGGGGTACCCCTACCAGATCGGACGGGCCTGCGAATGACGGGGCGGTGGGTTCTCGGTGGGTTGCGGGCGGAATAGGCCGGTTGGAGACCGGCCCCGACGTGGGCGGGAGAAGAGGGCGGTTCCAGGTTGGTTGCCTGGGGGTGTGGTTCGACACGGGCCGGCGGGTACACCGGCCCGGCTCACCACGAACGGGGGGCGGGTTGCGCGCAAGACGGGCGGGTCTCAGACGCCGCCCCTACGAAGAATTGGATACGGCGGGCGGGAGCCTGGTTGGGTTGCCTGGTGGGGCTGGCGGTGAGCGCGGGTCCCAGGTTGCATGCAGCCTGGGCCACATGGCGGCCTGGGACGTGCGATGGCCTACTGCGAACGGTTTGGCATCTCGACCGGAAGAGGCCGGTCAGAGACGCGGCCCCTACACAAGAGGGGACGCGCGTTGCGCGGAAGACGGGCGGGTCGGGGACCCGCCCCTACGAAAGAGGGGGCGTGGACGGTGGGGTTAGATGCCGATGGCCATGCGGGTGGTGAGGGCGCCGTCGACGTAGAGGGTTTCGCCGTTGACGTAGGAGGCGTCG
>JAPOXI010000085.1 GCA_026707185.1 Chloroflexota bacterium
CCGGTCTGGTGGCCGAGGGCGAGACCGTGCTCGATGGGTTCGAGTTCGTGCGGCGGGGCTATGAGGACCTGGCCGGTGATCTGCGTGGGCTCGGCGCCGTCATTACCACCGAACCACAGGCCGCTCCGGTGCGACGCGCGGCTGCGGCGATCTAAGTGCCCTTCGGCTTCAACGCGCCGCGGTTGGGCATCGACCTCGGAACCGTTAACGTCGTGGTCAACCGGATCGGCCAGGGCATCACGATCAACGAGCCGTCCGTGGTGGCCGTCAGCATGGATCGACGGATCCAGGCCATTGGACACGCCGCGCACGCGATGGTCGGCCGCACCCCCGGCAGCCTGCGGATCATTCGGCCCATGCAGGACGGCGTCATCGCGGACTACCTCGTCACCGAGGCCATGCTGCGCTACTTCATCGATCGGTCGTGCGGTCGATTTCGCTTGGTTCGGCCCGAAATCATGGTCGCGGTCCCGTCCGGCGTCACGACCGTCGAGCGGCGCGCGGTCTTGGACGCCGGACTGGCGGCGGGAGCGCGACGAGTGCACCTCATTCCGGAATCGCTGGCCGCGGCCATCGGCGCGCAGGTACCAGTCTCCGAGCCCTCGGGCAGCATGATCGTGAACGTCGGCGGAGGAACCACGGAAATCTCCGTGATTTCGCTTAACGACGTTGTGGCTGACTGCTCCACGTCCTCGCGCGTGGGCGGCAACCGGATCGACGATGCGATCGGCGCCTACATCAGGCGCAAATACAACCTGATGATCGGTGACCAATCCGCCGAACAGATCAAAATGAATATCGGCAGCGCCATCGTGCTCAATCCCGCCGAGACTCTGGAAGTTCGGGGACGTGACCAGGTGCAGGGCCTGCCGCGAACGGTGACCGTGACGTCGGACGAGGTGACGGAAGCCATCGTCGAGCCGCTGGGGCAAATCGTGCGCGGCGTCCGTATGGTGCTGGAGAGCACGCCGCCCGAACTGTCGGCGGATATCATCGACAAGGGCATTGTGATGAGCGGCGGCACCTCGTTGCTGCGAAACCTCGATCAGTTGCTTGCACAGGAGATCGGCATTGCGGTGCATGTGGCCGATCAACCGCTGATGTGCGTGGCCTTGGGGTGTGGCATTGCCATCGAGCACACCGATGTTTTGCAGAAAGCCCTGACGTCGAGCCCGTAAACCGAAACCGCCAGGTGGTACCCATGGACAAAGTGCTGCAAACCTTCCCGATTCCCGAGGCCGTGGAGCAAAAGCTCCGCGCCCACTGCCACGTTCGACAGGCGTTCTTTGTCGAAGGCGACGAGCTTGTCGAGGCGGCGCGCGGCTGCCGCGGCGTCGTGGCCGGAACGGAGCTCTGGCCGCGCGAGGCGCTGGAGGCCGTTCGCGACGATCTCCAGGCCATCTCCCGGGTCGGCACTGGGGTGGATAGCGTGGACATCGATGCCGCCACCGAATTCGGCATCGCCGTGCTCAATGCGCCGGGCGAAAACGCGCAGACCATCGCCGAATTGAGCGTCGGGCTTATGTGGTCCCTGGCCCGCCGCATGGTGCTCGCCGATCAGGCGGTCCGCACCACCGGCTTCAAAATGCGCACCGAACTCGATGGGATCGAGCTGACCGAAAAGACCGTTGGAATCATCGGGTTTGGCGAGATTGGCCGGCGCGTCGCTGCGATCTGCAGACACGGCTTTCGAATGCGCGTGCTCATCGCGACGGCTCGACCCGATCCTGCGCGCTTGGACGCTGCGGGCATTGAGGGGCAGTTCGTTGAACTGGACGAACTTCTGGCAGCGTCGGACTTTGTGGCCCTGCATGCGGCGGTGACGCCCCGGACCGAGCGCATGATTGGCGCACGACAACTCCAGGCCATGAAGTCTGGCGCCTATCTGGTCAATACGGCCCGCGGGCAGCTGGTGGATGAAGATGCGCTCGTCGCTGCGCTTAAGACCGGCGAAATCGCTGGTTACGGCGCCGATGTGTACGAGGTCGAACCTCCGCCCGCCGATCACCCGCTGTTTGCGTTGCCCAACACGGTGCTTGGGCCGCACTTCGGCAGCGGAACCTTTGAGGCCATGACGCGCATGGGCGACCGGGCTGTCGATAACCTCATTGAGTTTCTGGCCGGCGGTCGGCCCGAGCGGACCGTCAACCCCCAGGTCTACTCGGCCGACTGAAAGCGCGAGACCCGCCCCAAACCTGGCGCGGGTCTCGCAGCGATTCTCAAGTGGATCGCTCGGCCGTAACGGTTCGGCTACCCGAGCGCGGCCCTGCTGACGCCTGGCAGTCGTCAAACCGGCTCGCTGGATGCTGTGGAGTGTCGCGAATCCGCCCGGCCTGCTGCCCCGTCGGCTTGTCAGGCCGCGGGGCGCGACCTGTCGACTTGCCAGCGCCCTATGAGCACCCGAATGTTCAGTCGGCGCGCTCCACTCTGCCGACGCCGACGGTGAGCACGCGCTACGTCGCGCATCAAACTACCTCCGCCGTCGTGCTCCAAGCAACGCTGCTTGGCGCTAATACATCCTATATGATCTCCCCGCCAGCGTCAATGCCGACCAGACACTTGGCCTTGTGACTCAAGCGCTGCGCTGCGGGCGATACCAGCCCGGCGTAAATGATCGCGGATCAGCGCTTCCGCAGACGTTGCGTCGCCTCGGGTGACCGCTGCCACAATCGCTCGATGCTCGCGTTGCGACGCTCGACCTCGGGCGCGAGTTGGATAGGCGGTGCGCACTCGCTCCTTCGTCGCCCAGAGCTGCTCAACCAACATCAGCAGATGCGCCGACGGGCAGTGCGCATAAAGCGTGCGGTGCAAATGCTGGTCCAGGCGAGCCAGCTCCTCGACATCATTGCTTGCAACCACGGCGTCCAACGCCGTCAGCGTCTCTTCCAGTTGCCGATGGTCGCTAGTCGACATGTTCGGAATGGCCAGCGCGGCAGCCGCCCCCTCAACGATGGCGCTGGCCAGGTACACGTCTTGCACTTCCAGCGGATCCAGACCGGCAACCGTGGCGCCGACGTGCGGTTCGTTGTCAATCAACCCTTCGGCCTCGAGTTGGAATAGCGCCTCCCGCACCGGCACGTCGCTAACACCCAGCTCCGAGCCGATGTGACTAATGACCAGGCGGTCGCCGGCCCGCAGGCGACCGGCCTGAATCGCGTCGCGCAGCGCGCCGTACACCATCTCGCGTTTCGTGTGGTAACCCGCCGTGGGCTGCAGGCTTCCGGGCGCCGGCCGCGTCCGCCGGGCGCGTGACCTTGCGTCCGGCTCCGGCGTCATGGAGTCGCCGCTACTTGCGCTGAACCGCGTCAAAAAACTCGGCGCGGGTGGCCGGGTTGTCGCGGAATGCGCCCCGCGTAACCGAGGTGACCATCTGGCTCCCCGGTTTTTTTACGCCGCGCATGGTCATGCACGTGTGTTCCGCTTCGATCGTCACCGCCACGCCCACCGGATCCAGCACCTGCTCAATCCGGTCGGCAATCTGGCAGGTCAGTCGCTCCTGCACCTGCGGACGACGCGCCAGGTGCTCTACCACGCGCGCCAGTTTGCTCAGCCCGACGATTCGCTCATTTGGGATGTAGCCCACGGCCGCGCGACCAAAGAACGGTAGCAGGTGGTGCTCGCAGAGCGAGTAAAAGGGGATGTCGCGAACCACGATCATCTCGTCATGCGCGTGTTCGAACGTGGTCGCCAGGTAATCGTCGGGTTCGCTGGCCAGCCCGGCAAAGAGCTCTTCGTACATACGGGCGACGCGCGCCGGAGTCTTGACCAGCCCGTCGCGGTCGGGATCCTCACCAACCGCGATCAGGATCTCTCGAATCGCGGCCGCAATGCGCTCGCGGTCGGTTCGCGGCGATCCGTTGGGCGAGACATCTGGAGCGGCGGCTGTATGTCCCAGGGAAGCTGACGGCGATTCGTTGCCAAGAGGCCTTGAAGTCATGCGCGAAGTCTCGATTCTTTGGAGGGTAGGTGAGCTAGGACGGCGCGGGCGTCGATTCCACGCGGTCAACGCAAGCCATGTCGTCGGGGTCGTCGCCCAGCGGTGTGTCGAACCAGGCCGTCAGAATCTCGTCGGCCAATGCCGGCGTCGTCAGGCGCAGGCTCAGTGCCAGCACGTTTGCCCGGTTCCAGGGCCGGGCGCCCCGAGCGGTTTCCGCGTCGGCACAGAGCGCTGCGCGAACGCCGGCAACCTTATTCGCGGCGATGCTCACCCCCGTGCCCGTCCAGCACAGCACGATGCCCTCGTCCGCGGAACCGTTCGCCACGGCCTCGCCGACGTTCTGTCCGGCTTCCGGCCACTGTTGATCCAGGCCGGCAAGCGGGCCAAACGGCGCCAATGCGTGGCCGCGTTTCTCAAGGTCGGCAACGATGTGATCGGTCAGTTCCGTGCGTTCGTCGCTCGCGATGGCTATTCGCATGGCTGGCGTGGCGGAAGTTGGATCAACCGAGTATACGAAGGGTTGCCCGGGGAATCGTGAGCATCTCGATCGGAAGATGTGCCAATCTCCGTCTTCGTGGCCAACCGCGCTGGCGGCCGTTGTGACGCGAATCGCGCGCGTAACCACGCTGGTCAACAGGTCGGGTACTCTGGATAACGTTGGCGAACAGTTTGAGCGTCAGCGTGCATTCGTCGCCGGTTTGTCCCGCACGCGTCACCGCTGAGGCGCCGGCGTTACGCCGAGCGCTCGCGCGGGCGCCCGGGTCGAAGCTGCGGCCGGGCGACCGATTGTGGCCATGAATAAAGCCAACGGTTCAACCGCTCCGCAAGACCTGCCCGGCCGTCTGTTTATCGTCGAAGGCATTGACGGTTCGGGTAAGAGCACCCAACTTGACCTGCTCCATAAGTGGCTTGTCAGCCAGGGCTACCTGGTGATCTTCACCGAGTGGAATTCGTCCAGGATCGTCCGTCGCACCACCAGGCGCGGGAAGCGCCGACGCATCCTGACCCCCCTCACCTTCAGCCTCATCCATGCCGCCGACTTCTCCAGCCGTGTGCACGAGCAGATTATTCCGGCGCTGCAAGCGGGCGCCATCGTCCTTGCCGATCGCTACGTCTACACCGCCTACGCTCGCGATGCCGCTCGCGGCGTCAGCGCCGGCTGGTTGCGACGGCTCTATTCGTTCGCCCCGGACCCTACCCTGGCCTTCTACTTCGACGTTCCGCTTGACGAAGCGATCCGTCGGATCGAGCTGGGTCGCGATGAATTGAGCTACTACGAGGCCGGCTTGGACCTGGGACTTAGCGCAGATCCGTCCAAGTCGTTCCGACGGTTCCAGGGCATCATTCGAGAAGAGTACGGTCGGCTCGTCGACGAATTCAGCCTTTCCCGCATCAATGCCACAGGCACGCTGGTCAATCAGCAGGAACAGATGCGCGAGCTCGTGCGCCCTCACCTCAACGGCGCCATGCGGGCTGAGGCTTCAGGTTTACAGGAGGCTCTCGCGGCGACCGGCCTCAGCGGACGCTACTTGGCCGACATGTGGCGGGCGTTATGAGCCAGCCGGTCAACCGGCCTCTGAGGTTTTACGGTGATCCGCCCCCGGGGATCGACCTGAGCCCGCTACCCGGCCGCCTGATCGTGGTTGAGGGCCAAGATGGTTCCGGGCGATCGACCCAGATTCGCCTGATGAAAGAGTGGCTTGAGGACCACGGATTTGGTGTGGTCGACACCGGACTAACGCGTTCCGAGTTGGCTGGCCCGGGCATTCGACGCGCGAAGTCCGGCCACGACCTGGACCCGATCACGCTCAACCTCTTCTACGCAACCGACTTTTTCGACCGTGTGGAGCGGCTGATCATTCCGTCGCTCCGCGCCGGCATGGTGGTGCTCGCCGACCGCTACATCTTCTCGATGATCGCCCGAGCGGCGACCCGCGGTATCGATCCGGCATGGACGGCCGACGTCTACGGCTTCGCGCCGGTTCCGGACGCTGTCGTCTATCTCGACGTGGACATCGAGCACCTGCTCCCGCGCATCCTGATCAACGGTGGCTTCGACTTCTGGGAATCGGGTCTCGACGTGATGCGGGGCCAGGATGTCTTCGACAGTTTCCTGCGCTACCAGGCCCAGATCGGCTCACACTTTCGTGAACTCGCGCAGCAACACAGCTTTACGGTTATCAACGCCCGCGGGCCTATCAAGCAGACGTTTGGCGCCATCATGGTTGAGGTTGAACGCGTGATGAACGACATGCGCGCAGCGCCGACTAAAGAAGTAACTTAGAACGTATTACTTTCGCGTGTTACGCGAATAATTGATCGGTCGATACTGCCGCCTCATTGTCTTGAAGTCGCTCCGCTCGCTCATCTGCTGACGTGTCTCGTCTACCTCAGCAGCCGGTCAATCAGTTCTTCGTCCAGTTCCATACGCTCGTCGGCGGTCTTGAATAACTCGAACGAGTAGGTCGGGTATCCATGATTTCCCTGCGGCGGACCGTGGATTAACCAGACAATGATGCCCTCGCTCTTCAGCACCCGAACCGCGGGCACGAAGTCGCCGTCCCCGGCCACCAACGCGATGTGTTGAACCTGACCCTTACCCGCCAGCAAGGCCATGTCCAGGCCCAGTAACAGGTCCACCTGTTTCTGCTCGAAAATCGGAACGCCTGACTCATCCACTCCGGACATCCGCAAGTGTCCAAGGCGGACCTCGAATCGAGGTAGGTAGCGCAGCGCGTCCTCGAACCGTCGAGAGTTCGAATACCGGTCCATCTCGTCAGGCGTCGGCGGGTCGCTGCGATACGGCCGGCAGTGGTAGTAGTACGCCCGGAGCAATTCGACCTTGTCCGCGCTAGCTTCCTCAACGTGATCCTGGATTTCGTCAACCAGTTTCTTGACGTCCAGGCGAACATCGAACTCGTGCTTCTGCAGGGCTTCGAGATAGCCGCCATCGATAAAAACCGCCAGGCTTCCCATATCACTACCTTTCGAGCAGGAATCTAACTTGGCGCGACCTTGCCGGTCTTTCAACAGAAACTCTGCTGTGCGCCGATGGCGCGGACGCGCTATTTGAGGCTCGATACGCCGCCCGCGTACAACATTTTGAAACTGTTCCTAGTTTCCGTCAAGCAGGAACCGTAAGAATTCTCACTAAAGTGACCGCGGTGGTTGGGTCGACTGCCCCTGGCCACAAATCTCGGCACGCGTCCGGTCAATGGCGACTGCCGCTTCTCGTAATATCGATCCTGCAATGGCTACGCCCGGCTTTGCGATCCGAACGCGTGTCCGGTGGACCTGCGAGAAGCGTTCGAACATCGCCCGGGCGACTCGCTCGGCGAGCGTCTCCAGCAGGTTGACAGGCTCGCCTTCGACAATCTCGGCAACCAGCCCGTACGCCTCGCTGTAGTTCACCGTCGCGTCCAGGGCATCGGTTGCGGCCACTTGGCTCAGGTCGGCCTCAAGATCGACGTCAACCACAAATCGCTGTCCCAACGCGCGCTCTTCAGGCCGCACGCCGTGGTAGCCATACAGGGTGATGCCAACCAGGCTGATCGTGTCAGGCGGCATTGGCATCGGTCTCCTGCCGCAAGCGCACGGCGTGATACATCACAATGGCGCCGGCCACCGAAACATTCAGCGAACCCACGCCGCCGTACATCGGAATTCGCAGCGCGGCATCGCAGGCCTTGCGCACCGCCGGTCGGACGCCGCGGGCTTCGCCGCCCACGACCAGGCACGTCGGGCGATCGTAGTCGGCGGCCGTAAAGTCCAAATCCCCCTCCTGGTCCACGGCGTAGACCCAGGCGCCGGCCTCGCGTAGCTGATCCAGCGCCCGAGCGATGTTGGCGACCTGGACCAGGGGTGTTCGCAGACTAGCGCCCGCGGAGGCGCGGGCCAGTCCGCCCGTCAGGGCGGCGGAGCGCCGGTTGGGCACGATGGCGCCCGCTCCGTCCACGGCTTCCAGTGTCCGCAAGAGCCCTCCGAGGTTGCCCACGTCCTGGACTTGGTCGGCCGCCAGGATCAGCGGCGGGCCGCCTGCGCTTTCGCCCTTCAGGAGATCTTCAATCGACGTCGGCGGCGGTGTGCGCACGGCCGCCACAACGCTCTGGTGCTGCCCGCCGAAACTCAGTTGGTCGAGCTCCGACACGTCGGTAAATGTGACCGGTACAGCCGCTGTTGCGGCCATGGCACGAATGTCGGCCATCGCTTCGGCCTGCGGGCGGGCGATGAACACACGTTCGACGCGCGCGCCGCGCCGCAGCGCTTCAGCTACGGCCCGGCGTCCCCAGACGCTGGCTTCGGCCGGAAGTTGCGGGCGGCCTACCCGCGACGCCAGACCGTGCCGTCGGGCGTGTCCTCGAG
>JAPOXI010000073.1 GCA_026707185.1 Chloroflexota bacterium
GTGGCCCAGGCCGCCGAGACCGTGGAACTGGTGCTCATCCCCATCGGCTCCACCGAGCAGCACGGCCCGCACCTGGGCCTGGGCCAGGACCACCTGATCGCCCACGCCTACTGCGAGCGCGCCGCCGAACGCCTGGCCCCGCGCCTGCTGGCCCTGCCCGCCATCCCTTGGGGAATCTCCGACCACCACATGAACTTCCCCGGCACCATGACCCTGCGCCCCGAGACGTTCCTGGACTTGCTCGAGGACATCATCGTTTCCATGCGCCACCACGGCTTCCGCCGCTTCCTGATCGTCAACGGCCACGGCGGCAACCAGTGGCTCATGTCGGTCGCCGTGCAGGACATCGGCTTCCGGCTGGACATCGACTTCCTGGGCTGCGTCGGCCACTACACCCTGGGCGACGACTCAGTTCTCAAGGACATCGCCGGCGAGATCCCCGGTGGCCACGCCTGCGAGATGGAAAGCTCCCACTCCTACTACCTGGCCCCCGACCTCATCCGCGAGGACGCCCTGGCCCCCGGCACCGTCGACGAAGCCTTCAAGGCCATGCTCGAGCCGCTGCAGGAGCTGGAACTCGTCTGGCCCAACGCCTTCAACGCCCACGCCCCCTCCGGCGCCAAGGGCGACGCCCGCAAGGGCACCCGCGAAGCCGGCGAACGCCTCATCGAATCCTCCATCGACGAACTCGCCGAAATCCTCAACCACCTCCGCCACTCCCCCCGCTGGGACGGACCACCCCACAGCCAGGTCCACGTCACCCGCAAATCTTGAGCCCGGCGCCTGGGCCTGACCGGTCGCGCTGATCTGGCCGAACACCGAAGGCCTTGACGACTAGTCCCAATCCGCTCCGTCCACCGTCGGCGGTCGCCTACGTCGGCGTGTGGCGTTGAACGGCCCCCGCAACCCAGCCCTGTTCTCCAGGACAGGCTGATTCAACGTCTGACAGAATGGCTGCAATCCGCCTTTCCCATCTTTGATCGTCGCCGCTCATGCTTCTGACCGTGCTTCTGTTCCTATTGGGCTTGATTCTCCTGATCGCGGGTGGTGAGGCGTTGGTTCGCGGCGCCGGAGCGCTCGCACGCAGCGCCGGCGTTCCGCCGGTGGCTATCGGGCTGACGGTTGTGGCGTTCGGCACCAGCGCGCCCGAGCTCATTGTCGCGGTGACCGGCGCGCTTCGGGGGGCGGAGGGCGTCTCGTTCGGCAACGTGGTCGGCGCCAACATCGTCAACATCGCGTTCATCATCGGCGCAACCGCATTGATCATGCCGCTGACGGTCAACTCGATCGTCGTGACCCGCGAGATTCCCATGGCCGGCCTCGCCATGCTCGCAACCGTGGTGCTGTCCTTCGATGCCCTGTTTGGGAGCGGCCCCGACCGCCTCACGCGCGGCGACGGTTTCCTGCTCCTGCTGCTGTTCGGCGTCTTTCTTTACTACACCGTGCGCGCGATGCGTCGCCGCAAAGACGACCAGGTCGTCCAGGCCGCCGCCGAATTCGGCTGGCAGATGCGGGTGCGATCGCTGGCCATTCCGATCGGTACGGCCATCGTCGGGTTTGCCGGTCTTGCACTGGGCGGCAACTTGCTGGTGGATAGCGCCGTGACGATGGCGACCGCCATGGGAATGACGCCGGCCGCAGTCGGTCTGACCATCGTCGCAATCGGGACGACGATGCCGGAACTGACAACAGCCCTCCTCGCCGTTCGCAAGGGCGAGACGGATCTCGCCGTCGGCAACGTCGTCGGTTCCAACATATTCAATGTGCTCGTGGTCCTGGGCACCGCGGCTGCAATTTCACCGATCGACGTTTCCCCGCGCAGCCAGATCGCCCTCCTGATCGCGACCGGCCTCACGCTGCTCCTGCTCGCCTTGTGTACCAGGAACAAGGACAGCGTGCAGCGGCGCGATGGCGTCCTCCTGCTTGCCGTGTTCGTGACCTACATGGCGTGGATGTTCCTGGCAGCGTGAAGCCGAGACCGTTCCGGTCCCTTTGCGTCGGGACTCAGATCCGGTTCGGTTTGGTGATCTTTGCGACTGGCCTCCACCTCGCAAGCCTCAAGGCACCGCGGTGGCCTCGCTGATCGAGCCTGCGCCCCTCGTCTCGCTGCGCCTGACGCCCGCCTCGACGGATGGACACTTGCGAAAGGTGTAGCTGGCGCCAATAGCTCTGACGAAGAATGCGCCCCATACTTCGTATGGCTGGCCGTGACGACACTCGATTGATGCGCCTCGTCATTCTCCACACCAACGACATCCAGGACGCGACGCCCGACGCGGTGTCCCGGCTGGCCGCCCTGGTCGCGGAGGAGCGGCGGGTGGCCAAGGCGCCGTGTGTCGTGCTGGACGCCGGTGATGGGTTCCAGTACTTCCACCTCATGCGCCACATCCCCTACGACGCCGTCGCGCTGGGGAACGAGGACCTGGTAGCCGGTGCCCTACCCGCGCTGACCGCGGCGTCCACGTCGCTTCGGTTTGTTGGCACCAACGTCAATCTGCGGCTGCCCGGTTCGGACTTCTCGAAGCAGCCGCCGTGGTGCCGACGGATTCGGGAGATGCGCCGCGGCGGCCTGCGAATCGGCGTCCTTGGCTTCACCAATACCGACAGCGGCTTCTACCTGAGCAAGCGCTACCCGCCAAGCGTGCAAGTGACGGATCCGGTAGACGCCGGCGGCGACTGGGTCAGCCGTGCGAGGGAACGCGTCGACCTCCTCATCGCGCTATTCCATGGCTGGTTGCCGGATCGCGAGCGGTTCGTCAGGGCATTTCCGGAGATCGACGTGGTGATCAGTGGACACGATCACCTAGTCGCCGGCTATGGCGATGTCGGTTCAACAATCGTTGGCCAGGCGCACAGCAACGTGCGCTCGCTGGGTCGCCTGGAACTCCTGATCGAAGACGGCGCAATTCGGTCCTGGCACGGACGCCATCTAACCATCACGCCGTCACGCCCCACGAGCGCGGCGGTGGATGCCTCGATCGCCGCAGCCTCCGACGCTGACCCTGATTCAGAGGTGATTGCGGTAGCCGCCGAGGACTTCCGGTCAGACCAGTACTGGCTGGACATTGACGGCCACAATGTGAACTTGAGGTCCGAGACACGCCTGGGAAACTGGCTGCTCGACATTCTGCGAGCGGCCGCGGGAAGCCAGATCGCCATTCAGAAAGCCTGGGGCATTCACCACAATCTGGCGCCCGGGCCGGTGCGTCGGTCGAAGCTGCGAGAGATCATTCCGTACGACGAAAACTTGTGGGTGCTGGATCTGAGCGGCAGCCAGATTCGTGCCGCCCTGGAACTCAGCGTCGAGCGCTCCTACAACAACCTGGCCTTCTCGGGTATGACCGTGACGGCCGACCTGGCACGTCCGCGCGGTCGCAGAATTGCCGAGGTCCTGGTTGGCGACGAGCCGCTGCAACCTCGGCGCACCTACACGGTCGCGACATCAGATTTCTTGGCCGGAGGAAACGCCGGTTTTGGAGTTCTCCGCCAGGCGGCAGCGTCCCGGTCCCTGGGCGTCACCATCCACGAGGTCGTGCTGGCCCACCTTGCGCAGTCGCGCGAGATCCACGGCGGCCCATTGGGAAGGTATTCCGAGGCGGGGCTGCCTGCTTCACCTTAGTCGTCCCACGCGGGGCCGATCAGAAACACTCAGTTTCAGACGACCGACGCAGTTCTGCCGTTCGCACGAGTCGCCCGAGCTTCGGATGATCACCGTCAAAGAGCCTTACGGCCGGGGAGTCCTGGCGGGTCTCGAGTCGGCCTGCCAACGGCCAGTGATATGTTGAATCAAGGCACTTGTGCCGGATCTATGACTTGACGGCTCGCGTAGCAGGCGCGCTGGCAGCGGTATTCACACCGCGGGACGCGCTGACAGACGAACAGCGGCGGTCGGGCCTGGGCGCCATGAACTACCAGGCCATCGCCGCGTCGGGCGCCGACGGCCTTATTTCCGGCGGGTTCCTGGCCGCCTTCGCGCTGCTGCTCGGCGCCTCCAACGTCCACATCGGCATCATCACGGCCCTGCCGCCGATCTTGCAGCCCGTCCAGTTGGTCGCCGTCGTGCTCATCGAACGCCTGCGCATGCGCAAGCCCTTCGCGGTCACGAGCTATTTCATCGCATACGCGGCCTGGATTCCGGTTGCCCTGATCCCCTTCGTTCTCGATGTGCCACACGCCGGCGCCGTGACGCTGCTGCTCGTCTTTGTCGCGCTTCGCGGCATTGCCCAGGCCTTTCTGAACCCAAGTTGGATCGGCTGGATGCGCGACATCGTCCCCCAGGACGTCATGGGAAGTTTTTTCTCCCAGCGCATGCGCATCGCCACGATCGCCGCCGCCGTGGCCGGACTCGTCGGGGCCTTCTACATCGACTGGTGGGCCGGCCGCGTGCCCGAGCCCGAGCAGATCTATGGCTACTCCTACGCCATGTTGTTCGGGAGCATCCTGCTCGGGTTTGGCGCGGTCGGGTTCATGGCGCGTATGCCCGAGCCGCGAATGGTCGCGCCGGAGGGCCAGCGGCCGACGATCCTGCAGATGCTGGCGGCGCCGCTGCGGGACGCCAACTATCGGCAGCTCATGAGCTTCCTGATGGTCTGGAACCTCGCCACGCAGCTGGCCGTGCCGTTCTTTTCCGTGTACATGCTGGTCAAACTCGAGATGCCGCTGTCGGCCGTCGTCGGACTTGGCGTGCTCAGCCAAGTGACCAGCGTGCTGTTTGTCAACGTCTGGGGCGGCTACGTCGATCGATTCGGAAGCAAGGTCGTGTTGTCCACAAGCTCATCGCTGTTTCTGCTCGTGATTCTGGGATGGACGTTCACCACCACGCCCGATCAACACCCCCTCACCGTGCCGCTGCTGGTCGCCCTGCACTTCCTCCTCGGCATCGCCAGCGCGGGAATCAACCTCGCCTCGACCACGATCCGAATGAAGATGGCGCCCCAGGCCCAATCCACCTCGTACCTCACGGGCGCATCCCTGGCCGCCAGCCTCGGCGCCGGCATCGGCCCCATTCTCGGCGGCATATTCGTGGACTTCTTCAGCGTTCGCCGCTTCGAGATCTCCATCGAGTGGGTCGACCCCGCCCGAACCGTTGAGTTCCCCGCGGTCTTCCTGACCGGCTACGACTTCCTGTTCGCCTTGGCCTTTCTCTTTGGCCTGGTCACGCTCAGCGTTCTGGGACGCGTCCGCGAAGAAGGCGAGTCGAACCGCGAGGCCGTGATGAGCGAACTGGCCGCCCAGACCCGCGAAAACCTGCGCGTATTGAACTCCGTCCCCGGAATGAACTTGGTCGGCAGCCTGCCGCTCGGGCGGCGCCGCTTCGTGCCGGCCGTCGCCGGACTGGACGTGGCCGCGGGCGTCACCGCCTACCAACTGGCCGCCTCCATCCAATCGATCGCCGTGACCGCCACCCGGGGCGGCGCGACCGCGAGGCAATTGCAGTCGCGGGTGAACGAGACGATCGCTCGCGCCGTCCAGGAAAGCGACAACCTCCGGCAGCACGGCGCCGCGCTGGCATTTGGCGCCGTGCAAGGCGCACTTCAAGTCGCCGCGGAAACCGGGCTCAGCGCGAAGGACGTCGTCCAGGACTCGCTAGCCAGCCTTGTAGATGCAACAGCCGAGGCCGTCGACGATCCCCGCACGATTCTGCGCGGCGCGATTCAGGGCGCCATTCGCAGCGGGAGCGACTCCGGCCTGTCAATGGACGCCGTCGCCGCAGACACCATCGAAGCAACACGCGCCGCCGCACCCCAGCTGGGAATGACCGAGCGGGACGCTGTTGCCTATGCCGCGGAAGTGGCTGTTGAGGTTTCCAGCGAACTACCGGAGGACGCGAGAACCCGCATTCGGAACGCGGCGCTCGACGCCATCTTCCTAACCGCCCAGGATGAGTAGCCGCGCAGGCGGTTCCAAGTGCTTCCAAACTCGACAGCGGCGCGCTCAGGATGCGGTCCGCCTAGAGGACACGCACCCGCCAATTGTCTTGAGTATGATAGCGTCATAGGTCAATGCAATCCTGGTTCTACAGCTTGGCGGGCAGATCCTTGAGCGACCATTGGCGCCAATCAACGACCTCTGCATTTCGCCCAATATACTGACGATAGATCGTGTCTTACACTTCCTACTATCTTGATTCCAAGAGCCAATTTCACCATGATCTTGAGCATGATCAGATAACGTCATCGCTTGGGACAAGTGAGGGTGTTCTCTGGATTGATATTGACGAGCCCAACGAGATCGACCAGTCACTTTTGCTCGACGTATTCGACTTTCATCCGCTTCTCGTCGATACCAGCCTTGACATCGAACCAAGCACGGCCCGCGTGGAAGACCGCGGACGCTATGTCTTCGTCAACGCGCGCAGTATCGACTACACGCTGGACCACGACATACTTCAGACGGCAAACCTCAGCATGTTTATCGGCTCGAATTACGTTGTCACGGTCCATAGCGTCACGATGCCCAGTGTGGAAGCCATCCGGGGACTTGTCGAAATCGACGGCCGACCCCTTGCCAAAGGACCGGCGTTCCTGGCGCACGCCCATTTCGACGCCCTGATCCAGGCGATTCTGCCGACGCTGGAACGAATGAGCGATCGGGCCGATGCCATCGAGGAACAGATCCTTGCCAACCCCGACGAGTCGGCTCTCGCAACGCTCATGGCTCTGAAGAGATCCAGCCTCGGCTTGAATCGGACATTGCTGCCGCAGCGGGACGTGCTGAGTCGGCTGGGTCGCCGGGAGTTTGAGCTGATCGGCAGCGGCGTTGACCTGTATTTCCGCGATCTATTCGAGGACCTCCTGCGTGTTCAGGCCGCCAACGACGCGATCAGAGAGCGTGCCGACACGGCCCTGGCTACGTATCTCTCGGCCATCTCGAACCGACAAAACGAAATCATGAAAGTCTTGTCAATTATCGCCACGATTTTTATGCCGCTCGGATTAATCGCTGGAATCTTTGGAATGAATTTCCAGAACATGCCGGGCACGGAATTCCAGTGGGGATATCACATTGTCTGGGTTCTTGCGCTCGTTGGATTCATCGTCACGCTTTGGATGCTTTGGCTCAAGCGCTGGCTCGTCGGCGGACAGACCGTCCTGCGACGACAAAGGCTTGGCCGCTTCGTACCCACCGCCGTTGATCCCGTTCGACTGACCGCCTACGTCGGTCGTGCGGCGACACGTAATCTCAGACGGATGACCGATCTGCCAAGCGCTCGGCCGATCCGGCGGCCCCCAGTGCCCAGAAATAGTCCGGCGCCTCTCAAGCTGGCGGGAGCCGTATTGGGGCGACTTCGGCCACGTCGCCGCAGGGCGCATCAGGACACCCATCCCCGAAGTGCCAGACGTCCCCAGGGGCAAGCGTGACGAACGTCGCTCGAAAGACCCTCACGAAGCTAGCCGGCGATCACCGGTAGCACCACCCAGGCGTCCAACCACGAGCCGCGCCCCCGACACCCAACGCAGGTGCTCTCCCCTCCGCCCTTCCTCACCGAACACCTCCCCCGTAAAAGTGGACACATCCGGCCGAAGAGTTGACACATCCGCCTGAAAACTGGACACATTCGGCCGAAAAGGTGACACATCGGCCTGACAGAGTGGACACATCGGCCTGACAGAGTGGACACATCTCGCTCATCCCAGCGTCCCCGAAAAACCTTCCCTGAGCCTGTCGAAGTCTGTCCTGAGCTTGCCGAAAGAGGGCCGTGAGGGGAGACGCCCCCACCGAAAACTGAACACCTGGCCCTCAAAACTGAACACATTCGGCTGAAAAGTGAACACATCAGGCCGGAAACTGAACACATTCCCCCAAAAACTGAACACATCGCCCCAACCGACTGAACACATCCCCCTCATCCCCCGTCATGCCGGCGTCCGCGGGGAGCCTGCCCTGAGCTTGTCGAATGGGGGACCCAGCACCACGGTCACTCCCAGCGCAACCTTTCACCCCGTCCGCACACGCATCCCGAGCGCACTTTCCCCTCTTCTCTCACTGCTCACTTCTCTCAGCTCACTCCTTCCCCTACCGCCTTGCCCTTCGTAAGCAGTTCGTATACACTGGAAGCATCCTATCCCACGTCCGCCCGCGGAACCTTCATGCTCGCCCGCCTCCTCCGCCTCCTCGCCACCTCCGTCACCGAGCGTCCCCGCTGGTTCCTCGCCTTCCGTAGACGCCGGTCGAGCCGCCTCCACCCCACCCCCTTGCCACGTCTGCGCACCCAGGGTCCCCGGAGG
>JAPOXI010000054.1 GCA_026707185.1 Chloroflexota bacterium
GGGGCAGGTCCGGATCCGGGAAAACGACGCTCCTCAACCAATTGGGCTCGCTCGACAAGCCCGACGAGGGCGAGGTTTACTTCCGTGGCCGCGAGGTGAGCCGCCTGCGCGAGTCTGAATTGACGAAGATCCGCCGCCACAACTTCGGGTTCGTCTTCCAATCATTCGCGCTGCTGCCCGTCCTCTCGGCGTTCGAAAACGTCGAACTCACCATGCGAATCGCGGGTCGCTCGGCTCGCGATCGCGCATCTCGAACCATGCAAGCGCTGGAGATGGTGGGGCTCGCCGATCGTGCCGGCCATCGTCCCTTCGAGTTGAGCGGCGGTGAGCAGCAGCGAGTCTCGATTGCCCGATCGATCGCGAACCGTCCGGCCGTGTTGATCGCGGACGAGCCGACCGGCGAACTGGACAGCATTACGGGCCTGGAGATCATGCTGCTGTTCCGCCGCATTGTGGATACGGAGGGCCTGACGGTCATCATGGCGACCCACGATCCGGCGCTGAGCCAGTTTGCGGACGAGTCGTGGGTGATGGAGGACGGGCGCCTGGAGCTGGCGGAAGGCGAGCTGGATATTGACATTCCCGACTTGCGCCAGCGAATCGAGTTTGTTGAGGACTGAGGACGCGAGTGGCTAGCTCTCCGAGTCGGACGTCACCGCTTCGCCAGCGCGCATAATCCACAGCCCCCAGGCGCCGGCCGCAAGGGAAATGGCCGCCAGCAGAGCCCCAACGACTCCGAATCCGGCCGCGCCCACGATTAGACCGATTAGAGGGGTAAGCCCTAGCCCAACGCCGTCCACAAGGAATTGCGTGATTCCCATGGCCTGTCCCAGTCGCTGCGGCGGGGCGCGCTCGGTCAACATCATGATCACGATGGGTGAGCTGATGCCGGTGAGGGTGTAGGCAACAACCAGGCCCGCAAAGACGGGCAGGCCGGCGGGGGCATACATCACGAGCGTGCCAGCCGCTCCGATGATCGTTGCAATCAGCAGCGACGATCCGAGACCGAACCTGTTGATGAACGCGCCGCTGACATAGGTGAGCGCCGCGCGGCCTCCCAGCGCCAGACCCATCAGGAGGCCGATACCGCCGGGGTCCAGCTTCAACGCCTCGCTGCCGTAGTAGGGGAGCACAAAGCCGCGCGTGGTGTTGTTCCATCCCCACAGCAGGACGGCCAGAACCGAGACCTCAAGAACGACACGTCCTACGCCCAGCCTTGGGCGTCGTCGTGACGGGGCCGCCCCGTCCCCAGGAGCCGACTTCGGCGCCGACGACTCAAGCGTCCGCACCGAGGCCACGCCTGCGGCAACAGCAATCGAAATCACCGCGACCAACACGAACGCCGCGCGCCAGCCGAGCAGGGTAGCGGCGCCGCCGGCGGCAATAGGCGCC
This sequence comes from Chloroflexota bacterium, assembly GCA_026707185.1. The sequence goes on from JAPOXI010000054.1 coordinate 1,393, forward strand.
ACGAACGCGCCAAACATGCCGCCCGACATCACCCGCGCAATGTTGCGCCGTCGGTCTTCGCCTCGGCCGCGTCGCGCCAAGTGGACCTGACCACCCGGGCCGACCAGCCCGCTGCCGGCGGCGCTGGCCACGATCCCCACGCCAAATACCCACTCGCTCGGGGCGGCGGCCGTAACCAGCGAGGCCAGGCCAGTGAGTAGCAAGCCCAGCGGCATAAGGCGGCGAGGCGACATGCGGTCGGCCAGCGGCGCCAGGACAAGCATGAATCCCCCGCGCCCCATGCCCTGCACGGCCACCAGCAGGGCCGTGGATGCAGGGGTGAGATTGAATTCGTCCTTCACCTCCCCCAGCACCGGTCCCATGGCCGCCATGGAAAACAGCATCAGGGCGTAGGCAAACCACAGGGCCAGCAAGTCGGGGTTGGCCCGTACAGCGCGAATCCGCGGATTCAGGAGCGAACCGATCAACGGCGTCAACGGACGGCTGTCGCTCCGGGGCGCGGCAATGCCGAGAGTCTAATCGGGCGCACCGCCCGGCCCGCGCCGATACCGCCGCTGCGAACGCGACTCGTTGCCTCGACCAGGGCGCTTCATGCCATCAGCGCATGAAGCGAGCCCGGATTCACGACTCGCTGTGGTGCAACTCCACGCGCTGGCCGCCGGCGGTGGCGTGCTCATCCAGCCCAAGCTGCAGGGTGTTCCAGCTGAGCACGGCGCATTTGATGCGCACCGGGAATTTGCGGACGCCCTCAAGCGCAACGCCGTCGCCCAGCAGCGCTTCGTCGGGCGGGTCGCCGTTGAGCATCATGCCCCGGAAGCCTGCAATCACCGCGTGGGCGTCGGCCAGCGGCTTTCCGGTTACGGCCGCCGTCATGATGGAGGCGGACGACTGGCTGATGGAGCAGCCGTGGCCGTCGAAGGCCGCCCCGGTGATCACGCCGGCGTCGTCGATGCTCAGCCACAGCTTGATCTCATCACCGCAGAGCGGGTTGACGCCTTCCATGACGACGTTCGCGCTGTCCAGCGCGCCGCGGTTTCGCGGGCGCCGGTAGTGATCCATGATGACCTCGCGGTAAAGGTCCTCGAGCGTCACTCAAAGAACGCTTTCGCGCGCGCGATGCCGGTCGCCAGGCAGTCCACCTCGGCGGCCGTGTTATAGAGATACAGGCTGGCGCGGGCGGTGGCCGCGACCCCCAGCTTGCGCATCAGCGGTTGGGCGCAGTGATGTCCGGCGCGCACCGCGATTCCCTCGGCGTCGAGCAGCGTCCCAACGTCGTGAGGATGCACGTCGCCGACGTAGAACGAGATGACACCGCCGCGATCCGATGCATCCGATGGCCCGAAAACGCGCACGCCGTTCAAGTCACTGAGTAAGTTGAGCGCATAGTCCGTGAGTTCGTGCTCGTGGGCCGCAATGTTCGACATTCCGACCGCGTCCAGGTAATCCACCGCCGCGCCCAAGCCAATGGCGCCGGCGATGTTTGGGGTGCCGCCCTCGAGTTTGTCAGGCAGCCCAGTCCAGCTGGACTGGTGCAGTTCCACGACGCGGATCATGCTGCCGCCGCCAAGTAGCGGTTCCATGGCGTCCAGCAGCGACTCGCGACCGTAGAGGACACCGATACCAGTAGGACCCAGCATCTTGTGGCCCGAAAACGCCACGAAGTCCGCGCCGAGCGCCTGGACATCGACCGACAGGTGGGGGATCGACTGAGCGGCGTCCAGCAGCACCGGAACGTGGTGCGTGTGCGCGATTTCAACGATTTCGGCGGCCGGCGTGATGGTACCCAGCACGTTCGACATGTGCGTGACCGCCACGATCCGGGTGCGCGGGCCAAACATCCGCGCGTACGCCTCCAGGTCGATGCGACCTTCGACGTCCATCGGGATGTAGCGCAGTTGCGCTCCGCGTCGCTTGGCCAGCATCTGCCAGGGGACGAGGTTGCTGTGGTGCTCCATCTCGGTGAGCAGGATTTCGTCGCCCTCGCTCACGTTCTCGTCGCCCCAGCCTCGGGCCACGAGGTTGATGGCTTCGGTGGTTCCGCGCGTGAAAATCACCTCGTGCGGATGCGCGGCGTTGATGAAGCTGGCCACACGCGCTCGGGCAGCCTCGTACTCGGCGGTGGCCCGCTCGCTTAGCGCGTGCAGGCCACGGTGGATGTTGGCGTTGTAGGTCTCGTAGTAGGTGTGGAGCGCATCGATGACGGCCCTCGGCTTCTGCGACGTTGCGGCATTGTCCAGGTATACGAGCGGGCGCTCGTGTACCTGTTCGGCCAGGATCGGAAAGTCCTGCCGAATGGCGGCGGGATCCAGCCCAGCGGCGGTAGAGGTCGGGACAGCCATGTGCCCTAAGTATCGATAAGAATCAGGACACGCCCAGCTTCGAATTTGGCCTCGTAGGTCGCTACTGGACGGATCGCAGGAAGCGTGCGCGGCCGACCCGTGGTCAAGTCGAATGTCGAGGTGTGCCGGGGGCAACGGATGGAACGCTGGGCGGGGTCGAAATCGCCTTCCGTCAGCCACGCCTGATCGTGACTGCACAGATCGTCCATGGCGTACAGCTCGCCGCTCACGTTGTACACCCCGATGCGGCGATCGCCAACCTGGATCTGTCGCGCGGTTCCAGGCGGAATGTCGTCGGCGGCCGCCACGTCTACGAACGCCGCCATCAGTCCACGCCGCGGGCGCGCAGCTTCGCCCGAACCGCCGTACGAACAGCGGTTCGAACGGTTTCGCTTGGAATCCGATCCAGCACCGGTTCGAAGGTTCCGTCCACGATCAGCGAGCGCGCCTGGTCGCGATCCAGGCCCCGTGAACCAAGGTAGTACAGGTGCATCGGGTCAATGGTGGATGTCGTCGAGCCGTGGGTACAACGTACGTCGTCCGCCATGATCTCGAGCCTGGGAATCGAGTCCGCGCGCGGCCCGCGGTGCAGCATGAGGTTCCGATTCTGCTGGTAGGCGTTGGAACGCTGGGCGTGCGGTTGCACCATGATGGTTCCGGCGTAAACGGAACGCGACGTCCCTTCGAGCACATTCACGTAGAGAAGATCGCTTGCCGCGTCTGTCGTTCGATGGTCTTGCAGGGTGTGGTGATCGGCGAACTGGCGCCCATCAAGATAGGCCAGGCCGTTCAGGCGAACGTTGGAACCGGGTCCCGTGAGAGTGGCCGAGATGGCGCCTTTGTGAAACCGGCCGCCAAGCGTGACGTTGGTGGTCGCGAGTTCGGCGTCACGCCCGACCTGGGCGTATTGGGAGAGAAAACCGCCGGTCTCGGCGTCCCAGGCCTGGACGTGCGTGTAGCTCAGCCTGGCTTTCGCACCGGCGAACAGCTCCGTGCAGCCATTGGCGAATCCGGGCGACTCGTCCTCGCTTGAGCGCCACCACTCCAGGACGTCGGACGACGACCCGTCGCCGGCGGCAACCAGGGTGCGCGGAAACACCGGTCCGCCGGCCGCGTCAATCACGATGACAATCGGGGCGCTCAGCTCGGCGCCGGCCGGCACGTGGACAAACGCTCCGCCGGTCCAGAGCGCCGCGTTCATGGCCTGCAGCTTGCCGGCTGCCGGCGTTGCCAGCTTGGTTGCCAGGAGCCTGGACAACGTCGCAGCCTCGTCAGCAGCCGCTGACGCCAGGCTTGTGACCGTCACGCCCGCGGCGCTGGCTTCCGGCGAGGTGTACAGCACGTTGACTGTCGAGCCGCGCTGTCGCAGCAGCACGCTGGCGCTGGGGATTTCTTCGGGAAGGGCAAGCCTGGCGGGGTCAGCCCCGTTGGTGACCGGGGCCAGGCCCGTCCAGTCAACCCAACTGGTGTCCGTGCGCCGCCACTCCTCGTCACTCCAGGCCGGCGCCGGCGTGGTCTCGTAGGCGCGCCAGGCTGCGGCTCGATGCTCAGCCAGCCAGGGGGGCTCGCCGCGCAACGCTGAAAGGTCAGCAATTGCCCTGGGGACCTTCGTCGTCATTGGTGTGCGCGCGACGGACCCAACAAGTGTGGCGGCCGGTGTTCAGGCGTCTCGACGGATCTGCCGAAGACGCTAGCCGATCGAGCCTTCCATCTGGAGTTCGATGAGGCGGTTCATCTCAACCGCGTATTCCATCGGCAACTCCTTGACGATCGGCTCGATGAATCCGCTTACCACCATTGCCATCGCCTGCTCTTGCGTCAGCCCTCGGCTCATCAGGTAGAACAGCTGCTGATCGCTGACCTTGCTGACGGTGGCCTCGTGCTGGATGGCGACATCGCTCTCTTCGATATCCATGTAGGGATACGTATCGGAGCGCGAACGGTCATCGATCAGCAGGGCGTCGCATTCGACATTCGAGCGGCAGCGCTCGGCCTCGGGCATCACCTGCACGTAACCGCGGTAGGCGGTGCGACCGCCCTTGCGGCTGATCGACTTTGAGGTGATCAGGGATGAGGTGTCTGGGGCGGCATGCACCATCTTGGCTCCGGCGTCCTGGTGCTGGTCCTCGCCCGCGAAGGCGATGGATAGCACCTCGCCGTGCGCGCCCGGCTCCATCAGGTACACGGCCGGGTACTTCATGGTGACCTTGCTGCCCAGGTTGCCGTCCACCCACTCCATGGTGGCGTCGCGGTAGGCCACGGCGCGCTTGGTGACCAGGTTGAAGACGTCGGTCGACCAGTTCTGGATGGTGGTGTAGCGGCAGCGGCCGCCTTCCTTGACGATGATTTCGACGACCGCCGAGTGCAGGGAGTCGGTGGCGTAGACCGGAGCCGTACAGCCCTCGACGTAGTGCACGTAGGCGCCGGGCTCCACAATGATCAGCGTTCGCTCGAACTGTCCCATGTTCTCGGCGTTGATGCGGAAGTAGGCCTGCAACGGAATTTCGACGCGCACGCCCTCGGGCACGTAGACGAAGCTGCCGCCGCTCCAGACCGCGCTATTCAGGGCCGCGAACTTGTTGTCGCCATTAGGAATGACCGTTCCGAAGTACTCGCGCACGATGTCCTCGTGCTCGCGCAGGCCGGAGTCCATGTCCAGGAAGATCACACCCTGCTCTTCCAGGTCGTCGCGGATGCTGTGGTAGACGACTTCGGAGTCGTATTGCGCGCCAACGCCCGCCAGGAACTTGCGCTCGGCCTCGGGGATTCCCAGCTTGTCGAACGTGGACTTGATGTCCTCGGGCACGTCGTCCCACGAGCGGGCCTGCCGGTCTTGCGGGCGGATGTAGTAGTGGATGTCGTCGAAGTCGATGCGCGAAAGGTCGGCGCCCCAGGTGGGCATGGACTTGCGCTCGAACTGGCGCAACGCCTCCAGCCGGAAGTCCAGCATCCACTCCGGCTCGTCCTTTTGCCGCGAGATTTCCCGTACCACGCCTTCACTCAGGCCCTTGGGCGAGGTGTACACGGGCTGGATGTCGTCGTGGAACCCGAACTTGTAGGTGTCCAGGCCGACCTGATCGATGTCTTTGACTGCCATGGTTATGCGTCCTCGCTGGCCGTCGCGGCGCCGTAGCGCTCGTAGCCCTCGGCTTCCAGCCGTTCAGCCAGTTCCTTGCCGCCCGACTCCAGCACGCGCCCGTCAATCAGGACGTGGACGCGGTCAGGCTCAATGTAGTTCAGCAGCCGTTGGTAGTGCGTGATCACCAGTACTCCTAGATCTGAGCCACGCAACCGATTCACGCCGTCGGCGACGATTCGCAGCGCGTCGATGTCGAGGCCCGAGTCCGTCTCGTCAAGTATCGCAAGTTCGGGCTCCAGCACCGCAAGTTGCAGAATCTCGTTGCGCTTCTTCTCGCCGCCGGAGAACCCATCGTTCAGGTAGCGCGAGGCGAACTTGGGGTCCATCCGCAGCATCTGCATCTTGTCCAGCAGCAGCCGGCGGAACTCCATGACGGAGATTTCGTTCTCACGTCGCGCGTTCAGTGCCATGCGCAAGAAGCTGGCGACGCGGACGCCGGGAATCTCGGCGGGATACTGGAACGCCAGGAACATCCCAAGTCGCGCTCGCTCATCGGTCTCAAGCTCCAGGACGTTTTGGCCCTTGAAATGAACCTGCCCGGCCGTGATCTCATACGCGGGGTGGCCCATCAGCGCATTGGCCAGCGTGCTCTTGCCTGAGCCATTGGGGCCCATGAGAGCGTGGACTTCGCCGGCGGCAACTTCCAGGGTCACGCCGCGAAGGATTTCAGCATCGTCGACGGAGACGTGGAGGTCACGAATCGAGAGGGTGGTCTGACCGTTGGTAGCGGACATTCGCGGCGTGACGTCTCCTGAAACCGGTGGCCGTGACACGCAGTCATAGCGGCTTGAAGTAACGGTGTGCGTCGGGGCTCCTGGCCGGGCCCGACTGCTCACTCCAAACGTAGCATCGCGCGTTCGCGCGGCCAAGTTTATGCGGGTTTTTCAGAAAAAACCTCGGGCGGGCAGACGGGATGCGCGGCATTTCGTAGGCTTGGAACGGTCAGGAGCTGGCGTCCCGCCGAGACGGGCGGGCGTTTTTCCGGGGGTTGCAGCAGCCATGCCGCCAAAGGTCCGTCGCCCACGCGCCGAATGGCAGGAACAGCTCGCGCAGGGCGTGCGCAATGTGCGGGCGATTCCCGGACTGACCGAGGAGCAGTACGAGCGGCTGGAGGCGGTTGCGAAGGAGTACCCGTTCTTCACGACGCCGTACTACCTGAGCCTGATTGAGGAGATGGACGCCAGCGACCCCATATACATCCAGCAAATGCCGGATGCGGTTGAGTTTGAGGATTCCGAGTTCCTTGAAGACGATCCGCTGGACGAGGAAGACGACATGCCGG
>JAPOXI010000064.1 GCA_026707185.1 Chloroflexota bacterium
TGCGGCCTTCGTCGCCTGATCCGTCCTCGGAACCCTGGTCGGAGAAGACCATGGCGCTGTGCAGTTGCATGTCTTCCACGACCAGCGCGCCGCTGCCTTCGGCCTGCGAGGCCTCGGCCGCCATGGCTGCGTAGAGGGCGCCGGGAGCCACGAGGCGATTGAAGACCCGGTGGTCGTTCAGCCACTCGGGATCCGACGGGATCACTTCCGTTTCGAACGTAACTTCTCCGCGAGCGGACTCGTGGCGGACGCCCAGCAAGGGGTGACCGGCGGTTGGCCCCCGGTGCCTGGACGGCTCGAGCCAGTGGCGGCGGCGTTGAAATGGATAGCTCGGCAGTGAGATTCGACGCCGAGTCTCGGCAGCAAAGAGTCCTTCAAATGAAATATCCAACCCCGCCTCATAGGCTTCCGCGACAGCGTCAATGAATGTGCTCTCGGCTTCCGGAGTCGACGCATCCCGTGGCGGTCGCCGCAGACTGGCGAGCACGCGTGGGGCCTCGGGCGTGTCGGGGCCGGACGCCGGGTCTGGCCAGGCCAATGTGGTCATGGGACCCAGCACGGCGTGAGGACCGATCTCGATCACAAGATCAACGCCGAGATCGGCCAACGTCCTAACGCCACTGGCGAATGCCACGGGCTGTCGGGCGTGCCGCTGCCAATAGGCGCCATCGAGCGTGGTGCCAGGCTTCACAGGGCGGCCGGTCAGGTTGCTCACGAGGGGTACGGCGGGCGGCTCAAATGCCACATCGCGAAGGGAGGCTTCCAGCTTGACGAGGGCTGGCTCGACCAAGGCGCTGTGAAACGCGCGGGTTGTGTTCAGCCGTCGTACCCGGATGCCCTGTGCTTCAAAATGCTTCGAGACGGTCTCGATGTCCGCGGCTGTACCGCTCACCACCTGGTGGGCGCCGTTGTCGGCCGAGACGCTCAAACCGACGCCGGCGGATGCCGCGTTGACCTCCGCAACCGCTGACGCGACGAGTGCGGGAGGTGCGAAGACCGCGGCCATGGCGCCATGCGGTGTTGCCGACAGCAGGGCACCGCGCGCCGCGGCAAAACGCATGCCGTCTTCAAGGCTGAAGACGCCGGCCGCCTGTGCCGCCGCCAACTCGCCGACGCTGTGCCCCATAACCACGTCGGGCTGAATACCGACGCTGGACCAGAGGGCCGTGAGGGCACATTCCAGCGCATACAAGGCCGGCTGTTCCCACGCGGTGTCGCCCAGTTCGCCCGTTGCTTCGGGCCTTCCGAACATCACGTCCAGCAGCGAGGCCCCGCGTTCTTTGCGGAAAACGGATTCGCAGCGGTCCAGCACGGCCCGCACGACGGGCTCGGTCTCATACAGGGTTTTGCCCATGCCGGCCCATTGACTGCCCTGTCCGGTGTAGGCGAAGGCCACGTTGGTCACCGTCTGAGGCTGTTTGACTGCCTCGGCCTCGGCCACGGAACGGAGTTGCTCCTGCAACGACCTGGCGTCGCTGAACACCACGCCGGCCCGACAATCAAAGTGACTCCTTCCGACGCCGGCGGTCCAGGACAAATCCGACAGGAGCGGATCCGAGGCGTCACCCTCAGCAACGAGTGTCGCGGTCTGTTCGTCGAGCCATGTCAGGTAGCGCTGCGCAAGTGCACGGAGAGCTGGATCTGACTTTCCCGACAGCGGCAGGAATCGATCCCGTCGCTGACCGAGCTGCTCGTCGGGCTGCGCCTGAAGGGGCATCGATACGGCCACCGTCTGCGGAACACCGGCCATCGGCGACTCTTGGTCTGGCGCGCCGTCAAGCCTGCGATACTCCTCGACCAGGATGTGGGCGTTCGTCCCGGAAATGCCGAAAGAGTTCACGCCAGCCAGTCGCGGCCGTCGATAGTCGTCCGGCCAGTCCGTCATGTCCGAAGTGACCCGAAGAGGGAGATGTTCCCAGTCGAGCGCCGGGTTGGGATTGTGGAAATGCAGGTGTTTCGGGATTACGCCGCGATTGACGACCAGGGCTGCCTTGATGAGTCCGGCGACGCCCGCAGCGGACTCCAGATGCCCGACGTTGGTCTTGACGGAGCCAATCAGAAGCGGTTGGTCGGCCGCACGTTCGCGTCCGTAGACGTTGGCCACGGCATCGATCTCGATGGGATCGCCCACCGCCGTTCCGGTACCGTGCGCCTCCAGGTAGTCGACTTCCGAGGCGGCGACACCGGCATGAGAAAGCGCGGCTTCGATTACCTGCTCCAACGCCGGTGTGTGCGGGACGGTCAAACCTGTGCTGGCACCGCCGTGGTTCACCGCCGAGCCTCGGATGACTGCCCAGATCCGATCACCGTCGGCTTCGGCCTCGCTCAGCCGCTTGAGAACGACGACCCCGCAGCCTTCGCCGCGGACGTAGCCGTTAGCGGACGCGTCGAAGGCTTTGCACTGCCCGTCCGGGGACAACATCATCGAATCTGCCCGGAGCTCGTAGATGCGTCCGTTGAGGATCGCCTGAACGCCGGCCGCAATGGCAAGGTCGGCCTTCCCGTATTGGAGGTCCGACACGGCGTCGTGCACTGATACGAGGGACGATGCACAGGCGGCGTCGACCGCCTTGGCCGGACCCATGAGACCAAGGACGAATGAGACCCGGCCGCTCGTGCCATTCAGGTTGGTGCCGCTGAGGGCGTAGAGGCAGCCTGCGGCCTCGGTCGGCCTAACCGAGTCCACGACCAGCATTCGATACTCGTCGTTGCTGATCCCGGTGTAGACGCCGGTTCGACTGCCCTTGAGCCGATCGGGGTTGATCCCCGCGTCTTCAAGCGCCAACCAGGTCGTCTCCAGCATCATGCGCTGCTGCGGATCCAACAGCTGCGCCTCGACCGGTGAAATGCGGAAGAACTCCGCGTCGAATTGGTCCAGGTCCTCGACAAAGGCCCCGAATCTGCAGGCCTCGCTCCGGACACGATCGTCCGGGAAGAGCTCGCCCATCCGTCCGACGCCGGAGCCCGGGTCTCCCTCGCTAACTGCGTTCTCGCCGGACTCCAACAGGCGCCAGAATTCAGCCACGCTTGACGCCCCGGGGAACCGGCAGGCCATGCCGACGATTGCGATGGGCTCCACAGTTTGAGGAGGCGGCTGGCTCCGACTGGCTGTTGGAACGGGGTCCTCAGCAGTCAACGCAGCGTTCCTGGCTCGCTCGGTCATGCTCTACTCCCGAGTCTGGAGCCCATAGCCGCACGTCTCCTCACTGGTAGCGCGTGGCTTTGGCGTCGGTTCACTTCGCGCTCAGTGTCTACCCACGGATCAATGCACGTAACTTCATCATATTGTCCGAGCGGCCCAGACCGTTAATGGACGCCGGCGCAGGCAATTGAGGCCCGTCGCCGCCGCATCTCCAGATAGGCGGGTCAGGCCAAGGAGCATCTCGATGACCGCATTTCGGCGAGTGGCGCGACGTAGGGCTGATCGGGTGCCGAGGGCGGGACTCGAACCCGCACAGCCCGAAGGCCACTAGCCCCTCAAGCTAGCGCGTCTACCATATTCCGCCACCTCGGCCCGCGCCTATTGTAGACGGGAGTCAACGAGTCTCCCCGCCCGCTCGTTCCTCGACTGCCTGCACAAACGCGGCGAAGAGCGCGCGGTGCTGCGGATGGTTCAGCATTTCTTCGGGGTGCCACTGCACGCCCAGCACAAAACGATTGGCCGGATCCTCGAGGGCTTCGACCAAACCGTCGCAGGTCCATGCCGTGGGTCGCAGATCCTGCCCAAGCCTGCGCACGGCCTGATGGTGGAACGAGTTGGTGTCCAGGCGTTGTGACCCAACGATTCGGTGCAGCAGCGAGCCCTTCGCTATCTGGACTTCGTGGCCAGCGGAGTCCGGATCTCCGCGTTGGCTGTGGCCCAGGCCGTCGGGTCGCTGGGTTGGGAGGTCCTGCCAGAGCGTTCCGCCCCGTGCCACGTTGAGTAGCTGGTGGCCCCGGCAGATGGCCAGTATCGGCACGCGGCGACTGAGCGCACTCTGGAGCAGGGCCAGTTCAAGCGCATCGCGCTGCGGGCTTGGGTCGACAGTATCGTTCAGCACCGCTTGCCCGTAGTTGGCGGGATCCACGTCCAGGCCCCCCACCAGCATGAGACCGTCGATGCGCGACACCACCAGGTCGGTTGCCGCCGTGGCTTCCGGAGAGACGACGAGCGGGATAGCGCCGGCGCGCGCGACGGCATCCAGGTAGTCCTGCTTTAGCGCGGCATGGGGCCGATTCGGCACGCCTTCGGCCGAGCGCTCTAGGAACGCATCACCACACGTGACGCCGACGATGGCCGGCATCTCAGGTCTTTCGAACGGCGACCCGCGTCGCAGCGCCGCCGTTTCGATGCCACAATGCGCTCATGGGTTTCAGATTATCCGGATTCGGCGACGAGATCTCCGACGAACTGTCGGTTCAGTTGGGCGTAATGTCTGAGCTGGGCGTCGACGCGCTGGAGCCACGACGCGTTCAACTGCCGGGCGGCGACACCAACAACATCGTCGACATGTCGGATTCGGACCTCCGAGTCATGCGTCGCATGCTGGACGACCACGGGATGGCCTGTTCGCAGATCGGATCGCCGGTGGGAAAGGCGCCCCTTGATTCGGATCTGCAGGTTCAGGTTCAGCAGCTCGAGGGCGCCGTCCGCGCGGCTCATGCCCTGGATGCGGACTACATTCGAGTTTTCGGATTTCAGCCGGTGCAGGGGGATCCACTCCCGGCCGATCGCCCGGCGGCACTGGGCAAGTTTCAGCGTCTTGCCGAACACCTGGTCTCGCTAGATCCCAGCCTCACGTTGAGTCTCGAAAACGAGCACGATTTGTACGATGACAATCCCGTCGCCTGCTCCGAGTTTCTGGCGCTCGGCGGGGCACCGATCAGCATGTGCTTCGATCCGGGTAACTTCGTGCGAGCCGGCGTGTCCCCGTTTGACGAGGCATGGCCTGTGCTTGGCGCGGCGACCCGGATGATCCACGTGAAGGACTACGACACCAGCATTGCCGACTGGGCGCCGGCGGGCGCGGGTGACGGTCAACTGGCCGACGTGCTTGGCGCTGCCGATCCCAAAGCGGTGGCCTACCTGTCGCTCGAGCCACACCTGGCGGGAACCGAGGCCGGCCGGGGGCGCGACCGGGCCGAGTTGTGGCGCGAGGCGCACGCCGCGCTGATGCGCGTTCTCAATTCCCAGTGAGCCTTCCGCCTCATGTGGCCTGGGTTCGGGTTTCACCGAGCCCGGGACGTAACGAGGGGATGTCCAGTCTCAACCTGATTGAAGGGCTGGGTATCGAAGGCGATCGCCACGCTCGACCGGAGAAGCGAAATCAAGTCCTGGTAATGGACGTGGAGACGCTGGACGAGTTCAGGCTGCGGGCCGGCGACATTCGCGAGAACATCGCGACCCGAGGACTGGATGTTGCCGACCTGGCCGAAGGCGACAGGCTCCGATTTGGTGTCGACGCCGAGGTACTGATCTCGCATCCGTGCGCGCCGTGCTACAAGATGGACGCGCTTCGGCCGGGCCTGCAGAGTGAGATTAAGGGCCGCCGGGGAGTGCTGGCCGTCGTGACGCACGGCGGGGTTGTTTTGCCAGGCGACGTGATTGAAGTGACCCGTAAGCGAGACGGAGACCGCAGCAAGTCGGCCTAACTCTGCTGGATCGAGACCTCGCGCCCGCTTTCCGCCGACTCATAGGCCGCCTCAACCCAGCGATGGGTGCGTAGCGCCTCATTCCAATCCGGAGAGTAGTCGGCGCCGGTGGCCACGCTGCGCACGAAGGCGCGTAGCTGGACTTCAAATGGGTCGACCGCCGTCGTCGGGACCGTGTCCCACCCGTCAAGGGGATCTCCCTGTTCGGCGGCCGGGTCGTAGGAGAATAGCGGACCGTCGCCACGCTGCACCCAACAGCGGTTGGCTGTTACGAGCAGACCGCCACGGCTGCAATCGATTTCTATGGTCGGCACGTCTTCATGGCGACGACGAACCCAGCTGGAAAAGACCTGCCCGATGGCACCGTTCTCGAAGCGCAGGTTGACCGCGCACGAGTCCTCGACATCACTGTGAAACGGTCCACTCTCCGGGTCTTCCCGTTCGGTGATGCCCTCAAACGTCAGGCAATGAGTGCTGGCCACCGGACCGACCAGCCAGCCCAAGAGGTCGTAGAAGTGGGCCATCATGTCGTGTACCACGCCGCCGGCGGACTCCTCACGCTTGAAGAACCAGGGCGGACGATTACTGACCAGCGGGGGAACGTAGTAGCCGAACACCACCCGCGCATGAAACACCTTGCCCAGGTCGCCCGACGCCAGAATCGTCTTGGCCGCCTGCGGACCGCCCTGGAACCGCATGTTCTGGATGATGCCGTGGCGTACACCAGCGGCCGCGGCGGCCGCGAGAAGCTCTTCGGACTCTTCCAGCGTGGCGCCCAGGGGCTTATCCGTAAACACGTGCTTGCCATCGCCGATTGCTTGCATCAGCGGGTCATAGTGCAGCCGGTTGACCAGGCAGTTGTCCACCACGTCCACGTCAAACCGGGCAATCGAACCTTCGAGATGATCGCTGGAAAAGTCGGCGTTGTAGGCGTGAAAAATGTCCCGAAGCCGCTCCGGCGTGCGTCCGTATACGCCAAGGCGTACCGGTACGGGATCTCCGTCCACGACCTCAGGCTGGGCGCGGATCTTTGCCAGGGCGGCCGCATGTCGGTGAGCCATTCGACCGGTTCCAAGAACGAGAAACGAAATGGGATTGGCGGGCACGGGCGGTCTCGCAAGCGACGGTGGGCGAAGTCTATACGAGGGTTGACAGTGATCCTTGGACCCGGGTGGCGTGGGCGTCAGCCGCAGATTGGTGGCACATCGACACTTGGGGGCACCGGTGGGCTGGTCTCCAAGAAAACGCTCGGCTAGCCTTTCCCATTAGGTGCGAGCGGGGACGCCTAATGTTCTCGATTGACGGCAGCCGCAGCCTGAAGATTTCTCGAGGCGCGCGATCGGTCCACGTGCCATGAGCGCAGCTACCGGACGCACCGGGTCGCACCCCTCAGGTTGGTTCTTTACGCGCATCAGCCTTTTCTGGGTCGGCCTTTCATTCATGTGGGGGGCCGTGAATATCCAGGTCCTTCCATCGGTTGTGCCGGACATGGTGGGAACGCGTCTCCAGGGCACGGCCATTGGCGCGATTGTCTTCGTCGGCCTCGCCATCGCAATCGTGGTGCAGCCGCTTGCCGGCGCAGTCAGTGATCGCGCCCAGTTTCGAGTGGGACGTCGCCGCCCCTTCATGCTCGCGGGTGTGCTCCTCGTCCTCCCGTTCCTTGTGGTCATTGGACTCACGCCCTATTACTGGCTGCTCTTCCTCGCGGTGGTCGGCGTACAGGTCGGCGGGAACATTGCTCATGGTCCGTACCAGGGCGTGATTCCGGACCAGGTACCGCCGACCGCCCGCGGTCGAGCCTCGGGGTTCTTTGGCGTTGCCAATCTGATCGGAACGATCCTCGGCGCCGCGATCGCCGGACAGTTCCTGGCCGAGGGCCAGGTGTTCCTGGCCCTGTTGACGATCGCCATCGTGCTGGTTGCCATGTCGTTGATGACGTGGTTCTTTGTGCGGGAGTCGCCACCGCCGCCACCCGAGACGCAGGAACCCGTATGGGACGAGGTGCGCCGCCGCGTTCGCGAATTGCGGGGCAAGCAGGCGTTTGTGTGGCTGATGGGTTCGCGGCTTCTCTTCTTTATGGGATTGCAGTCGATGGACAATTTCCTCCAACTCTTTTTCCGTCAGGGCCTCGGCGACGATAGTCCCGAGGGCAAGACCACGATCGTGCTGGGCACCGTGTTGATTCTTGCCGTGCTGACGAGTGTTCCAGCAGGTTGGGCTTCGGACCGATTTGGTCGGCTTCGGCTGGTGGCGGCGGGGTCATGCCTTGGGTTGGGATCTGCTGTCCTACTGGTTTTTGCGCAGGACTTCACGCAAGTCGTCGCGTTCGCCACCCTCCTCGGCGTGGGGCTGGGCCTGTTTACCGCCGCGGATTGGGCTGCGGCGATCGATCTGGTTCCCGATGCGCGCGCGGCGGGGCT
>JAPOXI010000118.1 GCA_026707185.1 Chloroflexota bacterium
CTGAACCGAGCAACCGTTCCTCGTCGCCGCGCGGTGTCATCGCGTCGCCGTAGGGTCCGCCGTCACGCGGGTGATCGTTCAGCTTGTGGCTGCCCGGCACGATGATCGTGGCCCCGTTTTCGACCCGAAAGTCCGTCAGCATCCAGAATGTGGTGAAGTGCAGCGGAATGTCGGGATACGGCGCCGGGATCCGCGTGTTGTGCTCCTGGTTGTACGGCCAGTCGGCATGCCATACGTCGCGCGTTCGTCCCGGTCCGGTCACGAAACCCGTGAAGAACGATAGTCGAAAGCCCGGGCCCAGCGTGGCCTCCAACACCGCCGTCAGCCGCGGCTCCGCCAGGTACGGCGCCAGGTCCTGGTTGATCCGCAAGAGGTTGGAGGTCTTGCCCAGCGCCGGAATGTCAATGTCGTTGTTGGCCATGATGTCGTCGCGAACCCGGTCACGAATTCCAGGCACATCGTCCGCCGGAATCACGCCTTCAATCAGCGTGACGCCGCGCTCGATCAGCTCGTCGGCATGAGGATTAGACATGGGGCTTCGGATCCGCAGGTTTCGGCGGACTCATTCTGGCACTCGTCCGCTCCTCGGAAAACAACCGTAGCCGGCTGATACCGTAGGCGGCGGTTCGCTGGATGACGAGAGCGTGAGCCTCATGGCCGACGTACAGAAGCTGGGCTACCTGGAAATCAGTCAGGTAGCCGCGGCGCTCACCAGTGGCGAAGTGTCATTGCTGGACCTGACCGAGGCCGTCCTGGCCCGCATCGAGCGGCTGAATCCCACGCTTAACGCTTATACCTGCGTCATGTCGGACTCCGCTCAGACCGACGCGCGGGCCGCCGACGCCAGGTCCCAGGCCGGCGAGCGTCGCGGCCCAATGGATGGCATCCCCATCGCCATCAAGGACGTAATCGACACCGCCGGTGTGGTGACGACCTACGGATCGATCAAGTACCGCGACCATCGACCCGACGCCGACGCGCATGTTGTCCAGCAATTGCGAAATGCGGGCGCCGTCATCCTCGGCAAGACCAACACCCACGAACTCGCCCGCGGCATTACCACCGACAACCCCCACTTCGGACCGACCCGCAACCCATGGGACCTGAGTCGCCATCCCGGCGGGTCTTCCGGCGGCTCTGCTGCCGCTGTCGCCACGGGCATGGCGCTTGGAGCGCTCGGCACCGACACCGGCGGCTCGGTGCGCATCCCCTCGCACATGACCGGCATCACCGGGCTCAAGCCCACCCATGGCCTGGTCGGCCGCACCGGCGCGCGCCCGCTGGTCCGCAACTTCGATCACATCGGACCCATGACCCGCTCCGCCGCCGACTGCGCCCTCATGTTGGAAGCTATGGTCGGACCGGACCCCAACGATCCCGACGCAGTCACGCAACCCGCCGGATCCTTCGCCACCGCACTCAACGATCCGATCGGCGGCTATCGCGCCGGCATCATCCAGGACTTCGTAGACAACGCATTGCCTCAGATCAGAGAACTCTTCGCCCAGGCCGTCCGTGCGATTCGCGAGCTCGAAGTCGATATAGATTCCTGGACGCTGCCCGCAACCCTTGATCCTAAAGGCGCGCAGGTCGTCTCTCGCTCCGAGGGCTACGTCAGCATCCACGAGATGTTCGACGGCGATTTCAGTTCGATAGACCCATCCATCCATCAACGCCTGAACACCGGTGCGGACGCATCGGCCTTCGACTATCTGCGGGGACTGGAGGCGCGGGCGGCCATAGAGGCCGAGGTCGCAGACGCCCTGGAGTCCCGCGACTTTCTGCTGAGTCCCGCCTATCCCTACCCGGCCGAACCCATCAAGCGCTTCGATGCCCGCGCCAACGACACCTTCCATGCCTCGTTCTTCAACGCGTCACACCACCCGGCGCTGGTCGTCCCCATGGGCTTCGCCGACGGCCTACCCGTCGGTCTCCAGATCGTCGGCCGCCTGCACGACGACGCCACCGTCCTCCAAATCGGCCACGCCTTCCAGCAGATCACCAGCCACCACAGGCAGCAACCTGACTCTATGGTTTAGCAGGGGCGGTCCTGGGCAACGATTGGCTCGGGACTGCTTGTACGCGGCTAGGCGCTCTCAGCCGGCCTTACGTTCGTGCGGTTTCGCTGAATCAGTGCCGTGATGCCCAGGGCAATCCAGGCCGGCGCGGAGAACACCAGGGGGTACGCCACGATTCCAATTGGCCCGAACAGCCCGCCAATCAGCGCCCCGAACACCGTAATCGGCGCAAGCACTGCTCCGCACACGTAGGCCACGATGCGCGCGCGTCGAAATAGCAGCGTCAGCGCCGCGGTCAGCGGCCACGCGGCTACCCACGTGAAACCAACCATGGTCCCGATCATCGCAGCCGCGTTCGTCATTCCGCCCACGCCCTCTTCCGATGGCAAGCCGCCGAAACGAAGAAGCGACACCACCAGGATGGCCAGCGGGAGCCAGAGCGGAAGAACAAGAAGCCGCAAGACGCGTCGAACCGTTGACGATTGCATGTGCCCACCATTGCGCCACGCCATCCGGCCATTCTATGCATCAGTCCACGCGTGTCGATGGTGAGGCTTCCTACAGAGGCGTCAACTCCCAATACTCGGGTCCGCGGCAGCAGTCGCTCAATCGCCCGCTAGATGCCGTAAATCCGCGCCGTATTCCCGCCCATGATCCAGCCCCTGTCCTCCGGCGGAATGTACGGACAGCGGTCCCGCAGGTAGTTGACCTGGTGGGCGTAGTACGCCGGTGACCGCGCCTGCTCCTGGGTCAGCGCGTTGGCCTTCGTGAATTCGGACCCCCAGATCAGCTTGCGCGGCCCAAACGTGTCGTACAGCGCCCGCAGCACCACGTCGTCCGGACCCCACCAGGCGCCCGGGTATCCGGCAAGAATCTCGAGGTTCACGTCGTAGTTTCTGACCAGGTCGATGATGCCCTGATCGAATGTCACCCGGCCGTCCCCGTCGATCAGTCCTTCCGGCGCCTTCATTCCCACGTACAGGCCATGCACGACCGTGATCGTCAAGTCCGGCCACGCATCCATCAGCTTGATCAGGGCCTGAAAGTGGTCC
Organism: Chloroflexota bacterium; assembly: GCA_026707185.1. Next base: position 3,071 of record JAPOXI010000118.1, read on the forward strand.
GGCGAATCGGTGCCATACGAGACCGTGCAGACCGGCAGCTTCATCTGATCGACGAGCTCCCACACCGGCCAAAACTTCTGCGCATGAAAGTTGGCAAACGCGTCATCCGACGGCGGCCAGGGGTCGTAATACAGCCCCTTGAATCCCTCGTCCTCCACGTGGCGCTGAATGGTCGCCAACTGTGGCGGCAGGTGCGCCTCCCCGCCCTCGACCTTAATGACCGCAATAAATCGGTCGCCATGCTCGCGAACCATTCGCGCCGCGTACTTCATGCCCCAGATGTTGCAGGTGTGCAGAACGGCGTAGTCCACCCCCGTGCCGTCCATGCAGGCCAGCATGTCGGCCTCGGACTGGCCGTTCTTGCCCTCCGGCCAGTAGCCCGGCATGTGGTCCTGAAGTTGCTGCACGCCAACGTGGGCGTGGGCGTCGATTACCGGAAGTGTGCCGTTCGTCATGCGTCGGCGCTCCTCGCGGCTGTCAGCAAGTCAACCAGGCGGTCGCGCGCCGCGTGCTGCATGGCGACGCGGGTTGCGAGATCAATCATCCCGGGTGTCTCCGTGGTCATGAAGTCGCGGATCCCGAGATCATAGAGGTAGAACGGCAACGGCCACTCCCCGTCCGCCATGTATTCGCGGAATCGTTCGTCCCGGGTCTCTTCATCCCCCTGCCCAACCACGCCGCCCTCCACGGGATGCTCGTCCGCCTCGGGCGTGGAAATGATAGGCCCCTGCTCCGCCACGGCCTCAACGATCAGGCGCGGCCAGGAGCTGTCGCTGAAGAACGCATAGGTGTAAAACCCGACTTCCTCCGGGTCCTCGTGCGCGTCAACGAAGGTGTCGAAGCTGTCATCCGCCACAGCGGCGCGCAGCGTGCGGACCTCGGGCACCTCGTCCCGCGCGAACTGCCGGTTCAAGTCAATCCCGTCCTTGTTTTCCCGCGTCCCCAGGTCATAGCCCGTCGGGTTTAGACAAGGGAAGATGCTGAAGGCAACCGACGGGCTCCGTGTCCACAGCCGCTGCTCCAGGAACTCCAGGACCGTGACAACCGGCGCCGGTTCATCACCGTGAGTCCCGGCAAACACTGCCAGCCGCGCCGCCTCGGGTTCCGCTGCCGCAATGTCAACCCGGAGCAAGTCCAGGTCCAGTCCGTCAATCGGATAGCGCCTGAGCTTAAGACCCGCTGCGGCGGCTGCGGCTTCGACACGCGCCGTTATCTCGGCGTAGCTGGCTGGCTTCGTCACGGTCACCTCCTATCCTCCAGGAGCGGCTTAGCGTAGCGCGGCCGCCAATCTGGAACGGTGACAGGACGCACGCCGTCGCGGCGCTGGTGTGACACCATGCCGCGATGCTCACGCACAGAGACACGCCATGTTGAAGGGAATCGATCCGCTCCTGGGCCCGGATCTGCTTCGCATCCTTGCGGCCATGGGCCACGGGGACGAACTGGTCATCGTGGATGCCAACTTCCCGGCGGAGGCTAACGCCAGGCGCCTGGTCCGGCTGGACGACGTGCGCGCGACCCGCGCCGCCGAAGCCATCCTGTCACTGCTGCCACTCGATGAATTCGTGGACGAGCCGGCGGCAGTAATGGCCGTCGTCGGCGATCCCGATGCCCAGCCGGAGATCTGGGCCGACTTCCGTCGCATCGCCGAGGCAGCCCACGGTGGGCCGGTCGGCCTTGAGCGTGTCGAGCGCTTCGCCTTCTACGAGCGCGCGCGCCAGGCCTTCGCAATTGTGGCCACCGGAGAGCGACGCCTCTACGGCAACCTGATCCTGACCAAAGGCGTGCTCTAGGAGGCGGCTACCAGTCCTGGCGATTCCGGTCGCGCGCCTGGCGCCTGGCGCTGAACAACAGGTATCCAACCAGCGCCAGGATCAGCACCACGCTGACCGTCATGACAGGGTGCCGCAGGCTGAACGGAATGAGCACGGCCGAGACGAAGAGAAAGACATAGCGCGTGACAACGCTGGTCAGCATCCGTCGCGCCAGTTCGCCCAGCACCACCAACACGCGCAGTGACCTTGCGAGCGACTGATGCAGTCTACGCAGCGGCTTGCTCGGGGGGACGCTGAGAGGTACCCGGCCAACAGTGGCCCGGCCGTGCGGCTGCGGGAGCGCCGCCGGCGTTCCCCGCGGTTAGCCGGTGCGAGGTCGTTCCAGGCGATGTCCAGCAACGCCGCTTCCGGCGGGTAGAGCGCAACGGAAGATTTCCGGCCGGGATGCGCGGCCTTGACGCCTCATAACGCCTCAACCGAGCCAGTCGCATCAAGATCTTCGGTCGTCGTGTGCCGCTGTCTGACAGGCAACCGGCCGTGGCTGGACCATCACTCCGACGGCAGGACAGATCACTCAGCCAGCCGCGCGTCCCGCCGTCGGAGGCTCGCGCCTAGGGACTGAACTCCAGGTACTGTCCCTGAACCCAATTGCCGTCGTCGAGCTCATACCAGACGGCGCCCTCGGCCTCGACGATCTGTCCTGTCAGGACCAGTTCCTCACCCTGCAGGGCGACGTATTGAACGGCGCCGTCGGCGACGCTCGGCGCGTCGCGCACGTTCAGACCGATCTCCGGAAGCACGACGCCAATCGTTTGCGCCGGAGGTTCTGCCGTGACCCCTGGAGTGGCTTCAGGTGTGGCTTCCGTCATGGTGTCTGGCGTCGTCTCGCTGATTTCCAGGTATTGAACCTGCACCCAATTCCCGTCGGCCAACCGGCGCCAGACCACGCCGTCGGTTTCGGAGATCTCGTCCGACACTTCCAATTCCTCGCCCTGCAGGGCAACGTACTGGACGGTGCCCTCGTCAACGCTCGGCTTGTCGCGCACGTTCAGGCCGACCTCCGGGAGTACCACACCGACGATGACGGCCGGCTCGGCTTCCGTCGCGGCCGTGGGCGCCGCCGTGGGCTCGGGCGTTGGCGCCGGCGACGTCGGCGCCGGGCGCGGAGTTACGGGTCGTGGTGCAGGCTGAGCGGTGGGCGTTGGTCGGGGTGTAGGCGTAGCCGGGGGGGGCGGTTCAGGCGTCGGGGTCGGAGCCGGTGCGGGACTGGGCGACATGGCGGGCGCCGTAACGATTGGCAGGGGTGTTGCGGCGGGCGTCGGTGTAGCCTCGGGTTCCGACTCGCCGCACGCCGCGATCCCGGCAATGGCGACGCTTCCAACCAGCAAACTGGCAACCCATGCCAGCCGTCCAGATCGCCTCCAGGCGCGAATTGTGCGGCTCACGTATGGTTCAATCCCGACAAACTCTACTAGCACCGTACCGAGCACGGGCAGTTGCGTCCAGTGAATCTCGGTTTACAAGAGTGGTGGACTCTACAATCCACGTCTCGTGCCGGGAGCTGGACCGTGACACAACCGACCATGAGCGACGCCGCCGTCAAGGCCAGGACCGGACGGGTCTGGGCCGAGTGGTTCACGCTGCTGGATGCCGAAGGCGCCGCTGAACTGACCCACCGCGAGATCGCCGCCGCCCTTCACGATCGGCACGGTCTCTCCGGCTGGTGGAGCCAGATGGTCACCGTCGCCTACGAACAGGCCCGCGGCCGCCGCGAACCCCACCAGACCGCCCGCGGCTACCAGGTCGGCGTGAGCAAGACGTTGCCCGTGAACGTGGACGCGCTGTTCACGGCCTGGGAAGACGAGGAGCCACGCCGGGCGTGGCTAGGCGACGAACCCATCACCATCCGCCGCGCCACCCGCCCCAGGTCCATGCGCATCACCTGGAGCGACGGCCAGACCAATGTCGACGTCAGCTTCTGGGACAAAGACCCCGCCAAGAGCACCGTGCAAGTCCAGCACTCCAGGCTGGCGGATCGCGACGACGTGGAGACGAAGCGCGCCTTCTGGCGGTCTGCCTTGGCGCGGCTGGCACGGCAACTCTCCGCGTAGCTGAATCGCCATCGCACCGCCAGCAGGGATGCGGCGCGCGCCGCAGCTGCGCGATTGGCTGATCTTGTGCGGCGCTAGACTTCTGTGTCTCCGTCGGGTGGACGCGGCTGAGGAGGTCCAGTGGCCGGTTCGTCGCGGTCTGGCTCAGCACCGCCAACGAATCTGATTGAGGCCTGCCGACGGTGAGGTCACTGGTCCACCGCATCGTCGGATTCATGATCGGGCTCCTGACCGGTTGGCCTGCCGAAGCTCCGCCTGATCCTGATACCGACGCGGTCCAGCCTCGGGAGTCCGATGCACCAGAAGCATCGCGGTCACCAGGGCAACAACCGCGCTCGCGGCTCTCGCCTGGCGCCGCCGAGATTCAGGCCGGTCTGGCTCGGCAGCAGTTGCGCGGCGACGCGGTCGAGCGCGACCGACCGGGACAGATTCCGTCGCGGCGTCGAACATCCAGGTTGCGCGACACGCCGCGCACAGGACCAAGGGCCGGGTACAGCTGGGGTCGGGCCCCGGGAGACCGGACACGGGAATCCACGTCGCGCACCCCCAGGCCGAGGGTCAGGCCTGACCGAGCTCGGCCCGCGCTGAGTCGCGATCAGGCCCGACGCAGCGACGAGCGCGAAGTCCGCCGGTATCGCCAGACACGGCGAGCCATCGAAGCAAAGGCGGCCGAAGTTTCGAAGGCTCCTGAATCGCGGCTCTCTCCGGAAGCGCAGGAAGCCCAGGCGGCACTGGTCCGCGAGCAGTTGCAGCGTGACGCGGAAGCGCGCACCCAGGAACGTCCACATCGGACGCCGCTTCGCAACCGCACGCGCATCGGACCGCTTCAAGGAGTCCTGAGACCTCGCGCGAACCTGCCGACGCGGGATCCGGGGCTCGACATGCTGGTTACGGCCGGCTTCATCACCGCGGCCGTGCTTATTGGTGGCCTGACGCGCCTGGATCTCTACGACTACAGCGGGTTGCCCTGGCTCCTGGCCGCGGCGATGGCGGCGACGCTTATTGCGCTGCTCATTCTCGACAATCGACGCTGGTCCGGCTCGGCTCGGGTGCGCGTCA
>JAPOXI010000113.1 GCA_026707185.1 Chloroflexota bacterium
ATCTTCTCCACGACTCTCTCGACGATCTTCTCGACCTCAACGACCTTCTCGACCTCAACCTCGACCGGAACCTCGACGACCTGCTTGACTTCGACCGTCCTGGTAACGACCTTCTCCACCTGCTGAGTCACGATCTTCTCGACCGGGACTTCCCTGACCTCGGTCTCGCGGACGATCTTTTCGACCGGGACTTCCTTGATTACGGTCGTCTCGACCGGGACTTCCTTCGTCACGACCTGCGTCTCACCACAGGCGGCCAATGCCGCTGCGCCTACGCCGCCGGCCAAGCCGGCCAGTCCGGTTCGAAGTACGGCCCGCCGGCTCACGCTCGGCGTCTTGATCATCTGCAACCTCCCCTTGAGGCGCGCAACGGTGGCGCCTCGACGAATGCGCCAGCGTACCGAATGCTCGCGCCAAATGCCACGGTCACGTTATCGACCTAGTCGGACCACGAACTGGCCTGCGGATCAAGTGCCTCGCGCAGCCCATCGCCCAGCAGGTTGATTGAAAGTACGGTGGCCGCGATGGCAAAGCCGTTGAATGTCGCTATCCACCAATAGGTTCGCAGGAGGTTTCGGCTCTTAGAAAGTTCGTACCCCCATTCGGGCGCAGGCGACTCAGCGCCGAGGCCCAGAAAGCTGAGCGTTGCGGATGCCAGAATCGCCCCACCCAAGCCGAGCGTCGCCATGATGAGAATGGGGCTTACAACATTCGGCAGGATGTGGCGTAGCATGATTCGCGCATCGGACATGCCCACGGCGCGGGCCGCGCGTACATACGTCAGGTCCCGCGCGGCGAGCGTCGTGCCGCGCACCACGCGTCCATAGAACGGAACGCCCGCCACTCCGAGCGCGATCATGGCATTGTTGAGTCCCGGGCCAAGCGATGCAACAACCGTCATCGCTAGCAGAATCCCGGGAAACGCCAGCATCACGTCGAGGATCCGGCTGATGACCATGTCCGGCCAGCGGCGGAAGTAGCCGGCTACAAGCCCAAGGATGCTCCCCGCGATCAATGAGATCGTGACCGCCGAAAAGCCGATCCTTAGGGAAATGCGCGAACCCCGCACAATGCGACTGAAGACATCCCGTCCAATGTCGTCAGTTCCCAGGAGATGCCGCTGTGTCCAGGGCCGCCAGTCGTCAGGTGGGTCGAGGCGTTCGGCGAGCGGCGGTAGCCCCAACGACACAATGTCGAAGTGATTCTCGGTCTCGGTTGCAATGACGTCAGCAAAGATCGCGGCCAAGGAGATGATGAGCAACGCGGCGAGACCAGCCATGGCCGCCTTGTTGCGTCTCAGCCGGCGCCAGGCCAGGTTCCACTCGCTGCGAACGGGCGCTTCCGACCCGGACTGACCGACAAACTGCCCGACTGCTGCCACCCTATGGCCCCGATTCAATGGACTGCGGCTCAATACCGGCGCGCATCATAGCCGCACCGAACGGTGGCATGGGCGGCGATTGGGTCGGCTAGGTCTCGGCAAGTGCGTAAAGGTCGGGCCTGCGGCTCTGGAGAGTGTTCAGCACGTGGCTGTTCCGGCGCCGGCGTCCGGCCAAAACATCGACATCGCCAGCGACCACGGTTTCGTCGCCGTCAACAGCGGCGGCGATGACTTCGCCTTCGTAATCGACGATCACTGAAACGCCCGAAAAGACTCGTGGCGGGGCCCCCGTGGGCTGCCAACCGGCTGTTCCGACCCGGTTCACCGCCGCGACAGGCACTCGATTGAACCTGGCAATGGCGGCGGCTTCCCAGACCGGCATCGACGTACGGTTATTGAGCCAGATCAGCAGGTCCGCCCCGCCGGCAACCAGCGCGACGGGGAGCTCGCCGTGCTGGCCGTCGTAGCAAATCATTAGTCCAAGCTGCACTCCGGCGAGGCCAAAAAGGCCGAGCGCCTGGCCAGCGGCAAAGGCCGCGGACTCGTCGACGCGAGGCTCGTCGTTGACGCAGAGGTGGGTCTTGGCGTAGGTCCCAACAACACCGTCTGGACCTACCAGCACGCTGCCGTTTTGGGCCCTCCCATTAGGCGCGCGGGTTACCAAGCCCACGGCAATGCCGGCGTCGTAGGCGCGGGCCAAGCCGGCGAATGCTGAAACGGTGGGGCCGTCAAGATCCTCGGCGACCGTGGTGTAGTCGTGGGTGCAATAGCCGGTGGTGACGAGTTCCGGCAGGATGGCCAGATCGGCGCCTTCCGCCAGCGCCTGTTCCGTGAGGCGCAGGGCTTGATTGCGATTGGCGGAGATTGCGCCGTCCACCGTCGAAACTTGCACGCAGGCGACGCGCATGACTATTGCGCCTACCGCCCGTTGAACGGGCGCCGCTCGTTGCGGTCGAGCGGCAGGTCCACGCGCGCTCCGGTGTCAGCGCTGAGGTACGCGGCCTGCAAGATCTCTACGCAGCGGAGTCCGTCTTCGCCTGTGAGGACCGGTGTTTCATCGCGGAGCACCCAGGCGGCGAAGCTGGACCACTCTCTGTCGTAGGCACCGTCTGCCGAGTTGTGTTCCAACTGCACCGTGTAGGGCCGCTCGCCCTCGATGTGCGTCGTGACGGTCAGGTCTTGGGCGCAGTACGCAATGCCGCCACGCTCGCAGACGATGTCGAAACCGAAGGCCGTTTGATAGGTGGCCATGGGAAAGAAGGTAGAGACCTGGATCGAGCCGAGCATGCCGCTCTGAAAGGTCAGGGCCGCTGAGATGGCGTCTTCCTGGTCCGAGATTTCGGGGCGCACCTTTGGTCCGAGCACCGCGTAGACCGAGGCAACTTCGCCGAAGAGGTAGCGCAGGGTGTCGATGTCGTGGACACCGGCCCAATAGAGCAGCCCGCCGCACAGCTCCTTTTCCCGCCAGAAGCCGGTGATATGGCGGCCGAAGTAGCCGCGCACGTTAACGGCCAGCGGCCGGCCAAGTCCATCGGACCGCAGGGCATTCCTTATCGCAACCGCCGCCGGACGAAAGCGGCGCTTGTGGCCGACCATGAGCTTGACTCCGTGGGTGTCGGCCGCTTCGACCATGTCGTAGCAGTCGGCGACCGTGATGGCCATGGTCTTTTCGCAGAAGACGTGGCGGCTGGCGGCGGCGGCGTCCACAACAATGTCGCGATGCGTGGAATGCGGCGTCACCACGGCTACGGCGTCGCAGTCGCACGCGTCTAAGAGCGATCGATGATCAGTCCAGCATGGGATGCGTCGCTGGTGGCCCAGTCGCTTGGCCTTTGCAGGGTCGACGTCGGCCACTCCAACAAGGTCGATCTCGGGCTGGCGATCAATGAGCTCGGCCGTATAGGCGCCGAAGCCGCCTGCCCCAATCAGACCCAGACGCACGCGAGGCTCTGCTGAGGTTGCGCTACTCAAAGCCGATCTGCCTCCATCATCACCCCGGTCAGGGGGAGTGGGATACGTCCGATTCGATACCGCATGTAGTATGCGCGACCCAGCGCCGTTGGCTGTGACGGCGGATCACAGAGAGACAAGGTGAGTGGTGGCGCCCTCGAACTATCCGGGCCAGACGTCGGCCTCAAATGGCGAACTGCTTGAACTTGCCGGCAACGTCATGAGTGGCGGCGCTCTTGGCTTCCTGATGCTCCCGCGATCAGAGGATGTGGTCATCCGCGAGGGGCGCGGCAGTCATCTAATCAGCGTCGACGACCGCGAGTACATCGACTATCTGATGGGCTCGGGCCCGATGTTGGTCGGTCACTGCCATCCGCGAATCCTGGAAGCCGTTGAGCACCAGATTCGGCAGGGCACGACGTTTTATTTCCTCAACGAGCCGGCGATCCGGCTGGCGGAGGAAGTGATCGAGGCGGTGCCTTGCGCAGAGCAGGTTCGGTATGTCACCACCGGATCGGACGCGACGTTTCTGTCGCTGCGCGCGGCGCGGGCGTTTACCGGCCGTCAAAAGATCCTGAAGTTCGAGGGCGGCTGGCACGGGACCGGGGACTTTGCCATGTTTGGGACGGTCCCCGGCGAAGCCAGCGACTACCCCCACGCGGACCCCGACTCGCTGGGCGTACCCGGCGTGCTTGCGGACGAAGTGCTGGTGGCCCCGTACAACGACACAGACTTCGCCTTGCAGGTGATCGAGGAATACGCGGATGAATTGGCGGGCATCATCATCGAGCCGCTCCAGCGGGTGCTGCGGCCGGTTCCCGGATTCCTGGAATCCGTGCGTGAGGCCTGCGACCGTCACGGAATCGTGATGATCTACGACGAAATTGTCACCGGATTCCGCCTGGCCTGGGGTGGCGCGCAGGAGGCGTACGGCGTCGTCCCGGACATGGCCTGCTACGGCAAGGCCATGGCGGGTGGGTTCCCGCTGGCCGTGATCGCCGGACGCCGCGACATCATGGAGCTCTACGGCAACGTCGGACGCGCGCCGAGCACCATTGCCTGGGCCAGCGGAACATTTAACGGCAATCCGGTGGCCGCCACCGCCGCGTTGGCTGCCATGGATGTTCTACGAGAGCCGGGGGTGTACGACCAGTTGCATCGCATTGGCGGACGCTTGCGAGCAGGTATCGAAGATGCCGGTCGTCGACACGGTATTCCCGTGCAGGCCCTGGGCGAGGACATGGTGTTTGGCGTTCGCTTTATGGAGAACGTCAATCCGACGCAATGGATTGACCTGCTGGACAATGACCGCGAGATGGGGACGCAGTTCGCCATCGAGTGCGTCAAGCGCGGCATCCTGATTGTGCCGAACGAGAAGTTCTATATCTCGATTGCGCACAGCGAGGACGACGTGGATCGGACACTGGAAATCGTGGACGAGGCGCTGGCGGCCTGTAAGGCAAGGGTGGGCTAGCGGCGACGCATCTCAAGAAAGGGACATCCGATGCGGGTACTGATGTGCAGCCCAGACCTGGCGGCGATCACGGATGTGCTGCGAGACGCGCTGCCTGAGCACGAAATCGTTCCGACCGAACCTGAGGCGCTAGCCGGGGAGGCGCCGAACGCCGAGGTAATCATTCCGGCGCGTACCCCCATCGATGCCGCCACCATTGCGTCGGCTTCGAGACTGCGTCTGATACAGCAATTCGGAATCGGGGTCGATCACGTTGACCTCGAAGCCGCGCGCGCCCGAGGCGTTCCCGTGGCAAACGCGCCGGCTGGCCCCTCGGGTATCGGCAAGGCCGTGGCCGAGTTCGCCCTGATGCACCTGATAGCAGCCGGACGTCTCCTGCCAACCCACTTTCGTACGTTGGCGGCCCGCTCAATTGCCGTTCCGTTTGGCGCCTCGCTCTTCGGAGCGCGGGTGTGCATTGTGGGTGTTGGTGGCGTTGGTAGTGAGATTGCCCGGCTTTTGAAGCCATTCGGGGCGACGCTGATTGGCGTCAAGCGAACGCCAGCTCCTGACTTGGCTGACGAGTTGGGACTGGCCGAGCTTTACACCGCCGACCGGCTGACCGAGGCCGTGCGCAATTGCGGGTTCGTGGTGCTGACAGTGCCGCTCACCGACGAGACGCATGGGCTGGTCAATCAGTCCGTGCTTGATGCCATGCCGGATGGATCGGTTCTCGTCAACGTGTCACGCGGCCCCGTGGTCGAGCGAGAGCCTCTGATCGACGCCCTCGACAGCGGTCGCCTGCGGGCTGCCGGCCTGGATGTGTTCTGGGAAGAACCGGTAGATCCCGCCGATCCGGTGTTCGAACGCGAGGTGTTTGCCACGCCGCATGGGGCATCCGCGTGCGACATTTTCTTGCGAGGCACAACGGAGGTCGTGCGCGGAAACATCGAGCGGATGGAGGCCGGGCAGCCGCTGAAGTATCGCGTGACCTGACGAGGGAACAGTGAAGGTCAGCTCGTCCTAGCCCGGCGTCTGGTAGTCGAGATTCCAGTCGCCGAGTGACCGCATTTCGTGGCGGGGCGACGCGAGTTCAGGCTCGCCGGCGGCTCGCCAGGCTTCAATTTCGTCCCTGTGTCCGAGCCGGCGCAGGGCGCTCCACATGTCGGCGTAGTTCGCGCGCCCGGAGCCGCCGGCGCAGTCCCAGAAGAACAGGTGCTGGACGCCGGCTCGATAGAGTCCGGAGGCGCGTCGTCGTAGATGTTCGGGTGAAACCTGGCGGGGCATCATGTTCGGCGCAACGATCGTGTTGCTGCCGCGCGCGATGTTCAGGAAGAAATCAATCGCCTGCGGGTTGGTCCAGGCGTCGACACTGCTATTGAAATTCGGCGCCGAGGTGTATGGAATCAGAGTATCGACCAGGCCCTCGTCCACCCACGCCCTGGGATCGACCCCGAATTTCAGGTTCTCGGCTTCGCTGCTCGCGACCACGGCCGAAATCTCAAGACGACGGCTGCGACCCTGGCGTTGCGTCTCCTCATCCATCGCGATTCGCAATTCGCGGTGAAACTGCGTGAGCACGCCTGCTCGGTAGTGAAGCCAGGCCGGATCGAGCGAGTCGAGCGTTCGTGGATCGACGCCGTGCGTGGTACGAAAGCCCTCAATCAGTTGCGGCTCGTATTCCACCAGCGGAAGTCGCCGGTTATAAAGCATGCAGACTCCGTCCACCGGATATTGGGCGACCTCGCGCAGGAGCGAAACGACGTAGGCCCGGACCTCGGGATAGGTGTAGGCAAAGCGGGGCGTGCGGCGACCCTCGCGGTCGACACCGCGCCACTCCGGGCGCCGGTTGTAGACGGCGTCGCCATGGTTGAAGTGGTCCAGCGGCGGCGGGTAGTGGAAGCCGGCGACGCGATAGCTGGCGTGAATCTCAATGCCCACGTCTCGTGCGTGGTCGGCAGCCACGCGCAGCGGGTCTATGCCGCGATCGCGCAGGAGCCGCCAACTTTCCGCGTTGAAGCGGTCGGCCTGCCGCCCGAAGTCTTCCAGCCCGTCGTACGCCGGGATGCGGCCGATTTGGGTGAAGTAGTTCATAAGGTCGCCGGACCCGCACTCCCAATAGAGGCGCGAGAAGTCGGTGTGTCGGTATGGCTCGACCTCCCGCTGGATTTCCCCTGCGCTGGTGAGCCGCCAGGCGGAGTGCGGTCCGTGGGCGTCCTGGTGGGCAAAGAGGCGTCGGGACTCGTTGCCAGCGCGCTCGCTCGTCACCGCCCGCACCTCGGCCGACGTGACTGGCACCAACTTGACATAAGCAATACGTGCGGGTTGTCCGACGAACGTGCCCGGACCGTCGCCAGGCGATGAGCGCGCGGTCGGCTGCGCGATGACCAGGTCTCGGCCGGTGAGGTCGGCTACGTCCCAGAACATTTCGTGAAGCCACTCGGAGTGGCTGGCAAAGGGAACGCGCGGGTGGGACAGGACAGTAGACGGCCCAGGCCCGGTGAGCTTGAGTTGGAGCTCGAGCTGCCGGCCCTCGGGCTCGGACCAAAACGGGTAGACCCCAATCGAGACCGCGTGCCAGCCCGTGGCGTTCAGGCGAAAGGTAACGTCCGGTGCGGCGGTTTCGGGGCCGGCCAGCAGCATCACGCCACTGAACGCGTCTGTCGAATACGGCAGTGTGCGCCAGGTGTGTCTGCGCGGTGCCGGGGACAGCGCACCAGCCGGGGTGCAGCGGTCAAGGTCGGTCAGGTAGATCGGGGGCTGGCTGAAGCCGCGGTCGGCGAAGAAGTCGGCCGCCGGTCGGGTCATCAGAGATTGGCGTCGAAAGTCATGGCCAGATGCCAACTCGACGTAGCACGCCGCGTACATCGTCCATTTCGGCTTCGGTCGCGTTCGGCGCCGGCGAGCGGCGCCAGCGGGGAGCTATGCCGTAGGCCTCGATCATGGCCTGGGCGAAGCCGTTGTATCCAGCGGGGAAGCGGTGGGCCGCCGCTCGCACCGGCGTTTCGATGCGCATGATGACTTCCCAGGCTTTGTCGGTATCGCCCCGTTGCAGCGCTCGCCAATACCGCATGGCGGGCTCCGGATAGCAGCGTACGAAGGGCTCCAGCCAGGCGCGGCAGCCATGCGGCCAGAGCAGGAGGTGGCGCTTCATGCCGCC
>JAPOXI010000013.1 GCA_026707185.1 Chloroflexota bacterium
GCCGCTGGGCTCTGGCGTCTGATAAGTGGCTTGAATATTCGTCCGAGGCAGATACGTGTCGCGACCGGTGACTTGCTGGTCTGGTGCGAAGGTCAGAAGCAGTGCCTGTCGCTGCGAGAACGTCAGAAAGCCACCGACTGCCGCGGATTCCGTCGCGCGTCCTAGCTCTGCCAGCTTCCGGTAGCTTGACGCGCTGGGTGACTCGCGTCCTGCGCCTGCCTGGATCGCGTAGACCTCCAGAGGAGCACCGCTGGCGCTGACCTGGCTCTTCAGCAGCCGGAACTGCTCGGGGTCGTCCAGGGCGGCACGTGCCTCGGCGTCCATGGACATACGAAGCGAGGGCGTCGCATACAGATGAGTCGCGTTCAGCTCCTCAAGATCGATTCTGGCCAAAAAAGTGAGCGCATCCAGGTAAAGGGGGGTCAGAATTGGATTAAAGAGGGCAAGGCGGCTTCCGGACTGTGGCGTGACGCGTCCGGTGGTGAGCGAGACGAGTGGGGCGTTTGCCGCAAGTATTCGCGCATCCACCGGAAGTTCGCGCCGCATCCACTCCAGGGCCTGCCACTCGTCGCGCAACGATGCGGCGAATCGGGTCTGGTTCGCATATCGAATGAGAACGTCTTGCACCGTTGGGTAGCCCAGGTGAATCCCTTGAGAGGAAATCGCAAGACCGCTGACTGTTCGTGGCGCGGCCATGGGGAGAACGACGAGCGCGACGAGCAGGACGTTGGCAACGTTCCGGGTTACGGCGGGCCGAAGCCGGCGAATCAGCATTCCGAGCCACGCGAGCACGCCCAGCGTGGCCAGCACGTACGGGATGCCAATCAAGCGTGTGTCCACGCCCGTGACTTCGAAGCTGAGGACCTGGCGGGCCGCGAGTCCGGCAACGGCGGCGGCGGCCAGAAAACCTAGGCCGCGGGACCGATGTATGAAGGCCGCGCCCGACAGACCGGCGGCTAGGACCAGCGGGCTAATCTGCAGATTCAGCCCGCTGGCTGGCGCCACCGCTCCGAGTGTCAGGATTCCTGGGTCGGGGTACAGGCCGATCTGGGTTCCCGCGCCCCCGGGATTGCGAAACAGCGTGTCGGTCAGTGCTCCTCCGCCGAGGCAGGCCAGGAGAACCCCGGCGCCTGCTGCCGACAGAAAGGCCCAACGATCACGCCATGTCCACGACCAGGCGCCCACGACGAAGTAGAGCGCCGTAGCGGCCGCTCCAATGATGAATGCGGCAGTCTCCGCCAGCGGCAGCAGCGCCAGCGCTACGGCAAGCGTCGCCAGCTGTCGTCGGCTCCGTCCGGCGTGGATTGCTGCAGCCATCACGATTAGAAAGGCGAAACCTAGGGCGAAGTGTGGATAGTTCAAGAGCGTCGGCCCCATACGCTGAAAGAGCGCCGCATCGCCCTGGACCCCGAATTGCTGCAGCACGCTTCTCAGCCCGTCCGCGGCCGTCAAATCCCCAACGACCGTTGGCAGACCAATGGCGAAATTTGGTTCGGCAAACGCCGCGACGACGCCCGCGCCAAAGGCCGCGAGGCGGGAAGCGCCAAAGTCGAGAGCGGCGGTCGCCGCCGTCAACGGAAAGACCACGGCCAGCACCGCCGTCAACAGGAAGAATGCTGTCCACGGAGCAATGCCGGATAGGTTCATCAGCGAGGCGGCCAGCAAGTCGGCGCCGTAGTGATAGGCCGCACCGAACTCGGGAGAAAACGGCGAAACCGGCGGAAACGCACCGTTCGCCATGGTGGCTGCCAGCGGCAGATGCCACTCTTCGTCGGTAAAGAGCACGTGCGTGCGGTTGGCAAGCGCCACGTACAACAGCCCGACCGTCAGCAGGGTCCCAACGGCGAGCCCGGCCCAGGTGGCGTGAGGCCAGTCGGGGAGTCCCCGTGGTCGCCAAGTCCGAATGATCATCACCGAAGCCACCAGCCCGGCGGCGGCAATCGCCAGCCAGCTCCCCGGGGGCCCCGGGGCTACCCACGCGATCAGGTTTGCCGCAAACAGGTTCAGCCCGATGCCCATGATCGGCATGTACCCGACCCAGACGCCCATGCCGCGTCCGCCAAAGACGGCCCGGGCCAGGGGAGCGCCGCTCACAACGAATAACGAGAGAATGAGCGCGGCCTTGAGCAGCCCCGGCCACACGGGCTCGGCCGGATTCAGGAACACTGCGGGACTTGCGGTGGATAGCCGGCTCGGAGCCCGCGCTGCCCTGGGCTCGTCGGGCGAAGCACGCGCCTATCGTCGCTGACGCAGACCACGCGCCGCGGGCTCGTGTCGCCAGCCGCCGACACTCCAGCGTGGCGCCGTGATTCCGTGGCGTAGACCTGAGTCTTTTTCGGTGTCGGTCGCACCGCAGGGCACCCCTTCGTACCCACGGTCAGCGAAAGTGGTCGGCCAGCCTGCAAGCGATGGCCAGGCCGCTCAACGACAATGCGAAGTGGGTCGCTACGCACGGCCGTCACCGGCAGCTGCTGAAACCCGGCAACTCAATCTGGGAGCCAGGCACGCGGCGGTCAGCACCTTGGAGACTGGTCGGGACCTGCCGTCTTCTGTCCTGGAAGGGCCCGGGGGGCCTCCCAGGCTTGACGCGCACCGTAGAAGATCGGGGCGTACGAGGTGGCGTAGAGCGGCTTGCGCAGGCCTCCGACCGTTGGCCCGTAACGATCCTGGCTGTACGGCTGCGGGATCGACGTTCCCAGCAGCCCCTCGATGCGCGACCGGCGGTCGCCCACAATCTCCGGATGCGCATCATGGACATTGTGACGCTCGTGAGGGTCCGAGAGCAGGTCATAGAGCTCCGGGTTCGGATCCTCGTAGTCCCATCCGGTGGCATACACCCAGCGCTCATCACGAAGTGACACTCTTCCGGCCCAGGCCGTCGTCGCGCACGAACGCAACGACTCGAGCTCGCCGGTCGCCAGCGCCCAGACAC
Source organism: Chloroflexota bacterium (assembly GCA_026707185.1). Next base: position 2,933 of record JAPOXI010000013.1, read on the forward strand.
TGTGTCCGTTCATGGTCGCGGGAGCTTCCGGGATTCCGGCCAGGTCCAGAATGGTCGGTCCCAGATCGTAGTTTTGAACCCAGCCGTCGATGTCCCGATCGCGATAGCGCGCGTCGGGATGTCGAATCGTCAGATTCTGCTGCGTATTGAACGGATGCAATTCGGTATTCCGCTTCCCCCAGCCCGTGTGATCGGCCAGTTCGGTGCCGTGGTCGGTGAAGAAGATGACGGCGGTGTCATCAAGCAGCTTCAGTTGTTGAATCTCGTCCAGCAACGCGCCTATCTGGGCATCCGTAAAGGTAACTTCGCCCTTGTAGCAGGACGTGTAGTAGTCGATGAAGTCTGACGACGTCACCTCGAGGTCCGCGCCCTGCATGTCCGATGAAAACGACGGATGCAGGATGTGTCGAGGCTGCTGATAGATCGGCCCGTCCCAGGTGCTGTGGTAGCGCCGCACATAGGCAAGCGGCGGATCAAAGACCTCGTGTGGCTCAAAACAATCGATCCACAGAAAGAACGGGGCGTTGCCAGCGTTGTCTCGCAGCCACCGGCGCGCCGACGTAAAGACCTGCGCGCCCGGCCAGTCCGCCTCCTCGCGCCGGTCGCGGACGTTGTGTAAGTGCTGGAGAAACGCGCTCTCGCCCGCCAGCGAAGTGGCCGAACCCTCGGGCACGGCCGGTTCGTAGGCGCCGAAATAGTCCTTGAACAGCTCGCGGATCAAGTCCCATGAGCCCGTCTTCCAGCCGTCGCCGCCCGCGCCGCGAATGTGCTCCCACGTCATAAACCCGCGGTGCTGGTTCATATTGGGTTTGAACAAGTGGGGCGTGTCGGCAATCAGGCCGGTAGCGTAGCCGTGTTCCAGCAAGATCTCGGCAATCGTCGGGTACTCGTCCGGAATCTCGTGCCAGCCGTAGTAGCCGTGGGCGTAGGGGAAGCCGCGCCGGCCCGTGAAACAGCCATTGCGCACCTGGATCGTCTGCCCGGGTTCGGTGAAGCAGCGGTTGAAGCGCACGGACTCGGCCGCCAGGGCGTCCAGGGCCGGCGTCGCGGTGCTACTGAGCTTCTTGCCGGGTCCGACGATATCGGCGCGAAAGGTGTCGAGACAGACAACCACGACGTTTAGACGGTCCATCACTCCCCCACCCGCGTGGAGCGGCCGCACTGGCGCAGCGAGTCGCCAAACACCATACGCGCTTAAGTCACGCCGCCAGTCGCCCCGATCCGCCGCTGACCTCCGCCACCGTACCCCGGCGCCGCGCCGTGCGGGTTGCAAGCCGTCGTTCGATCGTCTGGTGGCGAGGGGCGGAATCGAACCGCCGACACATGGATTTTCAGTCCACTGCTCTACCGACTGAGCTACCTCGCCTGGGCCTGCGCGAATCCGGGCTGGTGGGCGGTGCAGGGCTCGAACCTGCGGCCTCTACGGTGTAAACGTAGCGCTCTGCCAGCTGAGCTAACCGCCCGTCGGCAGGCCCCGCGACCCGGGCGCGGCGCATCCTACCCCAACGGCTGCTCCCCGATAGATCCGGGCCCGCGCTGCCGCCCTCGAGCTACGGCGACCCGCCTCCGCCTGAACCGATCCCGGGCGTTCCCAGAATCACCGGCAGCCCGGTGTCCGGGTTGGTCGGGACGTATACCACGCTGCCTGAGTCAATCTCACGCAGCGCCGTAATGTACTTGTCCTGCAACACGGCCGCCGTCAGCGATTCGTTGATCAGGTTGTTGGCCTCGGCGATACCCGTGGCTTCCTCGACGCGTCGCTGAGCCTCCTGCTCGGCTTCCTGAACCCGGAATGCCCGCTCTTCAATCGCCTGCTCGGCCGCCAGCTTCCGCTCGATCGCCGTGGTGATCTGCTGTGGCAACGACACATCGCGAAGCAGCACGTTCTCTACCAGGACGCCTCGCTCCGACAGGATGCTCTGCAGCTGCGCCTCGATTTTCTCGGCAACCTCGGTGCGTGCGGTTGTGTACAGAGCCTCGGCCTGGAACTCGCCAACCACGTCACGGATCGCGTCGCGGATTGCCGGTCGGACGACAATCTCGACGTAATTGGGGCCAATCTGCTGAAACACCATGGGCGCATCCGCGAATTTCAGGCGGTACAGCGTCGTGATGTCCAACCCAACCGACAGACCCTCGGACGTCAGCGTCCGCACCGTTTGATCCGTCGCGCTCGGGCTGGCGTCCTCGGCGCGCGAACTCATCGTGAGCTGCTGCGTCCGCACGCTCAGCGTCTCAAGGCTGGCCCACGGGGCCTTGACCAACAGCCCCTCGGGCCGGGGCGTTTGATCAACGACACCAAAGGTGTGTAGCACGCCGACTTCACCGACGTTCACGAACCGCACGCTGAAAAGCCCCAGTACGATAACTGCGGCAATGAGGATCACAATCGTGCCGACGGCGGTGTTTCCGTACCTGTTATTGCCCATGGACAGTGGTTTCCTCTGACGCGGGACGCCGCTACGCGGCTGTTCTCCCGAATCGGGTTGCTGTTTCGAACGAATTGCCTACTCCGTTGATACCATCCATGCCGCGCGGATACAAGGACGCCCTGTACCTGTGCGGTCGCAGCGGCTGCATTGGGAATGGAGTTGCGATGTGAGGAATCGGTTTTTGCTCTCGCGTCGACGGCTACTGGCAATGGCCGGAGTCACGGCCGCGCTGGCCGCCTGCGGCGAGTCGGAGACGCCACCACCCACGCCGCCTGCGTCCGGCGATACGCCCTCCGCGAGCACGGCTGGTGCCGTGGCCGCGCCCCGATCCACGGCCCTCGCAGAGCCGCCTGCGGCCTCGCCTGCCCCTGGGCCCGCTTCCCCGCCGCCAGAGGTGGACGACGGGTTGCGCCGGCTCCAGGGCTACGGCTTTCAGGCGCATCTCTATAACCAGGCGCGCGGTCTCATCGTGGACCGCACGATTGAGGCCGGATTTGACTGGTTGAAGCAACAGGTCGAATGGAGTCAAACCGAGCCGATCGAAAAAGGCGGCTTTGACTGGCGCGAACTCGACAAGGTCGTGGCCGCCGTCAGCAGCGCGGGCATCAACCTTCTCCTGAGCGTCGTAAGGGCCCCGGATTGGGCTCTGGGCGACCGGCCGCACGGACCGCCCGGCGATCCGCTCGACTTCCGTGACTTCATGCAGGCCGTGGCCGGCCGCTATCGCGGCCACGTGCAGGCGTACGAACTCTGGAACGAAGCCAACCTCGCCCGGGAGTGGGGCTATGGCCGAATCGACGCCGGTGAGTTCGTCGAACTCATGCTCGCCGGCCACCAGGGGGTCAAGGCCGGCGATCCTGCAGCCATCACCGTGGGCGGCGCCCTTACGCCGGCCGGCGACGTGGATATTCCCGATCAGCAGGTGCAGGCCGTTGACGACGTGCGCTTCCTGGAGCAGATCTACGCCTACCGTGACGGCATCGCCCGCGATGCGTTCGATGCCTGGGGTGTGCATCCGGGTGGATTCAACAACGCGCCCACGCAGGAAATAGGCAGCGAGCGTGGTTCCGGCTGGAACGGACACGGGAGCTTCTACTTCCAGCGCTACGCCCAGCATCGCGCCGTGATGGAAGCCAACGGCGACGCCGATAAGCCCATCTGGCTGACCGAGATGGGCTGGTCAACCGCCAATGCCGACCCTGCCTACGGGTTTGGTGCGGACAACTCCGAGGACGACCAGGCCCAGTTCCTGGTGGACGCCTTTCGACTGATCCGGGAATCCGCGCCCTACATCACCCACGCGTTCGTCTGGAATCTGAACTTCCAGTCGGTGGTCGGCCCACAGGACGAGAAGTTCGCCTTCGGTGTGCTTCGCCCCGATGGATCTCCGCGCCCGGCCTTTGAGGCGTTGCGGGAGATGACCAAGGGCGCGCAAACTCGCCCGACGCTGGCCTAGCGCTCCGGCTCGGATCCCAGCGGGCCGGCCGGGGTCACGCGCGTCGGATCGAAGTCCGGCCTAGAGGAAGAAGTCGGCGTTGACCTTGGTCCACTCTTCCCATTCGTCCGGCACGTCAAAGTCGGGGAAGATGGCGGTCACCGGGCAGACTGGTTCGCAGGCGCCGCAGTCAATGCACTCTATCGGGTCGATGTAGTACATCTCGGCTTCGTCGGTGGTATGGATACAGTCCACCGGACACACGTCAACGCATGAAGCGTCCTTGGTGCCAATGCACGGCTCGCAGATCACATACGTCATCGACGAAGGCTCCCTTGGTGGGCTAGCAGCGAAGGTAGCGAACTGCCGAATACGGACAGCCGCTTCGGCTGCCAAATCCTATCGCGTCTATCGGAGCCGGCAAAGCGAAAACGTCACGTCAGCCGCCGCCGTCAGGCACGCTCCAGCGCACCAATCCGTGCTCCACGGGGTCCGTGAGGTGCGGGTGCCGTGGTACGACGCGCACCGCGATGCCCATTCGTCCGCTCTGGCGGAGCGGGACCGTGGATTCAAACCAGTGCGTGCCCTCGCCATCCGGTCCCACCGCCCTGGCCTCGTAGGTCATGCCGCCGTCAACGGCGCCGTCGCTACCCACCCGGCCAACGTAGACCTGTACCGTCAGCTCCTCCGCGTGCAGACCGTTGAGCGACACCCGCGTCCGGACGGGAAGCGCGGAGCCCACGTCCACCTCTGGTCCTCCGGCCAGATGCACATCCAGAATCTGTACGGAGTTCCACTGCTGGCGAACACGTGCCAGCCAATCGGCCAGCGATCGTGCGGGTGAACAGCCGTCGCTGGTCAGCGTGCGCAGCAACTCGTCGGCTCGCAAATAGAACTCTTCGGTGTACTGGCGCATCATGCGGTGCGCGCCAAAGTCCGTCAGCGCCATCACCATCGACGCCTTGGCGCGCTCGATCCAACGAGTCGGCGTGCCGTCCAGCCCCAGATCGTAAAAAAGCGGGACGACCGAACGCTCGAACAGCCGGTAGACCGCGGCGGCATCATTAGCGTCGCGCTGGGGATCCTCCACGTCGTCATCCGCCCGTCCGATCGCCCAGCCAATGTGGGGGGCGT
>JAPOXI010000095.1 GCA_026707185.1 Chloroflexota bacterium
CCTTCGCTGCCTTCGGCGTGGTGGCCGTCGGCAGCGTGATGTTCCTCATTCGCGGAACGTCCCGCTGGGACCGCCTCGCGCACGCCTCAGCCGAGATTGGCGTGTTGTTTACCACGCTGTGCCTGGTTACCGGCTCGGTCTGGGGCCGCAGCGTCTGGGGCGTCTGGTGGCAGTGGGATCCGCGCCTGACCACCACCCTGATCATGTGGTTCATCTACGTCAGCTACCTCGCGCTGCGTTCCTATATCGATGACCCGGACGCCCGCCGGCGAATGTCGTCCGTGCTCGGCATCGTTGGCGTGGTCAGCGTGCCGATCGTTTGGTTTTCCGTGGAGTGGTGGCGCAGCCTGCACCCCACGCCCTCGGTCACCAATCCCGGCGGCGGCATGCCGCCCGAGATGCTGACCACGCTCCTGGTGTCCGTGGCCGCCTTTACGGTCTTCTACGTCGTGCTGCTGCGACAGCGCATGCAGCTTGAACTCGCCGTTGCCGAATTGGGAAGCCTGCGCGAGCGACTGCACGAACGAACTGAGGAATCCGCATGAGCGACCTGCTGTACCTCTTCATCGGCTTCAGTGCCGTGTGGCTGGGGATTTTTGGCTACCTGGTATATGTAACCGGACGTGTGCGCAGCGTGCGCGACGAGTTACATGACCTGCGCGGACAGCTCGACTCGCCGCAGGCAGGGCGCGAAGCGTCGAGCCACTGACGCGCACAGCGCGAACTCTCTTCCGTCCTCGCCGATAGTGCGCCCCGCGAATGCCTGATCTCGTCGATGCCGGCCGGCTGGGACTCGGTGTTGCCTTTGGCGTGGCCGTGCTGCAAGTGCTGCTCGGACTCGCCGGCGCCGTACGTCGCACCCCCGAACTAAGTCGCAGCGCCGCCAATGCCGCGTCGGTGCAGGCGGCGCTATTGACGGTTGTGGCTGCCGGCCTCGCGGCCGGCTTCCTGGCGCGCGATTTCTCGATTCAATTCGTGGCCGACCACTCCAGTTCGGCCATGCCCACCGGCCTCACCATCGCCGCCCTCTGGGGCGGCCAGGAAGGCTCCCTGCTGTTCTGGACCTGGTCCATGAGCCTGTTCGCGGCGGTCGCAACCCGCCGCATGTTGAACGCGGACAGTGTCATCGGTCCGCACGGGACCGTCGTGGTCAGCGGGCTGCAGCTGTTCTTCCTGGGGGTGCTGGTCTTCACGTCGTCGCCGTTTTCGCGCCTGGTGGCCGCGCCGGCCGAGGGCCGCGGACTCAATCCCTTGCTGTGGGACAGCGGCATGCAAATCCATCCCCCGTTGCTGCTGTCCGGCTACATGAGCTTCGGACTCCCCTTCGCGTTCGCGGTCGGTCTGCTGACCGCCGGGCGTGTCACGCAACCGTGGCTGCGGGAAATGCGGAACTGGATGCTGCTGGCCTGGGCCATCCAGAGCGCCGGGCTGCTGCTGGGAGCCTGGTGGGCCTACCGTGTGCTGGGCTGGGGCGGCTACTGGGGCTGGGATCCCGTTGAGAACGTCGCACTGCTGCCCTGGCTGGTCGCCACCGCCTACCTGCACTCCGCCCTGGCGCAGGAACGTCGCGGCCAACTGCGAGCCTGGGCCATCGGGCTGGTGCTGGTGACCTACGCGTTGGCCATCTTCGGCACGTTCGTGGTTCGCAGCGGCATCCTTTCGTCGGTGCACAACTTCGCGTTGTCTGATGTTGGCCCGATCTTCTTCGTATTCGTGGGCGCGCTCCTGATCCTCTCGGCCGTGCTCTTCATCTACCGCCTGCCGCTCATTCGCTCGGACGAACCGATTACCGACATCGCGTCAAAGGAAGCCGGTTTTCTGATCAACAACCTGCTGATGCTGGCAATTGCCGCGGCCACCTTCTGGGGCACGGTCTTCCCGCTGGTCACCGAGATCGTCCAGGGCGCTCGCATCGCCGTGGGACCGCCCTTCTACACCCAGGTCAACGTGCCCTTGCTGGTCGCAACGCTCGGTCTGCTGGCCATCTGGCCGCTGCTGGCCTGGCGCCGCACGTCCTTGCGAGCCGCCTGGCGAGCCACGCGCTGGCCAATCGCAACCCTGGTCCTGATCTCAGTGCTGCTGGCGGTCCTTGGCATGCGTGACGGACTGCCGATCATCGCCATCGGACTCACGGCGGCCGTCGCGGTGGGCGTCGCGCTCGAGTACGGCCGCAGCATGCGGGCCGGCCTCACCCGCCGGCGCGAGGCGGCGACCGGCCCGTATCCGCTCATGGTGGGCAACCGGCGGCGCCTGGGCAGCTATCTCGTCCACCTGGGCATCGCCATCCTGGCGCTCGGAATCATCGCCTCTGCCGCTTTCAGCCAGGAGACCGCCGCAACCGTGGAGCGTGGCGAGGCCCTGAGCTTGGGCTCGTACGACGTCGTTTTCCAAGGCCTCCGAAGCAGCGTCCAGCCGGGCCTGAACACAGTCGTTGCGGCGGTGGACGTCCGGCGCAACGGCGCCTTCATCGATAGCTTGTCGCCTGCCCGCCGCATTCACGCGGGCTGGGAGAATCAGCCCACGGCCGACGTGGCGGTTAGCACGACGCTGCCGCACCTGGACGACGTGTACGTGCTGCTGAGCTCCTGGGACCAGAGCGGCGCCTCGGCCACGATTCGCTTGCTGGTCAACCCGTTGGTCGTCCTGCTCTGGATAGGTGGAATCGTCTACTTCGTCGGCATCCTCGTGATCGCCTGGCCAACGGAGCGGCGGGAAACAACGGCGATTTCGGATGCCGCCACGCAGCCGGCCGCGTCGTGAGTCGGCTGCGCGCGAGCCTGCTCTTGGCCCTGCTGGCGGCCGCGGTCCTGGCGCTGCCAGCCCATGCGGATGAAGAACCGGACCTGGCCACGCGCAAACGCATGTGGTCGATCGCCGAGCGGCTGGACTGCCCGGTCTGCCAGGGACAGTCGGTGCGCGAATCCAACGCCCAACTCGCCGCCCAGATGCGTGAAATCATCCTGATCAAGCTCCAGTCCGGCGAGTCCGAAACGCAGATCATGGACTTCTTTGCCGATCGTTACGGCCTTGCCGCCTTGCGCGAGCCGCCTCGCGAGGGTCTGGCCCTCGGCGTTTGGATCGGTCCGGTCGTCATCCTCAGCCTGGGCATCCTGCTGCTCGGCTGGGTTCTCGCTCGCGGGCGCCAAACCCCGCTCGCGGCCACCGCCGACGACCTTGCGGCCTACGAGCGGCAGGTGGACGACCTGCGCCAGGCCGGGCGCGACTCGCCACCACCAGCGTGACGGCGCCCTTGCTGAGCCTGGCGGTCCTCCTGATCGCCCTTGCCGGACTGGCCTGGATCATCGCTCCCCTGCTGCGTCGATCGGTCGAACGCGGCGACTTGATCGGACCCGATGACGACCTGGCCGTGGAGCGCGGGCTGCGAATGCTGGACGACTTGCAGGCCGAACGCGATCGGGGAGCCATCAGCACCGCGGACTTCGAGCGCGTCAGCGGCGACGTTCGGCGAGATACCGCGCGGCGACTGCACGACCGCGACCAGCGACGCCGGCGCCTGGATGCCGCGGTGGAGGCGCTGGTTGGAGGCGAGGCGCCCACCGCCGTCCCGGTGGCGGCTCGGACACCCTCGCGTGCTCGGACGCTGGCGTGGGTTGCGCCAAGCGTCGCGCTGGTGACACTGCTGGGTGCGCTGGTCGTCGTGATCACCGTCGGAGCGCGATCCGCGGCCGCCGAACAAGTGCCCGTGGGCAACGTTGGCGTCGCGGCAGTTTCGGGAGCGGCCGTAGCGGCCGGCAATGCCGATCTGCTGCTCGTCAGCCACGCCACTGGTGCGCAGCTCAGCCGTGACGGCGGGCAGACCTGGACGCCCGCCGAGGGCCCGGGAGAAGCCGTGGGCGCCGCGGCGGGATCCGGCAAACTCTTCGTGCTCGCCGGCGACGGCGTGTGGTCCAGCCGGGATCAGGGCGCCACTTGGGACCGCGAGTCCGGCTTCCCGGCATTCCGACGCCTCGCCATTGGATCGCGAACCCAGAGCCTGGCTGGCGTCGAGGACTCCGGGTCGATATTCGTGAGCAATGACATGGGCCGCAGTTGGGAGTCAGGCCCCGCCGACGCCCCGAGCAGCCTCACGGGACTGGCCGTCGTCGACTTCGGCGCTCCGTTCCTGCTGGCAGCCACCGGCGCCGAAGGCGTGCTCGCCTCCGAGAGCAGCGGCGGCTGGCGCGGCGCCAACGGGTTCGTCAACGGCGTCCTGCCCACCATCACCATTCGCGCCGTGGTCTACGAGCCCGAAACCGGCGACTCCTACAGTTCGGCATCCGGCGAACAATTCGAGGGCGCCGCCTTCGTGGCCACCGATGCCGGCGTGTTCAAATCCGTCGACGGCATGCAGTCGTGGGTGCAGCTTCCCCTGCGAGCGGACGTACGCGCGCTGGCGATCAGCGGCCGCACGTTGTATGCCATCGCGACTGACGGATCGGTCTTCCGCAGCCGTGACGCGGGAACGACCTGGCGATGAAACGAGCGCTCGGACTAGTCGCCGCGCTATTCGCCCTTGCCATCGTCGGCGTAGCCGGCGCGCAGGCCCAGGGAAGTGGCGAGATTGTCGGGCGTCTCCGGCCGGCTACGCCAGGCACGGCACTACCGTCGGGCCTGGTCGTCCAGCTTGACGGTTTTCGACAGACCGATCGCTTGCCGACGAGCGAGGCCGCGGTTGGCGCTGATGGCCTCTTCGTATTCCCAGACGTGGCTGCGGGCGGTGAATTCGCTTATCTCGTCTCGTTTGAGGTCGAGGGCGTGCGCTACAGCAGCGATGTCCTGCAAGTCGCGGCTGGCGAGGGCACGGCGGTCGAAATCGACGTGTTCGCCGTCACGGAGACTGATCCCGGCATTAGCTTCCGGAGTCTGACCCGCCTGCTCAGACGCCAGACGGCCGACACGCTCTCAGTTGTCGAAGTCGCCGACGTGCACGTACCCGGCAATCGCGCCTACCTGCCGGTGCAGCAAGCGGGCTCGCCGCCGCCCCTGCGTTTCGGCGTACCCGATGGCGCGTTCAACTTGCAGCCGGTCGCGGGCTTCGGTCCCGGTGACGCCGTCATCGGCGGACCGGGCTTCGCGGTCTTTGCCGGACTCCAACCAGGCGTGACGACCATGGTTTACGGCTACCAATTGGCGCTCGACGGCGGGACCGTCGCCTTCGATTGGGCGCCGGCGCTGCACACCGATGTCGCGATTCTGCTGGTCGAGGCCGGCCCTCTGACCACGACCGTCACCGGGCTGGAGGCTCGCGGCGATGACGCTTTCGGAGGCACCAGCGTGCGACGCTGGCAGAAAAACGGGGTAGCGGCGCGTGAGTCGTTTGGCGTGCGTATTGCCGACACGTCGCTGCCCGGCATCGTTCGTGCGCTACGCGCCACGACCGCCGAACGCTGGGCGATCTTCGCCGCGGTTCCGGCACTCGTCGCGGGGCTGCTGCTCGTGATTTGGCGACGCGGCTGGCGCCGCCGTCCGGCAACGGACCCCGCGGCCCGGGCCGCCGAATTGCTCGCCGAACTGCGGGAGCTGGACGCATCCAATGATTCCGACGCGACGGAGCGCCGTGCCGCCACCAAGCAAGCGCTCCTGGCCCTCCTGGAGCGGCGTCCTGACGTCCTGGGCGATCTCAGGCGCTCCGGCCGGTCACATCGAGAGACTTCGCCTGACGGGGCATGAGCCGCGCGCGTCGGGACGCTTCCGTGTTTCGACCGTCGCAATCGGACGGACCGCATGGGCCAATTGCAGCCCCTGCCCGGCGTGCCTAAGATCACTTTCGTGAACGAGATTCGACACGACATTCTCATCATCGGGGCCGGCGGCGCCGGCCTTCGCGCTGCTATGGCGGTTGTCGAAGCCAACCCGGACCTCTCCATCGGGCTCGTGTCCAAGGTCTACCCCATGCGCAGCCACACGGTGGCCGCGGAAGGCGGCATGGCCGCCGTGATCAAGGGCAACGACGCCCGCGAGCACCACATCTACGACACGATCAGCGGCTCCGACTGGCTGGCCGACCAGGACGCCGTCGAGATGTTCGTGGACGAGGCGCCACGCGAGCTGATTCAGTTGGAGCACTGGGGCTGCCCATGGAGCCGGGAGGACTCGGGTCACGTTGCCGTTCGCCCGTTCGGCGGCATGCAGATCGAACGCACCTGGTACGCGGCCGACAAGACCGGCTTCCACGTGCTGCACGCGCTCTTCCAAACCTCGCTGCAATTCAGCCAGATCACGCGCTACGACGAATACTTCGCCACGAGCTTGATCACGGCCGACGGGCGTTGCCAGGGCTGCGTGGCGCTGGAATTGCGCACAGGCGAGCTGCACGTGCTGCGTGCCAACGCCGTCATCATCTGTACCGGCGGATTCGGTCGAATCTTCCCGTTCACGACCAACGGCTCCATCAAGACCGGCGACGGTCTGGCCCTGGCCTACCGCGCGGGCGTGGCGCTGAAGGACATGGAGTTCGTGCAGTACCACCCCACAGGGCTCCCGGGCACCGGCATCCTGATCACCGAAGCCTCCCGCGGCGAAGGCGGCATCCTCCTCAATAACGAGGGCCGCCGCTACTTGCAGGACTATGACCTGGGCGAGCCCCTGGACGTCCACGATCCGCGTCACCCGCAAAACCGCGCCATGGAGCTGGGCCCGCGCGACCGGCTGTCACAGGCCTTCATGCACGAGCAGGCCGCCGGGCGGACATTCGACGGGGAGTACGGCGACTACGTGCAACTGGACGTTCGACACCTCGGCGAAGACCGGATCGATACACGTCTCCCGTTCGTTCGTGAACTTGCGTCGAATTACGCCGGCATCGATCCGGTCGTCGAGCCGATTCCGGTCCGACCGGTCGTGCACTACACGATGGGCGGTATCGACACTGACGTGCACGGCGCGACGCCACTGCCGGGCCTCTACGCCGCGGGCGAGTGCGCCTGCGTCAGCATCAACGGCGCCAACCGGCTCGGGTCCAACTCATTGACGGAACTGGTCGTCTTCGGCGCGCGTGCCGGACGCCACGCCGCCGACATCGTCAACGGTCAGCAGTTGTCCGACGGGCCGGAGATCGACCGGCAGGTGACTGCCGAACGCGACCGAATCGCCGAACTTCGCGCCCGACCCGCCGGCGGAGAGCGCATTGCCGTCATCCGCGATGACCTGAACACGGCCATGGAAGCCGGCGCGGGCATTTTCCGCGACGAAGAATCGCTAAGCGCCTGCTGCGCGACCCTTCGCGAGCTGGAAGAGCGTGCGGCCCGCATATCGCTGGACGACTCGAGCCCGGTCTACAACACCGAGTTGATCAGCGCGCTCGAACTCGACGGCATGGTCGACATCTCGCAGGCCCTGGCTCACGCCGCCCTCGATCGCACCGAGTCCCGCGGATCCCATCAGCGAACCGACTACGCCGCCCGCGACGACGCCAACTACCTCAAGCACTCCATGGCCTACCGCACCGACGAAGACCCGCGCATCGAGTACAAGGACGTGGTCATCACCCGCTGGCCGCCCGCCGACCGCGTGTACGGCTCATCCGCGGGGAAGGACGGGAAGTAGGCACGGTGAGCGAAACGACAATCCAGCTCGAGGTCTTCCGCTATCGACCCGACAACGGGGGGCCGACATTCCAGTCCTACGAAGTGCCGTATCACGACGACTGGGTCGTGCTGGACGCTTTGAATTATGTAAAGAACTACATCGACGGTTCACTCAGCTTCCGCTGGTCGTGCCGCATGGGCGTGTGCGGATCCTGCGGCATGCAGGTCAACGGCGAACCGTCCCTCACCTGCGCCGCATTCCTGCGCGATCACATGCCCGGGCCGGTTCGCGTTGAGCCACTCACCAACTTCCCGGTGGAACGCGATCTCGTGGTCGACATGAACGGCTTCATGGAGAAGCTCGACCACGTCAAGCCCTACC
>JAPOXI010000056.1 GCA_026707185.1 Chloroflexota bacterium
CGTACCCGACGCGCGGGATGGCGATCGTGCCGTGCAGCATGGCGACGGTCGGCGCCATTGCATCCGGGGCGGGGCAGAACCTGTTGCACCGGGCGGCGGACGTGACGCTGAAGGAAAAGCGACGATTGGTGGTGGTGTCGCGGGAAACTCCGCTGTCGCTCATTCACCTGCGGAACCTGACGACGCTAGCCGAGGCGGGAGCTGTGATCCTGCCGCCTGACCCGGCGTTCTACTTGCGTCCGGATTCGGTCGAGGCGATTGTTGACGCGCTGGCTGAGCGTATTCTGTATGCCGTGGGCGTGACTCCAAGGGTTGCCGAGGCTCACGCCTGGACGGACTGATCGACTTCGCGATGTACCGCCGAATGAAGCGCCGCGCCTTCCAGATCGTGACGCCTCCGGAGGAAGGCGACCGAGCCAGCCGGGTCTTTGATCAAACGATCTACACGCTCATAGCCCTCACCTCGCTGGCCATCGTGCTGGAAACCATCGCCCCGATCGCGGAATTTGCCGGCGGCCTGTTTCACGTCATTGAGGTGGTTACGGTCGCGATCTTCTCGGTCGAGTACGTCCTCAGGCTATGGACGTGTACCGAGAATCCCGACTTTGCGCATCCGGTCTGGGGCCGCGTGCGATACGCCTTTCGTCCGCTGATGCTTGCGGATCTGCTGGCGGTCGTGCCGTTCTACGTGCCGGTGATCGTGGGAGTCGATTTGCGCTTCGCCCGAGTGTTGCGGCTGCTGCGGTTGCTGAAATTGACGCGGTACTCGGAGTCCATGTCGATCATTGGGGACGTATTGCAGAGCCGGCGCGACGCCCTGATATCAACCACATTTGTGGGCTCCGTGCTGCTGCTCTTTGCATCAGGGTTGATGTACCTGGCGGAACGGGACGCGCAGCCGGAAGGGTTCTCGAGCATTCCGGCGGCGATGTGGTGGGGGATGGTGACGCTAACCACGGTGGGCTACGGCGACCTGTATCCTGTGACGCCCCTGGGACGCGGCCTGGGAGCGGTGGTGGCGCTTCTGGGGATCGGGTTGTTTGCGTTACCGGCCGGCATTTTGGGGTCGGCGTTCGTGGAGGAGTTGGACCAGCGGCGGGCAGGGGAGCCGGAAGTTCGGACATGTCCGCATTGCGGTGAGGAGATTCACGACGACGAGGGCTCGGGCGCGTGACCGGCGGAGCGCTGCTAGCCTCTGGCGATAGGCGAGACTATCGAGTTCCGAGTGGCGCCTGAGCAAACTGCCGTGATCGACACGCACAACCACTACTGGCAGGTTGGCGTCGACGATCTCTATTGGTTGGAGGATCCGACGCATCCGGTGCTGGGGAAGAACTACCTGCCACCGGACCTGAAGCCGCACATGGACGCGGTTGGGGTGAGTCAGTCGGTGATCGTGCAGGCGTCGCACGCGTGGAAGGACCAACTGGCGTACCTGGAAATGGCGGAGACGTACGACTACGTGGCCGGCGTGATTGCGTGGGTGGATCTGCAGGCGCCCGATGTGGGCGACAAGATTGACGAACTGGCGACGAGTCCGTGGTTTCGGGGCATCCGGGCCGGGGCCGAGGATCAGGCGGATGCGGATTGGCTGGCGCGTGACGATGTGCGGGGCGGCATCAGCACCGTGCTGAAGCGCGGACACGTGGTGGAACTGCTGGTGAAGACACCGCACCTGCCGCACGTGCCGCAAATTGCGGGGGAGAACGAGGGCGGACGGCTGATCGTGGATCACCTGGCAAAGCCGCCGTTCGAGACGCCGGAGATGGCCGTGTGGCAGGAGCGATTCCTGGCCCTGGCGCCGTACGAACACCTGCGGATCAAGATCTCGGGGCTGCTGGTGGAGTGCCCAACGTCGCCGACGACGGACACAATTCGAGCGGCGGTGGATCCGGTGCTGGACAACTTTCCGATCGAACGGCTGCTCTGGGGAAGCGATTGGCCGGTCGCGCTGCTGGCGGCGGGCTACCAGAAAACGTTTGAGACGGTTACGGGCGCGCTGGACCGGCTGAGTGCAAACGAGCGCGAGGCGCTGCTCGGCGGCAACGCGCGAGAGTTCTATTCGCTGGCATGAGCAACGATCGGCTGGCCGGCAAGGTCGCGGTGGTTACCGGAGCGGCCGGCGGAATCGGCGAAGCTACGGCACGGCTGTTTGCGCACCAGGGCGCCAGGGTTGTGCTGGCCGACTACATGGGCGAGGCCGTGGCGGCGCATGCCGCTGACATCGAATCGGCAGGAGGCCAGGCCGTCGGCGTGACCGCTGACGTGCGGGAGATGGCAGACGTGCGGCGCGCCATCGAAACGGCGACGGACCGCTGGGGTCGCCTGGACGTGTTGCACAACAATGTAGGCGTGAACTTCCATGCGCTGATCGGCGAAGCCAGCGAAGAGCACTTCCTGGAGTGCCTGAACATCAACCTGCTGAGTGTCTACCGGGGATGCCACGTGGCCGCGCCGATCATGCAGGCGCAGGGGGGCGGGTCGATCATCAACACGTCGTCGGTGCAGGGGATCATGGGATTCGACACGTACTCGGCTTACGCCTCGGCCAAGGCGGGGATGCTGGGGCTGACGCGGCAGATGGCGGTTGACTACGGGTGCCACGGCATCCGGGTGAACGCGGTGCTGCCGGGCGGGATCGACACACCGATGTGGCGGGCCGAGGTTGCCGCCGTGCCGGACATCCAGGCCCTGATCGACGAGTCGGCGTCGCGGATCCCGCTGAAGCGAATCGGTGAGGCGGAGGACATCGCCAACGCCGTGCTGTTCCTGGCGAGCGACGAGTCGTCGTACGTGACCGGGCAGCAACTGGTGGTGGACGGTGGGTTGAGCATCGCCGGAACCCGGCCGAACGAGCGATAGGCCGGCTGCAGATCGGCAAAGGGAAACAGCTTGCAACTGACCGCGTGCACTTAAGGAATTATGTTTAGAGAGCAAACGAGAGAGGGCGCATCAATGGGGATGACCAAGCGAGATTTCCTGCGATCCATCGGCGCGGTTGCCGGGGTGGGCGCGGCGTACCACACGATGAGCGCGATGGGTCTGCTTGGGCCGGTCATGGCGCAGGCGACAGCGCCCGAGCTTCCGCTTGGATCGGGCTACGGGAAGCGCGTGGTAATCCTAGGCGCCGGCATCTCGGGGATGACGGCGGCCTACGAGCTCTCGAAAGCCGGGTATCACTGCTCGATTTTGGAAGCCACCGGCCGCGCCGGCGGACGAAACCTGACGGTGCGAGGCGGGGACGTGATTCGCGAGGTCAACAACCGGCAGTGGGTCGATTTCGACCAGGAAGACCACCTGTACGCCAACATGGGACCGGCCCGTATCCCCTATCACCACCGGGTCATTCTGGGCTACTGCAAAGAGTTCGGGGTTGAACTGGAGGTCTTCACCAACGACAACCGCGGCACCTTGTTCCACAACGCGGAAGCCTTTGGTGGGAAGACGGTCACGGGTCGGCAGGTAATGACGGACCTGCGCGGGTACATCGCCGAACTCCTCGCGAAGGCAGTGAATCGAAATGCGCTTGACGAGGAGCTCACCGGTGACGACAAGGAGCAGGTGCTGGCGATGCTCACCGCGTTCGGCGGGCTGGACCCCGACCATCTGTACGCCGGGTCGAATCGCAGCGGCTATCAAGGCGAGCAGATCAATGCCGGGATCACGCCAGGCGACGTGAACGATCCTCTGGACTTCAGCGAGCTACTCAAGTCGGACTTCTGGCAGTACAAGCTGCACTTCAGCCAGTTCCTCAACCAGAACCCCACGCTCTTTCAGCCCGTTGGCGGGATGGACGCGATTGCGAAGGCTTTTCGGGCGCGCGTGGGGCATTTGATCCAGTTCCGCAGTGTTGTGGAGGAGATTCGCAAGACGTCCCAGGGCGTTCGCATCGTCTACCAGAACCAGAATCGCAACGAGCAGGAGGCGATCGAGGCGGACTATGCGATTTGCACGATTCCGGCGCCGGTGCTGAAAGACATTTCCAACGATTTCGCTCCCGAGACGCAGGCGGCGATCGCTTCGATTGAGTTTGAGCACGCGGTGAAGATCGGGTTTCAGGCGCGGCGGCGCTTCTGGGAAGAGGATCACGCCATCTATGGCGGGATTTCGTGGACGGATCAGGACATCACGCAGATCTGGTATCCGTCGAACGGCTACCACCAGAAGAAGGGCGTCGTCATGGGCGCGTATATCTGGGACGACAAGCCGGGCCAGGGTCTGCGCTTTACCCAGATGACGCCGCCGGAACGGCTGCGAAAGGCGATGGCAGAAGGTGAACAGATTCACCCGGGCTACACGGACGAAATCGAGTCAGGCGTGAGCCGGGCCTGGCTGAACGTGCCGTACCAGAAGGGCGGCTGGCCGCGGAACTATGCGGCGCCGCCCGAGCTGCTCAAGCCTGACGGTGCGATCTACTTCGCCGGGGACCAGGCGACGGCGCTGCCGGGCTGGCAGGAAGGCGCCGCGCTGGCGGCGCATGCGGCGGTGGAGGCGATTCACGCGCGGGTGACGGCGAGCTAGCGCGGACACACGGGTGTCCATCAGCAGCCGATCTGGCGGTACTGGAAGGCGCATGCGTGACCTGGATTGACAACGCAGAGCGCTCGGCCGCGGTGGGGTTGCGGTGCATCGACTGCGGGCTCGGGTTTGCGCTGGACTACGTGCGCAGGTGCCCACGGTGCCCTGGGCTGCTTGTCGTTGAGTACGACCTTGACATGGCCGCGAAATTGGGCATTGGGAATGGCCCTGGCGGCGGTATCTGGCGCTGGGACCGGCTGCTGCCGCCCACGGCGCACGACCACCGCGTGACGCTTGGCGAGGGGATGTCGCCGCTCCTGCCAGCCAGGCGGCTGGCGGACCGGCTTGGCCTGCGTGACGTGCGCCTGAAGCTGGAAGGCGTGAATCCCACGGGCAGCATGAAGGACCGCTCGTCGGCGACCGCCATTGCCGCCGCGCTTGGCTTCGGTTTCCGGCGTGTGGGCTGTGTGAGCAGCGGGAACATGGGGTCGTCGATCGCCAACTACGCGGCGCGGGCGGGGCTGCAGGCCTTCGTGTTCAGCGCGGCGTATGCGAGCGAAAACCAGCTCGACCACATGGCGGCCGGGACTTCCGATATGCACGTCTACGACGAGCCGTACGACGCGATGGCGGCCGCGATTCAGCCTGTGTTTGACGAATACCTGGCGTTCGACGCCGGATCAAGCCCGAACCCATACAACAGCGAAGGCCAGAAGACCCTGGCCTTCGAAATCGTCGAGCAGCTCGGAGAGCGTTCGCCGGACGTTGTTGTGTATCCGTTGGGCGCTGGGGACCTGTTCCTGGCTGCGACGCGAGGGTTCGAGCAATACGCCTACGCCGGATTCACCGACTTTGCGCCGCTGCCGGTCGTGGCGCAGAGCCGTGCGTCGGCGAGCGTTGTGCGGGCGCTTGACGGCGGCGGTGATTACGAAGCTGTTGAGGCCGGGGACTCGATTGCCGGTGGGGTGCTGGTGGGCGACATGGGGGCGAAGGGGCACCTGGCGCTGAGGAAGCTGCGTGAAGTCCGGGGGCTGGGCGCGGCTGTGGAGGATGACGAGGTTGCGGAGTGGCAGACGTGGCTGGCGCGGAACGAAGGAGTCTGGGCGGGGCCGACGGCGAGTGTGGTGTTGCCGGCGCTGGAGAAGCTGACGGCCAGCGGGGCGATTGGGCGTGATGCTTCGGTGGTTGTTGTCTTGTCGGAGACAGGGTTGAAGGGCGGGCAGCCACCGCATCGGCCGCCGACGGTTGAGGCGTCGGAGGCGGTCCTGAGGGAGCTATTCGGCGCCGCTTGACGACGAGCCCTCGGACGAGACTCTCCCAGTTAGGCATCCGGGATTACCGGCAGGACTAGGTGGGAGGGGTGGGTGGGGGTGTGGTGGATGGTTTGGTGGGCGACTCGGATTTCGGAGTCGGTGGCGAGGTTGTTGCCGGTGTTGAGGTTGCGGTCGAAGCGGGGGAAGTTGGAGGAGGAGACTTCGAGGCGGATGCGGTGGCCGCGCTTGAAGACGTTAGCGGTGACGCCGACTTCGATTTCGTACCGCTCAACGGCGCCGGGAGTTAGAAGGCTGGGCTGGCTCTGCCCATTGCGGTAACGGGCGCGGAGGATGCCGTCGCAGAGATTCATGGCGTAGCCGGTGGGTGAGACGTCCACGAGCTTGGCGGTCCAGTCGGTGTCCAGGCCATCGGTGGCGGCGTGCAGGACGAGCTTGATGGGGCCGATGACTTTGAGGTCCTGCTGGAGCGGGGCGGAGGTGTAGCAGAGGACGTCGTGGCGGGCTTCGACGGGGCGCTGGTCGTAGGGGCCCCAGGGCTCAATGTGGGGGGTGCAGCAGTTGGCGCCGCCGAGGGACTGGACGGGGAAGTTGGGGTCGTAGACGAAGGTGTCGGCGGGTTCGTCGCCGGGTTGGTCGAGTGAAAGCGTGCCGTCGCCGCGGACGGAGTTGGCTGAGCCGCCGGAGCGGATGTGCCAGGGTTGCCAGTCGGTGCGGGCGAGGGGCCATTCGTGCTCGTCCTGCCAACGGTTGGCGCCCATGACGAATAGACGGAGTGGCGGCTCGTCGGCCGAGGACTCGCCGTTGCCCTTGAGCCAGCGGTCGAACCAGGCGCGTTCGAGGGCGTTGATGTTGACGACGGAGCCGGCGCCGAAGTCGATGTCGCCGCAGCGGGGGGCGCCGGGGAGGTCGGCGCCCAGGTGGTGGGGCCAGGGGCCCATGATGAGGCGGGACTGGCGGGCGGCCTCGGATCCGCCGTGGAGGCGGAGGCCGTTGAACTGGTCGAAAGCCTGGGCCGCGTAGAGGTCGTACCAGCCGCCCATCACGTAGGCCGGCACGGTGATGTCGTTCCAGTGCGGACGGGTGTCGATGGCGGCCCAGTAGGGATCGGTGGCCGGCATGTGGAGCCAGTCGTTCCAGAAGTCGAGGTCGCGGCCGGCGTGGGCGGGGATGTCCTGGAGCGGGAGGACGCGGCAGGTTTCGACCCAGTTTTCGAAATCGATGGACTGGGCGGTGCGGCCGTCGACGCGGAGGCCCCAGTTGATGAGGACGCCGAGCTGGAACGCGCCGCCGGGGCGGACGAGGCCGCTGAGGTAGTCGACGCAGATGGATTGGGGCGCCAGGCAGGTCAGGCCGGGATGCGCCGAGGGCGCGCTGAGCCATTGGACTGAGCCCAGGTAGGAGCGGCCGGACATGCCGATGCGGCCGTTGCTCCAGGGTTGCTCGGCGATCCAGGCCTGGGTGTCGAAGCCGTCCTCGGGTTCGGTGACGAAGGGGGACCAGGAACCATCCGAGTCCCAGCGGCCGCGGACGTCCTGGATCACGCAGGCGTAGCCGTTGTCGGCGAGGGCGCGGCCTTTGCGGATGTTCTGGTAGGAGGCGTTGTTGTAGGGGGTGCGGATGAGGACGGTGGGGAGGCGGGAGTCGGGGGTGTCGCCGGCGCCGCGGGGGAGGTAGACGTCGGCCGAGAGGTAGACGCCGTCGCGCATGCGGACGCGGCGGTTGACCTGAACCTGGACGGCGCTGGTGGTGGTCATGGGAGGGGTCCGTGGAGCGGCGGCGTGGCCATGATAGGTGGGGGGAGAGGGAGGAAGGGGAGAGGGAAGAGGGCAGAGGAGTGAGACCGGACGGGGACGGGGAAGGGGCGGGGAAATGGAGGTCTCGTGCGCGTAAGAGTTTTTTCCAAAAAACTCTTGAGGCTGCGCGGGGTGGTTCCTGGCGAGTTTCCGGTGGCCCGGAGGACGAGGACTGGATCCCGGCTGCGGACGCCGGGATGACGGAGCGGGCGCGGCGGGGTGGTTTTTGGTGGGTTTGAGGGGTGGTTGGGGTGGGGTGGTTCATGGACTGGACGGG
>JAPOXI010000072.1 GCA_026707185.1 Chloroflexota bacterium
CGCCGGAGCACGCGGAGATCATGACCGCGAACCTGGTGGAAGCGGACATGCGGGGTGTGACCTCGCACGGACACTGGCTGCTGCAGCGCTACTCCGGTCAGCTGGACACGGGCGAGATGAATCCGCGGCCCAACGTTCGGGTGGTCCGAGAGACCGCCGCGACGGTGCTGGTGGACGGGGACTCCGCGCCGGGCCACGTGGCGGGGGCGCTGACGATGCGGGCGGTGATCGAGAAGGCGCGCGAGGCGGGCGCCGCCACCGGTATCACGCGCGGGAGTCGGCACTTCGGGGCCGCGGCGCATTTTGCCCTGATGGCGGTGCCTCACGATATGGCGGGGTACGCGACAACCAACGCGGGACCGACGATGTTCGCGTTTGGGGGCCGCGAGCGAGTGGTGGGGAATAACCCGATCGCGTACGCCATCCCGGCAGGTCGCGAGCGGCCGCTGGTGCTGGACATGGCGATGTCGATGTCGGCGAACAGCCGCATTGCCATCTTCGAGCGCCTGGGCCAGCGGATTCCCGAGGGGTGGGCGCTGGACAATCGCGGGTTACCCACGACCGATCCCAAAGCGTTTGCCGACGACGGGGCCGGCGCACCGATCGGAGGCCCCAAAGGCATCGGGCTGGCCCAGGTCGTGGACGCGATGACGGGTGTGCTTTCAGGGTCCGGCTACAGCCGCTCGGTGAGCCGGGTCGACGGCGACGACGGGGCGATCTCCCAC
The DNA here is from genome assembly GCA_026707185.1 of Chloroflexota bacterium. Next base: position 726 of record JAPOXI010000072.1, read on the forward strand.
ATGTTTCAAGCAACAGACATTGCGGCATTCATGCCCGTGGAGACGTTCAAGGCGCGGATGGACGCGCAGATCGAGCAGTTCAAGAGCTCGGCGCGGGCCGAGGGCGTTGCGGAACTGGTGGTGGCGGGCGAGCTTGAGTGGCGGACGTACGACGAGGCGAAGGCCGAGGGCGTGGCGCTCCTGGAACCGATCATTGCCGATCTGAACGCCGTCGCGGCACACAAAGGGGCCCCGACCCGGCTCTAGCCGTTCAGGGGCTCAGGCGATGGCGACCGGATCAAGCTCCGGCTCGTAGGCCTCGATCAGCTCGATGACCTCGCGGGTCACGCGGGCAGGCGTGGAGGCCCCGGCGGTGATGCCTACGCGCATTCCGGGCTTGAACCAGGAAAGGTCGACGTCGTCGGCGCAATCGACCAGGTGAGCGGGAGTCTGTTTGACGTTGCGCACAACCTCGACGAGCCGGTGGGAGTTTGAACTGCGATCGCTGCCGACCACCACCACCAGATCGCAGACATCGGCCGCCTGGACGGCGGCTTCCTGCCGGTCCTGGGTCGCGAGGCAGATGTCGTTGTGAACTTCGACCTGGGGGTACCTGGCAACGACGGCGTCAATGACGTCCTGCGTGTCCCAAATGCTGAGGGTGGTCTGGGTGGTGACCGCGAGGCGGTCGTTCTGAAGATCCAGCCGGGCGACATCTTCCACGGTGCTGACCAGATGCACGTGGCCGGGGGCCTCGCCGATGGCGCCGTCGGGTTCGGGATGTCCCTGCTTGCCCACGTAGATGATTTCGTAGCCGCGGGACACCAGGTCGATGATGAGATCGTGGGTGATATAGACGTCGGAGCAGGTGGCGTCAATCACCGTCAGGCCCTTGTCAATGGCGCGCTGCTTGACGGCAGGCGAGACACCGTGGGCGGTGAGGATCACGGTGCCGTGCTCGATTTCTTCCAAGCCGGCCATGCGGTCGTCAAAGTCGACCAGCTTCACCCCGTTTTCCGCCAACTCGTTGACCACATGGGCGTTATGCACGAGGTAGCCCAGCATGTAGACGGGGCCCTGGTGCTGCGCGCCGGCCTCGTTGGCGAGGCGAATCGCATCGACCACGCCGTGGCAGAACCCGCGAGGCGTAATGCGGAGAACATTCATCAATCAGTCAGTCAGCGGTCCAGGCGGCCTCTACAAGAATTGCACAACGGCACGTCGGGCGTTAAGCCTCGGCCAGCAACTCGCGGACCGTATCGGGATCGGCGGTCGGCAGCTTGCACACGAATCCGTGACACACATAGGCAGCGGCCTGGCCATCAAGCGTCTGCCGGTCCTGGAGCAGGGGAATCCCTGCGGCGGCCGCGTTGTCCGCCGCGGCCACAACAGCGCGGGGTCGATAGGTTTCGCGAATGACGGCGAGCAGGTCCTGCCGGTCGGCTTGATCGCCAACCACGGCGATGCCAACGGGCTGACCAACCAGGAAGTCAGCGGCGCCGAACCACTGCGCGAAGGCCGTGGGGTAGCTGGTTGCTCCCGGGCCAACCGCGGTCAGCGCTCGCTCGGCGGCATCCAGATAGCGAGCCTCGCCCGTCAGCGCGTGCATGCGACCCAGGACGGTGATCGCCATTGAACCACCGGACGGCGTGGCGTTGTCCTGGACATTCTTGGGTCGGGTTACCAGTTGCTCGTGGTCGTTGCTGGTGTCGAAGAAGCCGCCCTCGGGATCCTGAAAGTGTTCCAGCGTCGCGTCAGCGAGCACCTGGGCCGCCAGGAACCAGCGGTCGTCGAAGGTGGTCTGGTAGAGCTCCAGCAGGCCCTCGGCGAGGCAGGCGTAGTCTTCGAGGTACGCGTTGAAGCGGGCGCGGCCGTCTTTCCAGGTGCGCCAGAGGCGACCGCCGTCGCGCCAGAGTTCGGTTGTGCAGAACTCGGCGGCGGACGTGGCGGTTACGAGGTAATCGTCACGGTCGAGCGCGCGTCCGGCCTCGGCGAAGGCGGCGATCATAAGGCCGTTCCAGGCGGTGATGACCTTGTCGTCGAGGCCCGGGCGGATTCGGCCGGCCCGGCGTTCGAACAGGCGGGGGAGCGCACGGTCCGTGGCGGACTGGATTTCCGACGTGCTCACGTCGTGCTGATAGGCCAGCACGTCCAGATCCTTGAGCCGGCGTGGGATATTGACGCCTTCCCAGTTGCCGCGGTCGGATACGTCGTAGGTGTCGGCCACCAGATCGGCGTCCGGGCCGAGCACGTCGCGGACCTCGTCCAGCGACCAGACGTAGAACTTGCCCTCTTCGCCTTCGGAGTCGGCGTCCAGGGTGCTGAAGAAGCCGCCCTGTGGATGCGTCATCTCGCGAACGACCCAGTCCAGCGTTTCCTCGACAACGCGGCGATGGGCCGGATCGCCGGCGATCTGCCAGGCGTGCAGGTACACGCGGGCGAGCTGGCTGTTGTCGTAGAGCATCTTTTCGAAGTGGGGCACGTGCCAGGCGGCGTCGACGCTGTAGCGGTGGAAGCCGCCGCCAACGTGGTCGTAGATGCCACCGCGGGCCATGCGGTGGAGGGCACGGTCGGCAATGTCGAGCAGCAGGCCCTCGCCGGTGGCCAGGTGGCGGCGCAGCAGGAACTCGACGGCCATGGCCTGCGGGAACTTGGGGGCCTGGCCCCAGCCCCCGTGGGTACGGTCCTCGCTGCCGGCCAGGGCCTGCGAGGCGCGGCGCAGATCGTCGTCAGTCACGGGAGCAGCGGGCAAGTCGAGACTGTCGGCCGCCTGGATCGCTTCCGTGAGTCGACCGGCACCCGACTCCAACTCGTCCCGACGGTTCAACCAGGCGTCGTTAACGGCGGTGAGCACCTGCTGGAAGGAGGGCATGCCCTGCCGGGGTTCCGGCGGGAAGTAGGTGCCGCCGTGGAACGGCTTGCCCTCCGGCGTCATGAACACCGACATGGGCCAGCCGCCGTGGCGGGTGAGCAACTGGACGGCCGACATGTAGATCTGGTCCACGTCGGGGCGCTCCTCGCGGTCGACCTTGACGGCGATGAAGTGCTCATTGAGGACGTCCGCCGTTGCCTGGTCTTCGAACGACTCACGCTCCATGACGTGGCACCAGTGACAGGCGGCGTAGCCGACGCTGAGGAAGATGGGTTTGCCGGCGGCACGGGCCGCGGCGAACGCCTCGTCGCCCCAGGGATACCAGTCCACGGGGTTGTACTGGTGCTGGAGCAGGTAGGGGCTGGACTCGGCGGCGAGGCGATTGGGCATGGAGCTCGGGACCTTGTGGGGCGGCAACATTCAATTCTGACGGCCGACGGACAATCCGCCAACGCCGGTCATCCCACCGCCAGCCGAATACCCGGCGTCGGTCACAACGTCAGCGCGCCACCACTTAGTGCGCCAACGCCTGCTCCACGTAGCGCTCCAGTGTCGTTCGGTGCCGCTGCAATGCGAGGCGACCCGGGCTCCCTGCAGTCACACCGATGACCCGGTCGATCCACCGGAGCAATCGCTGGGCATTGTGAGTGTGGTACTGCTTCCCCCACTGACTCACCACAAAATATTGACCGCCGTATATTTCGCTCCAATATCTGCTATAACCCCTGACTGAACGGCCGTCCTTCCTTCGCCGTAGAAGAGCCAAATTGCCAATCTGCAATCCCAGGTTGCGCCGGCAATAGCCAGAATCCGTCAGGTTCGCGATGGCCTCTTCATCCAACAGCTCAGGGTAGTCCTCCAACATCGTCTTCATGAGGCTCGAGACGAGCGGCTGCAGCGTTGCTCGGGGAATACGCGATGTCTCCGGCTTGGCGCGTTTCTTGGGTGACGACTCGTCGGGGATCGCACTCGACAGCCCGCTCACCTCCAGCAGCTTTGCCGACCGTACGAACAGCTCCGATGTGTCCGCTACTGCCTGGGCAGCTACCAGCGTGGGGCGCACCAGTTCATCTCTAAACCGGGCGTTGGTCTGCAAGTGCCATCCGACGTCCGGGTACACCGTCCGCAGCTCGGCGAACGACTCGACCAGCTCGACGTCTATTGACTCCCGAACCTTGGGGGAAACGAAATACAGGTGCGTCGGCGTGTCCGCTGGCAGATACGCCCGGAGGATTAACATCGAACGCAGGACTTTCTTCAGCACGCGCGTGCGCGTGCCCTCAGCGCCGCCATAGTTCAGTCCAGCCTCGTGAAAGGCCACGTCGAGCGCGTGGACGCTGCCGTTCTGTCCTACGCCGAGCACATCAATCTCGGCTTGCTTAAGAAACTGGTCGACGCTCCTAGTGCGCCTGAACACCGTCCCGTCGGTCTCAAACCGCTCGCGCATCCCCGCGAATAGCGACTCCAGTTGTTCGTCCAGCAGAATCCTGGACCAGTGCTCGGAAGCTTTCCAGTTGGCCTGCACCAGCCAGCACTGCTTGACATGCCGAAGGAATGAATAAGCCAGGGACTCTCCCATCTCGATTTTCATGGCCCACTCGCGTCCTTCCCAAGGCAATACGCCAAGCGATCGCTGCGTTGACCTGATCGCTCAGCAACCGGAACGCAGTTTCCTGCCCACCGATTCGCGGCGCCGGCTAAGTGTCTATGGTCCCAGTAGGTCATACAGCTGATCGCGCAGCCGAACGGTCTCGCTCAGTACGTCCTGGCCGTCCAGGGACAGCCAGCCGACGTGGACGATCTCGAGGGCAATAATTCCGTTGTAGTCGGCGGCCTTGAGGTCGCCGACGATACGGGCGAAGTCGATTTCGCCGTCGTCAAAGCCGGTCTGCAACTTCCCGAGGGCCGCCTGGCGGGCGTGCCAGTGGGTGCCGTGGGGGTGCATAACGGCGATCTGTTCGTAGGTCATGCCGTGGAAGACGAAGTGAGAGTGGTCGACGGTGAGCGACAGTCCCTGGACTTCGTCCAGCATGCGCAGCGCAAGTTCGGGGCTCCAGGTGACGCTCTCGACGTGCGGCTCGATGCGAAGCCGGACCCCGCGTGCAGCGGCGTGTTCGGCCAGGGGAATCAGCTGGTCGCGGCCGCGCGTGAAGGCCGTCTCAGCGTCGACACCGGGCCAGTACTTGCCCGGGCTGAGCGATATGCCGTCCAAGCCGACTTCGGCGGCGAAGTCGATCCAGCCGGCGTAGACCTGACGCTGGTGGACGTATTCCTCTTCGTCGGGCGTGTTGGTGATGTGCTTGTCGGTGGCCTGGGGGAAGGCATCGTAGAAGCGCATGCCGTGGCGCTCGCCGATGGCACGGACGCGCTCGGCTTCACGCTCGGGGTGTGCGCCAACGACATCCGGATCCAGGTCGGCTCCATTGCCCAGGTCCATGACGGACATACCAAGCGCACGCCAGACGCGGACCGACTCGTCCAGCTTCAAATGCGGGGTGGAGAAGATGTGACCGCCGAGTTCAATGGACATGGCTGGCTTCCAGGAATCAGGCCTCGGTAATCAAGCCATCGGCGTACCCCGGTGTCAACCCGGTGCCCGCGCACGTTGACCCACGGCCCGGCCAGTGCTCACCGGGGCGACCTCACGGTCCCAGCATGGGATTCCACGACTGCCAGTTGGCCGCGGGCCGCCGGGTTAATTCGAGAATGACACCCCGATTTGACGCTGCAGTTCATTGAACCAGGCGAGTGTGATGGGCTTATCCACCCAGCCCGGAAAGCGGGTGTTGGCCATCTCCAGCGCTTTCACGGCCTGCTCGTGATTGCCGACGGCCAGTTCGACGGCCGCCAGGCCCACATACGGGTCGGCAAGATCGGGGCTGAGCCGGATTGCCTGGTTAAAGTCGGCGCGCGCGGCTTCCGGCTGGCCTGAATCGAGCAGGACCCGTCCCCGCCAGTACCACGCGTTGACATAGGTGTCGTCCAGCTGCACGGCCTCGTTGAGCGCCGCCAGGCCCTCGTTAACCCGGCCGAGGCTCGCCAAGGTGATTCCCTGAGCCGCCAGCGCGAGGTCCCATCGCGGCCTACGCTTCAGGGCAAGTTCAAAATCCTGGAGGGCTTTGGACATATCGCCTCGCATACGGTGCACGGTCCCGCGAACCAGCAGCGGCTCGGCATTCAATCCGAAGCTCTCGATGCTCACCGTGAGGACTTCCAGCGCTTCGCGCAGTCGCCCCTGCCTGGTGAGCGCGATGCCCTCCACCAGTTCCGCTTCGTGCGGTGATGACAGGTGTTCAGCCGCGTGGCGCGCCACGTCGGCGGCCGCCTGGAAGAGATCGGGCTCCTTCAACTCCTGCGCTGAGGTCGCCAGCAGGCGGGCTCCGTCGAGCAAGGCAAAGCCGTCTTCCGATGCGGCGGCCAGGCGTTGAATGGCCTGCAGGTCCGGTCGTGCGTGCTCGAGACACGCCCCGGCCTCGAGCAGCCTGGCCCGCGCCACGTACGCCGCGACATGGCCGGGATCAAGGTCAATCGCGCCCTGGTAGTCGGCCAGGGCCCGTTCAAATTCGCCCAGCCACACACGCACCAAGCCACGCTCGACATAGGCCTCGGCGCGTTCGACATTGCTCTCCAGCCGGCCGGGGCGTCGTAAGCGCGCGGTGGCCTGATCGGCCTCGGGGCCGTACTCCACGAATCCCCGTTCCGTGACCCGGTCGGTGTACAAGGTCCTGATGCGTTCGGACGAGCAGTCGTCCGGCAGCGGGACCGGCGCCAATTCGCCCAGGCGTCCGATCGAGGTGACGCCAATGAAGAAGACCAGGCCCGCCACCATTCCCGTGCGCGTGACGCGCACCCGAGCCGAGCCGGACCAGCGTCGATTGTCGAGAATGAGCAGCGC
>JAPOXI010000068.1 GCA_026707185.1 Chloroflexota bacterium
TTGACCAGATTCTCGTTGGCCGCGTGCATAGGACTTGCACACAGGCTCCACGCCCACTCGACAGATGGCCGCTAGTCTCCGCAAAATAGATTTTATCCGGTACGTGTTGGGAGGCCGCCCGGAGAATGAGCGGGGCTGTGCTGGCGAGTGCGACGGCGGAAGCCGCTGCCGATATTGATCTCAACGTCGCTCAGCGACACCAGCCCACGGCGGCAGGGCCAAAGCTCCGTCGCGCCCGACTGGAGGACAAGCGTTCCGCAGGTCATCTGCTGCGCGAAGCGCTGACTCCGGAACTGGCGGACGCTGTGTTTGGTCTCGGAGTCGAGGGGGCTTCCACGAGCTACCTGGAGCGACTCTTCGCTCGAACCGGGACGCTGTGGAGCTACGACCTCGTTACGTTGGCCGAGGTCCACGGCCAGGTGGCCGGCATGGTGTCCCACGCGCCGTGGACGGAGCTGGCGCGACGCTACCGAGCCACGATGTTGGCCTACCTGCGCGTGTACGGCCCGTGGCGGTTTTTCCGGCTGTTACCAAGGCTGCGGATGCTGATCGGCGCGAGCCCTCCCGTACCCGCGGATCATTGGTTCATTCCATACCTGGCGGTGTTCCCAAAGCACCGGGGCAACGGCGTGGCCAAGGCCTTGCTTGCCCGTGTGCATCAAAGCGCGGATCGCCAATCGTCGGCCTGCAGCCTGTACGTGCTGGCCGAAAACCGTGCCGCCTGTGAGTTTTACAAGCAGGCCGGCTACGTTGACAGCACCTGGGAGGAGTCCTCGCGACTCAAAGACCTTGCAGGTACACGCGGCCGTCTGCGCATGGATCGGCGGCTGACTGGCAACTCGAAGACGGCGGCGGACCCCGCCCAATCCTGATTGACGTGGCGCGGACTCGACAGCGCCGGCCGGCCAGGGTGTCGTCGTCCGGTCACATTCGCTAAGAGCCTGCCGACCGGTCTGGGACTGAAGCGAAAGCCGGTTTCGCCGGGAGTCGTCAGGTCGCTGGCGCTCCGAGTCGAGCTACCACTTGGTGGATTCTTCAGCGTACACATGATCAGGCATCTTGTAGCTGATGCCGGCCTCGTCAAAGACCGACACTTCAAGCAACGACGTGAGACTGGTGTAGTTGGTCTGTTGCAGGTGCTTGTGAAAGAGCCGGCCCAACGTGCGTTCGATTCGGCCCTGCATGCGGAACCAGGGCAGTACGCCGATCGTTGGGCTGCGCGGATATTTGAGCTTGTTCGCAAGGTCCTTGCCGATGAGCGCGCGGGATACCCGGTAGACGTACTTGGCAAGGTGGCGGCGCTGTTCGGGGTCGGTCAGGCCGATCAGCAGGGGGGCGGAGTTGATCAGTGAGTTCGCCATTGCGATGCACTCGAAGTCGGGCTCGGGCTCACAGATCCCGCCAATCTCGAAAATTCGCAGGGCTTCGGCTTCATCTCGGTACAAGATCGACTCGGGAATGCCCATCAGGTAGCCGCTATAGCGCCAGACCTGCATGAAGCTGGCGCGTTCTTCGTCGTCGTATACGGCGCCCAGGCTCTTCATGTGCTTAAGTAGTCGCGCGGAAAAGGCCGTAATGGCAAAGCCAAGGTGCGCGGCGCTCACGGGTTCGCCCAGTTCATCGAAGTCCCAATCGCCTGAGTTAGCGAGCAGGCGCCGAACCTGGGCGTGCACCATGCGAACTCGAACCGACAGCTTCCAGCCGTCGCCGCCCCGATCCATGCCACCCGGAACGAACATTTCGAGCATGTGGCGGTTGTTTTGCTTGAGGCGCCTGACTCCCTGCTCACGCAGCCGGCCAGTCGTAAAGAACGACTTGCTGATATTGGTCGCGAACCCTTCGACCAGCGTTCCTCCGACAAACGCCCCGAGGATGATCCTGGAATTGCGATGAAACATGCGCATCCCGGGGATCAGCGACGCCTCGTCCACCCAGGCGGGAGGGGTCTTCAAATCCTCAAAGAAGTCGCGGACTTCGCGCGGCGCATCAGCCAGCGCGCTCTCGTCATCCAGATTGTCCATGGCGGCCTGAACAATCCGCCACGATTCTCGCGGGCCGAGTTCTTCCAGCGCGGCCATCATTGCGTCGGCGATCGGATCGCCGACGTGCGTGTGGGCGACGTAGTTGGCGGCTACCTTGGCATCGAGCGCACGCGCCCTGGCGTAACCATCGCGATAGCAGGTTGGTAGATCCGCCCCAGCAGCTCGCGAAGTCCCAGGATCCATATCGCGGACTTATTCGTCCTCGGCGGGTTCAACCCTCACGTCGGGTAGCCAGCGCAGGAAAGATGGCAAGTACCAGTTGCGCTTGCCCAGTACCTCCATGCTAGCCGGAACCAATACGGATCGGACGAGGGTTGCGTCGAGGAATACGGCGACGGCCAAGCCGAAGCCGACCTGTTGGTTGATGATGGTTTCGCCCAGCGCAAAGCCGCCGAATACAGCGACCATGATCAGAGCCGCCCCGGTAATGATCCCGGCGGTCGAGCGCAGCCCGTACGCCACCGCCTCGGCGTTGTCGCCGGTGTGGTCGTAGCGTTCGCGGATGCGGCTCAACAGGAATACGTGGTAGTCCATGGAGAGTCCGAACAGGATGGAAAACAGGAACAGTGGGATCCAGGCGTCCACGACTTCCGCGTGGCGGAAACCCAGCAGTTCCGTCGCCACGCCCTTCTGGAAGACCAGGACCAGCAACCCGTAGGAGGCGCCCACGGACAGCAGGTTCATGATGACGGCCTTGATCGGGATGACGATCGAGCGGAAGACCAGCATCAGCACGATGAAGCTGAATCCGAGGACGAACAGGAATACGAAGGGCGTGTAGATCTCAACGATTTCGAATACGTCGGCCGTGATAGCCGTCACGCCGCCGACCAGGACATTCGCTGAGACGCCTTCGAACGCCGCCGGTATGTACTCGTCGCGCAAAGCCGTGACGGCGTCAACTGCAGCCTGGCTGCTGGACTCCCCGTGGATGACCAGCGTCAAGAGCGCAAGGTCACCCGCTTCGTTGACGGTTGGAACCGGAGGAATAGGGAATCTTGGGTCATTGCTGAGGGCAGCCTGCAGACGCTGTACGGCGCCCTGGACCTCGGGGCTGTTGACGTTGCCGTCGATGACGACTTCGACCGGATTGACGATGCCGAATGAGAAGTTCTCTTCGAGGACATAAAAGGCCTCGCGACTCTGCGTGCCCTCCGGGAAAGCATCGACACCGCTCAGGCCGGTCTTGATGTCGAAGTAGAAGACCGTCAACACGATCATGGGCACCGCGATGGCGAGGATGCTGATGATCGGGAAGCCCATGACTTTCTCGGTGATGAACTCCCAGAACCCCGCCTTTGAATGGTCGGGGCTGGTCACCTTGAAGCGGCCGAGCAAGGGCACGGGCAACAGGTTCACCCTGGGCCCAAGCAGGGCCAGCACAGCCGGGAGGAGCGTGAGCGTGGCCGCCAGGGCAACGGCCACGACCAGGATGGCGCCGATGGCCAGGGACTGGAAGAAGAGGAATGGGACGATCAGCATTCCGCAGATGGCAATCATGACGGTGACGCCGCTGAACAGGACGGTACGGCCGGCCGTCGAGCCGGCGCGCTCGGCCGCCTCGAGCCTGTCCAGGCCTCGGTCCATTTCCTCGCGGAAGCGGGCGATGATGAGCAGCGAATAGTCGATGCCAACGGCCAGGCCGATCATCGTGACCATCAGCGTGACGAAGAACACCAGCTGAAACGCCTGGCCAATCAAGGCAACCAGGCCGAGGGCAATGACGATGGCGACGATGGCGAGGCCAATAGGCGCAAGTGCGGCGACCAGCGATCCAAACAGCGCTACGAGGATGAGCAGGGCCACGGGAATGCCGAAGCGTTCGCCCTGCTCCAGGTCATGCAACGCCAGCTCGTTCTGCTCAACGGAAATGCTGGCTCTGCCGCTCGTCAGCACGCGGAAGCCGTCCACCCCGTCGGCTGCCTCGACGATGTCCAGGATGTGCTCGGCATGCCCCTCGGCCTCGTTGAGGTCGCCGGCAAGCCGGAACGGCATGAGGGTGGTCCTGCGATCCGGCGATACTTGGCGCTCGTCACCGGTCAGGTAGTAGTTCAGGCCGGCCGTGACTGCGTCAGGGCCAAGGGCAACAATCTGTCCAAATACCGTCTCGACTTTGGTCTTGAACGCGGGATCGTCGACGGTCAGATTCTCGGACTGGACGATTACGATTTCCGTTATGGGTTCAGGGCCTCGGAGCCTGTCTTCCAGCAGTTCCGCCGCCTGCTGCGATCGTGCACCGGATCCTAGTTTCAGTTCAGTGGTCGTGGCGCTGTCGAGGAACACCTGACTCAGACCGCCCGCAACAACGGCGAGCACAAGCCAGACTGCCAGCGTGACGAGCGGCCGCCGGGCGCTTATGCGGGCCAGATATCCAGTCAAGGCTTAACTCCCTCCATGCAACGACCGGTGACGAAAAAACTGCTGGCCGTTCGGTATCGCGCGACGGATTTCGACAGATGCCAATCCGCCTGAGCGGCACGTCCGGAAGACGCTGTGTCCACGTTGACCCTCGTCCGCCCGGTTTGGAGAGGAGACTGGCGGCAATATACAGCCCGTAGAATCACTTTTCACGACACGACACGTAGCGCTTGGAACCCTGGGCATCGTCCGCACATGACCGTTACGACCAACATGTGAGGTTATCAGCGTGCAAGCGCGGCTACCGAATTCGCCAGGACCCTTCAGGCTGCGGGCATCTGCCTGTCGCCAAATATCAGGTGTAGAGCCCAATGACGCCGCGACGAGCGGCTGCGCGGTCGGCGCGCCTAAACATGACGATGCCGCCCAGCACCGCAAGCATCGCGCTGCACCCAGCGACGGCAAGGTCCACAGCGAGCGGCGCAATCGTCGGCGTTCCAAGAACCAGGTGGCGCAGGGCGTCGAGCACATACGTGTGCGGAAACGCGTAGCTCAGCCAGCGGACGGACCACGGCAGGATGGTGATTGGAAAGACCGTACCGGCCAACGCCAGGAGGAGGCCGCTCACGATGGCGTCGGCGGCCCACGAGCGCGTGGCCAGGAACACACTGCCGAACACAAGACCAAGCCCCCAAAATGTCGCCAGCCCAAATAGCAGTGGAACGACAGCCAACACGGAGACCGACTGCGTCGACGGACCAAAGAACAGGAACGCTAACGCGATGATGATGGCGCCTTCGACCACCGCATCCACCAGCGTCGCGAGGGACGCTCCGAGACACATGGCCCACCGTGGGGCTGGCGTCGTCCAGAGGGCGGGCAGGATCCCGACGCGATTCGAATTTGCGAGATAGTGGATGGTGGCCCCCATGGGCCGGATGGCCGCATTGATGACCACGAGACCAACGGCGGCGAAGGCGACGAAGTCGCGGCCACCGCCGCTGGCCGCGAACCCCTCGGAACCGTAGGCCCGACTCATCAGCAGAATGGGCGCGAGGAAGAGGAAGGCTGTGACCATGCGAGCAGCCCACACGATGCGAAAGCGATTGTGTTCGCGCCACACCTGGGCGAACGCGGCCAGCACTACGGCGGCTACGCGACCAGCGCGCTGAACCTCAGAGGGCCTCAAGATGCCCTCGCTGGCGGGCGTCGCGGTCGAATCGTCTGAACAGCCACATCCCGCAGACACCGAAGACGAGTCCGAGACCGAGTAACGCCGCGACCGACGCCCACGCGGCCGTGGGGTCGTTGAAGACGAGCGTTGCCCGGAGCCCGCGGATCAGCCAGGTCGGAGGAAGCAGGTTGCCGACTACCTGGGCCCAGTCGGGAAGCACGGTTGTCGGATAGGCCGGGCCTGCCAGGATTCCCATGCCCATCAGGATTGCCTGCACCAGCGTCATGCCGGCGCGCGCCCGCAGAACAACCGCGGCCCAGATGAGACCGAAGGACCCGACGGCGAAGGTCGACGCGGTAAGGACGGCGATCAACGGCAAGGGATCAAGGCTGACCGGGAACCTGAGGATGGCCCAGGCCACGGCGAAGGCGATGAAGGTCCGTGCCATGCCAACCAACATTCCAGAGGTACCCAAGCCTGCAACCCGAGCCAGCAAGCTGGTCGGAGTCGACCAGATCGAGCCGAGCGTGCCTGAAAGGCGCTGGGCCTCGAGGACGAATCCGACGTTCGCTCCGGTCTGCGTCGACCAGATCATGGCCGTCGCCCCGATCACGACGTAGGCCATGTAGTTGTCGGTACCGGCAAGATCAACGAAGGTCTCAATGTGCCTGGCACCGGGCCCAACCAGCGCAACCGCCGCAAACGCCATGGGAAGTACGGCAAAGGTGGCCAGCCAGGCGCTGCTGACCAAGAAGAATGGCTCGCGCTGCTTCATCCGCCAGCTCAAGCTGGTCAGTTGCAGCATTGCGGCCGCGTTCGCCCAAGCGAATCTCACGCCCAACCTAGACCGGGGCAAACGGTCCCCCAAGGCGGCTGCCGGTCAGCTCGATGTATGCGTCTTCGAGGGTGGCTTCGCGCAGGCGCGACTGGACGACTTCGGCGCCCGCCGCCGACACGCGCTGGGTGATGGCTTCCGCCGATCGCCAGCCTTCGGGCGCTCGCACCGCGACCTGAACGGCACCATCTCTCTCAGCCTCTCCCCACCAGAGGGCGGCCCCGCCGATAGCGGTGCGCGCCGCGGACGTGTTGCCGCGCAGCATTAGTTCCAGACGCGGCTCCACGCCGGCGCGGCTGATGAGGTCCGCAGGTCGATCTTCCGCAATGAGACGGCCCTTGTCGATGATCCCGACCCGGTCGCACACTTCATCAGCTTCGTGCATGTTGTGGGTCGTCAGGAGGATCGCCTTTCCCTCCTGACGGAGTTCATTGACGAATCCGCGGGTCGCGCGTGCCGCGGCGGGGTCGAGGGCGGCTGTGGGCTCGTCCAGGAGCAGTACCGGCGGGTCATGCATCAGGGTGCGAGCGAGATTGAGCCGCTGCTTCATGCCGGTGCTGTAGGACTCGACCAGCTCATCCGTGCGATCGGCGAGCCCGAGCCGTTCCATGAGTTCATCGGTGCGCCGGCGAATCGCATTGCCGTCCATGAATACGAGGCGCCCGAACATCTGCAAGTTCTCGCGGCCGGTCAGCCGCCAAAAGACTCCGCGTTCGCCGGCAAACATCACGCCAATGCGCGTCCGCACCTCGGTGCCGTCGCGAACCGTGTCGTGCCCGCAGATGCTGG
>JAPOXI010000002.1 GCA_026707185.1 Chloroflexota bacterium
GACATCCTGGGCAACTATTCGCTCGACTATCCGGCCGAGCCGTACCACCGCTTCCTCTGGACGCGCCCGGCCAATCGCGCCTACGTGTTTGATCTGATCGGCCGCGGCGAACTCAACGTCGACAGTCTCGTGACGCACGACGTTCCCTACACGCGAGCGCCTGAGATGTACGAAATGATCGCCAGCGGTCCCGAGGGCTGGCTTGGAGTCCTGTTCGACTGGACCGATCAGTCCTAGCGGCTGACCTCGTGCAGGCGACTCACGGTGTCTCCGAACCTGGCTAGGACAGCTTCCGTCCAGGTCATCACGTTTGATGGCCCTGGAACGGCTCCTGTCCTGCGCACGGTGCCGCGTCCAGTCGTACCGGAGCGCGGCGCCTTGATCCGGATTGACGCTTGCGGGGTCTGCGGCACCGACCTGCACATCCTGCGTGGCCACTGGCCGGACGAGCTTCCGTGGCCATTCACGCTGGGCCACGAATTGGCCGGCGTAGTTGATGAGATCGGTCCCGGACTAGCCAGCGACTACATGGGGAATCCTCTGCGAGCGGGCGACCGGGTGATGATTCCGCCGCTCATGGCCTGCGGATCCTGCTACTTCTGTGTGCACTTCCCGACGCGTGCGAACCGCTGTCTGAACCCGACTTACTACGGACGCAAGATCGGCTTTCAGCGGCCGCCGCACCTTTGGGGCGGCTGGGCCGAGATGGTGTTCGTCGACTTGGATGCGTTTCCCGCGACCAAGGTCTTTCGACTGCCCGACGACATGCCCGGCATGGTCGGGTCGCTCGTTGAGCCCTTCGCCTCCGTCACCCGCGCCTTCAATCGCGCCTCCTCGCTTGGCATCGAAGGTTTCAAGGCTGGCGACTCCGTTGTCATTCAGGGCTCGGGGCCAATTGGCGTCCTTGCACTCATCGCGGCTAGGCAGCGCGCCGCTGGCAAGGTCGTCGTGGTGGGAGCCCCGGAAGAGCCCCGCTTGGCGCTATGTCGGACCTACGGCGCCGATGCCACCGTGTCGATCGACGCGCACCAAAGCTCGGCCGGCAGAATCGCCGCCGTTCGCGAGGCTGTCGGCGGCCTCGGCGCTGATCTTGTCGTGGACTGCAGCGGCGCGCCGCCGGCCGGGCCCGAAGGCATTGAAATGCTCCGCGACGGGGGCACCTTCGTGGAAATGGGCCAGTTCACCGACGCGGGAAGCATCGACACCAACTGGCACCGGATCTGCGTAAAGGAACTCCAGGTGCTGGCCAGTTGGGCGTTCACGCCCGATGAAGTCCATCAGGCAATGGGAAACCTCTACGCCATTCAGGACAACTACGACTGGTCGCTCATGCAACGCACGTTTCCGCTATCCGAGGCTGGCGTGGCCGAGGCCATTCGCAGCGCGATGGCGATGGAATGCGTGAAGGCGACGATTCTTCCTTTGGGCTGAGGCTCGAACCTGGGAGGCACGGGTTTCAATCCGGAAGTGTCGCCAGCAAGAATTCCTTAGCTCAAGATCGCCTGGAGCTACCAGAGAACCGGAGCCGGATACTGAGCAATTGCAGAGTCCGGCGTCACGATTGTCATGTGGTGCAGGATGGCTTGCGCGACCAGGCCTCGGTCGAATGGGTCGCTGTGAAGCTGAGGGAGGAGAACGTCGTGACTAGCGCTCGCCTCGTCGAAGGCCAGCGGTTCGAGCTGTAGCCACTGCCGCCGGCTGGCCACGTAGCGCGCGGGCGGCTCAGGAAGAGGTAGACGTCCCAGGCGGTACTTGATCGCAATCTCCCAGGCTGACAAGGCGCTGAGGTGCACGCTGTTGCCCGGATCGCGACAGAAGTTTCGAGCCGATACGCTCAATTGCGGGTGATCCGTCGCCAGCCAAAGAAACGTGCACGTGTCCAGCAGCAGCCTCATGAATCGTCTGGACTCCCCTGAAAGGCATCCAGTAGGTCTTGAGGCAGCGGCTCGAAAAAGCTCGCTGGAATACTCATTCCACGGTCGATACCGACAGGTCGCAACCCGATGGGAGACTTTGGCAGCGGGCGGATTTCAGCAACGGGCACGTTCCGGCGGCACAGAACGATTGTCTCGCCATCCTCAACGCGTTCCACGTAGCGCGAGAGATGCGTTTTGGCCTCCGCGATGTTGACTCGAATCATAGTCATATTCTAGACCATGTAGATGACTAACTCGAGTCTCTGCGCAGAGCGGGAGTCGCTGCGGCAAGCCGTTGAATGGCGCCGAGGCCGTCTTGCCGGCGCACTGGATTTGCAAGCCGAGTGTCCTGGAGCCGAATGCGACCCCGGACTTGCATGGGCCTCGACCCGCGATCCACGACAAAAGACCGGATTCCGGGCATCCATGGAACGATTCGCTCCGGCCGCGCGTAGTCATTAGTGGAAGGCACCAGGAGATTGGATGATGAGGACGGCTTATGACCGATGAACAAGCCGTGCTGCGTTGTCAAGGCGGCGAGCACGAAGCGTTTCGCCATCTGGTGGAGCGCTACAAGGACGTGCTGTTTGGCACGGCGGTCCTCATGACCGGGAACCGCGCGTTGGCCGAAGAGCAGGTGCAGGAGGCCCTCCTCGCTGCCTGGCGGGGTATATCGGGCTTTCAGAGTGGACGGCCGGTGAAGCCCTGGCTTGTCCGCATTCTGGTGAACGCGGTGGTGTCCCAGCGCCGACGTCGCGCGATTGACACCGTACCGCTGGAGACGTACAGCCACGCAGACGACCGCCCCAGCCCCGGAGAGATGGTGGAGGCCAACCTCGACCGCCAGGCGATCCGAGAGGCGCTCGGAGGGTTGAGTCGGGACCACCGGCAGGTGGTCGTGCTGCGTTATTTCGCGGACCTGACGGTTCCCGAGATGGCCGAAGCCATTGGCGTGCGGGAGGGCACGGTCAAATCGCGGCTCAGTCGAGCCCTTGGCCAGCTACGGGAACAACTCGCATCGGGCGGTGCCCGAGAGGCGTACAGCCATGGCCAGTAACTACGAATCGGATCAGGAAATGGAACGCGCGCTGCGCGAGCACTTCGAAGCGGAAGCGGAGGAGCTCCGCGCGCCTCAGAACCTATGGGCGACCATTGAAGGGCAGATGGATCTGCAGCCGGCACGACATCCGGTGACGCTGGTGCGTCGCAAGATTCTCGGCGCGCTGAAACAGAACTGGTTTCCAGTGATGGCCACCGGTGGCGCCGTGGCCGTGGCGGCTTCGGCGGTCTTTCTGGCCTCGCGCGCGACGCAGGACGAGTTGGGCACGTCCGAGCCATACGCTGAGGCACCAGCTGCAATGGCCACCGCAGCTGCGGCCGCGGCGGCTCCAGCCGCGACGGCTGCTCCGGCTATGGCGATGCCTGCAGCAACTCCCGCCGAGAGAGTGGTCATTAGGGAGGTTCCGGTCGAGCGGGTTGTGGAGAAGACCGTTGTCAAGGAGGTGCCGGTCGAGAGGATCGTGACCCAGCAAGTTGAAAAGGTTGTGACCCGGACGGTCGAGGTTGAGAAAGTCGTTGAGAGGGTCGTCCAGGTCGAGGCGCCCGCGATGCACGCGCCGCCCCCCGCCGCGACGGCTGCTCCTCAGGCCGCCGCGTCGCAACCGGTCGCAACGCCTGCGGCGGCGCGTCCCCCGGCCACGACCTTTCAGGACTACGGACGGCAGCCGTTCGTTGCCACCGCTGAAGACGCGGTGTCGACCTTCAGCCTGGATACGGATCGAACGTCGTACCAGTTGGCACTGTCGTGGCTGCAAGAGGGCTACGACATCGAGCCCGACTCGGTTCGGGCCGAAGAGTGGATCAACGCGTTCGACTACGGCTACGAGCTGCCGGCCGACGACTGGGGCTTCGCGATCACGAGCGACGTGGCGATGCACCCGCTGGACGGCAGCAAGCACCTGGTGCGTATCGGGTTTCAGGCCGCGGAAGTTCCGGACGACCGGCCGCTGAACGTGACGCTGGTGCTGGATGCGTCGGGTTCAATGGGTGACGGCAATCGCGTGGACATTGCGCGGTCGGCGGCGGAGGCGATTCGACAGAGCCTGCGACCGCAGGATCGGCTGGCGGTCGTGCACTTCACCGAAGGCGTCATCCACGAACTCACGGTGGAGCACACGTCTCCCGACGCCTCGGCGGTGCAACGGTCGATCCAGCGCTTGGCGCCACATGGCAGCACTAACGTGCAGGCCGGGCTGAATCAGGGTGTTCGCCTGGCGGACCGGATTCGGCAAGAGCGGCCGGAGGCCTACAACTACGTCATCCTGATGTCCGACGGCGTGGCTAACGTGGACGCCACGAACCCGTTCGCGATCCTGGAATCGGCCTACGACCGGAATGCACTGAACCCGCTGCGGCTGATCACCATCGGGGTCGGCATCAACAACTACAACGACGTGTTGTTGGAGCAGCTGGCGCAGCACGGCAATGGCTGGTACCGCTACCTGGATAACACTGGCCAGGCGCGGGCGACGTTCAGCCGGGACAACTGGCTGGCGCTGTCGACGCCGTTCGCCGACCAGACGCGGGCGCAGGTGACCTGGGATCCGGATCTGGTGCGGTCGTGGCGGATCATCGGTTACGAGAACCGCGTGACGTCAGATCAGAGCTTCGCGGAGGACCGCAAGGAGTTCGCGGAGATTCCGTCGGGCGCGGCGACGACCGTGTTCTACGAGATCGAACTGCACGACCGGGCGCTGGAGCGCGCTGGGCAGGAGGCAACCTTGGCCAACGTGGAACTGCGCTGGGTCGTAGCCGAAACCGGGCAGTCCCGCTCGCAGCGGACCGAGGTGCGCGGGCGGCTGGACACCGGCCTGAGCGCTTCCGGCGATCCGCTTTTGGAGCTTGGGGCGATTGTGGCGCTGTCGGCCGACCGCTATGCCGGGTTCTACGACGGCGAGTACGTCGCCGAGATTTCCCGCGATCTGACTGAGCTGGAGGATCGGCTGCAGTCGTTGCACGGCGGCCTGGGTGGACTCGGTGCCTACCAGGACTTCCGGTTCATGCTGGAGCACATGGCGGAACGGGCGCGCGCGCAAGCGCCGCCGGCCGCGCCAACTGGCTACAGCCGCTAGCTGATCGCTTTCGCCGCGGGGCGTCCACGACCAGGTCGTGGACGCCCCGCCGATGCTCTAAGAATGAGGCGGGGTTAGGACAGAGCAGGAGAGCACCTCCCGGTGGAAAGCTCGCGATGCGGTCTTCGC
Organism: Chloroflexota bacterium; assembly: GCA_026707185.1. The sequence goes on from JAPOXI010000002.1 coordinate 5,177, forward strand.
GATCCCGACCCACAGGATGCACGCCAGACCGGGGTGAGTAGACTCAGTCACTTGGACGATGAGGTGCGAGATCGGACCTATGAACCTGTCGCTCTCTGACATGACCCTCACTCGTCGAAGATCGTTTATCACATTTGTCACACTCTCATTTCTGCTGCTGTCGTTAGAAATGTGGATCGCTACCCGTGTCGATTCAAGTCCACGGCCGAGTATGTTGGCAATCGCTATTGCACTTGATATCGCAGTAGGAGTGCCGCTTCTATTCTATCTGCTGTTAGTACGTAAGAAGTTTCTTCCACTGACTAGTATTTTGCCCGTATGTATACTAACTCTGTTGGTGCTCAGACTAATCCTACCGTCATCTGAACAATCGATTCTAAGGTTCAGCGATTTCCTCATTCCAGCGATTGAACTGTCGGTGGCTGTCTTCCTGTTGTTCAAGCTGCGTAACGTGATTCGGGACGTCCGTCGAGCCAGGCGAGAAAGCCTCTACTTTGTTGACGCACTGAGAATTGGCTTAGGAAAGTCCGTCAAGAGCGACTTCGTGGCCGCAATTGCGGCCACGGAAGTGTCCATATTGTATCTCGTCTTTGCGGGATGGTTCGCAAGGTTCAGGACATCTCGTCCGGATGTCTCAGTGCACTCGTACCATCGGAAGAGCAGCTTCTTGTTCTGGCCTCTCATGGCATTGGTAATAGTTGAGACTTTCGGTCTGCACTTAGTAATCAGCATCTGGACTCAGACCGGTGCCTGGGTATTCACGTCCATTAGCATCTACACGCTATTGTGGATGGTTGGCCACATTCATGCCTCGCGTTTGCAACCGGTGATTGTGGATGACCAGTACATCTACCTTCGTACGGGATTGGTCTGGCGAGGCCAGATTGCCCTGAGCAACGTATCGGTAGTACGCAAAAGTACGAGGGCTGATCGGCAAACTGACGGATTTGTGAATGTGTCGCTGCTCGGAGATCCTGATGTAGTGATAGTTCTAAAGGATCCAGAAACGCTGGAGGGCCTATTCGCAAGGAAGAAAGAAGCGAGGATAGTAGGTATTGCATTGGATGATCCTGAGGCGATAGTTGAAAATGTCGGAGACCGCCCATTGAGGGGAGGCAGTTAGACGTCGGCACGTATCGCATGGACAGATTCCTGGAGGGCGGCGACCCATCCGTGGGCGTGGTCGACGTCGCGGTGAGGGTGGATGGAGAGGCGGATGCGGCCCTGTTTGCCGTCGTGGCCGTAGGTGGCGCCCCAGCCGCGGCGGCGCAGTTCGAGGTAGATGCGTTCGACGTCGTCGCGATCGGAGGTGAAGTTGACGACGGCGAGCAGCGGGCGGACGAGTAGGCGGAGGCCGTCGATGCCCTCGATGCCCCTGCTGACGATGTCCACCACTTCCATGAGGCGCTGGGCCGAGTCGCGATAGCCGTCGCGGCCGAGGCGGCGCATGACGGACCAGGCGGCCACGGCGTGATCGCCGGGCTTGGTGGCGGTGATGGTGTGGATGCCGGTGAATTCGGCTGGGATGGCGTCCAGCATGGCCTCGTCGCGGATGAGGAAGAAGCCCGTCGCGACCGGTAGCAGCCCCAGCTTGTGGCCGTCGGTCATCATCGATGAGACGCCCGGCAGCCTGAAGTCGAACGGTGGGATGGGGTAGCCGAGGTCGCGCAGGAAGGGGAGCGCGAAGCCGCCGAAGGCGGCGTCGACGTGCAGGTACAGGCCTTTGCGCTGCGCAAGGTCCGCGAACTCCTCGACGGGGTCGACCTGGCCGAAATTGCCTTCAGGCGCGGAACACACCAGCGCTACTGTGTTGCCGTTGAGTAGCCGCTCCACTTGTCGCATGTCCGGACGCATGGCGTCGTCCACGTCGACTTCGCGGAGGCGCAGGCCAAGAAGCTCGGCGCCCAGGCGGAAGCTGTAGTGGACCGTTGTTGGCAGCACGACTTCGGGTTCCGATTTG
>JAPOXI010000018.1 GCA_026707185.1 Chloroflexota bacterium
GTCAACGACGGCTACCGCTACGTCAAGTACAGCCACGCGCCCCGCAACGACTGGCCGCTCGATCAGCACGACTACGCCGCCTGGGTTCAGGATCAGGGCGTCGACCCCTACGACGTGCTGCTCCACAACTTTGACCGGCGCCATCTCACCGGCGCCCTCATGGAGCCCACGCCGGAGAAGGACAACACGCCGCCCGAGGTGCACCAGACCACCTGGGGCACCGAGGCCTCGATTGACTTCATCAACCAGGCGCGCCCGGGCGACCAACCCTGGTTCCTCAGCGTGAACGTATACGACCCACATCCGCCCTTCAACCCGCCCTGGGAGTACTACCGCCGTTACGACGTGGACGCTCTGCCGGGGCCGTACTTTCGGTCCTCGGACCTGGATCACCAGGGCCGGCTCACGGCATCGGGGATTGACTTTCAGAGCGAGTCGCAACCGCCGGAGGACTTCGAGGGCAAGAAGGTCCAGGCCGCCTATTACGCCATGATCGAGCAAATCGACGACCAGTTCGGTCGACTGCTGGACGCTTTGGAAGCGTCGGGCCAGGCCGATCGCACCATCGTTATCTTCACCAGCGACCACGGCGAGTCGGCCGGCGATTACGGCCTCACCCAGAAGGGTTGCCGGTTCTTTGACGGCCTCAGCCGCGTGCCGCTGATCTGGCGACTGCCCGGCCAGATCCAGGCGGGCCTGCGCAGCGACGCGCTGGTCGAGCTGACCGACATTGCGCCCACACTACTGGAGTACGCCGGCCTGTCCGTGCCCGAGGCCATGCAGGGACAGACGCTGCGGCCCATCCTGTCAGGCGACGCCCCGCCTGACACGCATCGCGACTTCGTCCGCTGCGAATACCTGGACGCCGTCGACAAGCCCGACCACACCTTCGCCACGATGTACCGCGATCGTCGCTGGAAGCTGAACGTCTACCACGGGCACGGCATCGGCGAGCTGTTTGACATGGAAGCCGACCCGCATGAACACGACAGCCTCTGGGACAGCCCCGATCACCAGGGGATCAAGCTGGATCTCATGCAACGCAGCTTCGACGCCACCGTGCTGGCCGCCGACCCCGGCCCGCCGCGCGTTTCGTCCTACTAGCGCGTCGCTCGCCGTCGAACTCCGACCCGGTCCGGCTGAACGTTCCGCGCCCACGCCCTCAGCTGGTCGGGAGTTCAGGCCCAGCGGTCACCAGCGTATAGGCCGGGTCTGAAATGACGGAGGCGGTCGCGTCGCGCACGTCATCGGCGGTTACGGATCTGATCAGGTCCGCATAGACGCCCAGGTGATCCAGGCCCAGGCCGTAGCGCTCCATGGTCAGCAGCATGTTGGCAATGCCGTCGTTGCGCTCCAGGCGAAGCGGCAGAGAGCCGATCAGGGCCTGTTTGCTCAGACCCAACTCCTCGTCGTCGGGCGGCGTGTCGGCCAGTTGCCGCGCTTCGTGCAGGCTGGCCTCGATGGCGCGGTCCACATTCGCGGGGTTGATTCCGGCCCGAATCGACCAGGGCTGACGGGTCAGACCGGGCACGACGTAGCTGGAGGCGTGATAGGCGAGTCCCTGCGTGTCGCGAACGTTCGATCCGATGCGCCCGCCGAGACCCAGTTGGCCAAGGATGAAGTTGGCGACGATGGTCGCGTAGTACGACGGGTCGGTTCGCCGGATGCCCATCCAGCCCAGGAGAAACTCCGTCTGCGTCTTGCCCTCGATGGTCAGGTCCTCGCGCCGGACCGCTTCGGCAGTCGCTCTCGGGGCGTCGGCCGCCTGCAGCGCCTGGCGCCATCCAGTTGGCGTCACCGCGTCCTGCCGCGGGTTCCAGGCGCCGATCGTGCGCTCAGCCAGATCGCGCGTTGCCATTGGATCAACGGAGCCAACCACTGCCAGCACCATTGAGGCCGGCGCATACGCGCGCATGTGAAACGCCCGCAGGTCGTCGGCCGCAAACTCGCGTACGGTCGCCGCGTAACCGTCTTCGGGCCAACCGTTGGGATTGTCGGGTCCGTAGAGCAACTCCCGAAACCGGCGGGCCGCCCGCGATCCCGGGTTGTCCTCGGCGTGCGCCAGCACGGTCAGCGTCTGCTCGCGTACCCGCCCGACCTCGTCCTCGGGGAATGTCGGTTGCGTCAGGGCATCGGCCGCCAGCGTCAGCAGTAGCTCCAGATCCTCGGCCAGCGATCGGCCTCCGAATGCCGCGTACTCCGTGTCGGCATGAAACGACAGCGTCGCGCCCACATGGTCCAGCGCTTCGCTGAACTCAAGGAAGCTGCGGTTGGCGGTCCCCCGGTTCAGCGCGTCCGCCGTCAGGCTGGCCAGCCCGGCGCTCTCGCGGGTCTCCAATATCGCGCCGCCGGCGTGGTAGGCGCCGATGGCAACCGATGGCGACGCCGGATTCGGGTAGACAAGCAGCGTGGCGCCATTCTGCAGCGTATGCCGCGCGACGCTGTTCGCGTTGATTGCGTGGCGGGAGTCCGACGTCACGCCGCCGCGCCGTTGGCCGCCGCCGGCATGAACCAGCCGGTCACCCGCGCCGATTCGGACAGGTACGTTCGCGCGACCCGCTGCACGTCGTCGGGTGTGACCCGCTGTAGGTCGTCCGTCAGCGTCTGCGACAGCCGCCAGCTGGCGGCCATCTCCAGCATCCCCAGCTGCACGGCCTGAGCGGTCACGCTCTCGAGCGTGATTGCGCGCTTGGCGCGCGTCTGCCGAACCACCCGGTCCAGCTCGTCCTGGCTGGGCGACTCGTCGTGCAGCCGCTGAATCTCGTCCAGGACCGCTTCCTCGATCGGCTCCGGCGCGCCGCCCGGGTGCAGGATCACCACCACCCGGTGCAGCGACGGATCGACGTTGACCCCCACATCGGCGCCAACCGACGCGGCGATGCCCGATGCCACGAAGCGCTGGTAAAGCCGCGACGTCCGCAGCGTCCCACCGCCGCCGAATGGTCCGCTGGGCGGTCCCGAAAGGAGCGCGTTCAACACCAGCAACGGCGCGCAATCCACGTGTGCGCGTTCCGGCGTGTGGTGACAGAGCATGAGTACCGGGAAGGGTCCCGGGTGATGCACCTCCACGCGCCGCGCTTCCTCTTGCGCCGGCTCGCGTTCGGCCACGGACGGCGGGGGGCTATTGGCCGGAAAGTCGCCAAAGTGCTGCTCGACTCGATCCAGGAGATTGTCCGTGGCAAAGTCCCCGACCGCCACGATCACCGCGTTGCTCGGTCCGTAGTGCTGCCGGTAGTGGCCGAAGAGGTCGTCCCGCGTCATCGAGCGCAAGTCGGCCTTGCTGCCGATCACGCCGTGGCCGTACGGATGCACGCGGAACGCGGTGGACTCCACGGCCTCCATCAACCGGAACATGGGCGAGGCCTCGTGCCCCTCGCGTTCAGAGATGATGACCGTCCGCTCTGCCTCAACGTCGTCGGGGTCGAAGACGGCATTGAGCATGCGGTCCGACTCGATCTCCATGGCCAGGTCCAGGTGCTCGGCCGGCAGCGTCTCGTGGTAGGCCGTGGCGTCCTCGTAGGTGAAAGCGTTAAAGGTGCCGCCCACGCCCTCCACCATGCGGCCGATGTCGCCCGGGGCCAGCCGCTGGGTACGCTTGAACATCATGTGCTCGACCCAGTGGGAAGCGCCGCTCATGCCGTGGGGTTCGTCCCGCGCGCCAACGCGATACCAGACGAAGAAGGTGGCGATGGGGGCGGTGTGTACCTCGCGGGTTAGCACCGCCAGCCCGTTCGCGAGCGCGTGCTCGCGCACGTCGTCCATGCTGGCGCGTGGCTCCCGGTCCGAGGGCGCGGGATGCTATCACAGGGATTCCGAGCCTCGACGGAGCACCATTTAGCCGTGGGAAACCTGACGCCGGCTGCCTTTGAAGAGGTCGTGCTGGAGGCCGTGGCCTCGATCCCGGACGCCTTGCGCGCCCGCCTGGCCAACGTGGATGTCGTGATCGAGCAGTGGCCCTCGACCGCCGATCTGCAGGCCGCTGACGTCCCCGAGGGCTACACCTTGTTCGGCCTGTACACCGGCGTACCGCTAACCGAGCGCACCTCCGGCTACAACATGGTGCTGCCCGACCGCATCACGATTTATCGCGGGCCCCTGCTGGCGGCATTCGAAGATGTGGCGGAACTGAAAGACGAGATTCGAGCCACCGTCATTCACGAATTCGCCCACTTTTTTGGCTTATCCGACGCCGATCTCGAACGGCTGGGAGTTGCCTGAATGGACGCACCGGAGCCGCTGAAACCAACGTCGCTGCCAGTCGTCGCTGGCGGGTGGATGGCCTTGCGGAACCCATCCCGCAGCGGCATCTGGCGGCATCGCCCCGCCCTCGGGCTACCCGTCGACATCCCCGAGATCAGCCTGGGCGAGGGCGATACGCCGATCGTTCCGCTCCAACGCTGGGGTGCGGCGCACGGGATCCCGCGCGTCGTGGCAAAGCTGGAATACGTGTCGCCAACCGGATCGTTCAAGGATCGCGGGGCAGCGGCGGTGATCGCCGTTCTGGCCGGTGCGGGAGTGACGTCGGTCGTCGAGGACTCGTCGGGCAACGCCGGCGCTGCCATGGCCGCCTACGCGGCGCGCGCCGGTCTGCGGGCGCAGATCTTCGTGCCCGAATCCGCACCGATGGCCAAGCGCGACCAGATTGCCGGCTACGGAGCCGAAGTCGTAGCCATCGCCGGCACGCGCGAAGATGTGGCCACGGCGGCCGAACATGCGGCCCACGCCCCCGACGTGGCCTACGCCTCACACGCTCGTCATCCGGCCTTCGTGGAGGGAACCAAGACCTTCGGCCTGGAGATCGCCGCTGCGCTCACGCACGAACCCCCAATCCACATCGTTCTGCCGGTGGGCAACGGCGGGCTGCTGCTTGGTGCGTTCAAGGCCTACCAGGAGCTGGATGAGGCGGGATTCCAGGTCCGACTGCCGCGCCTTCACGCCGCGCAAGCCGCAGCCTGTGCTCCGCTGGGCGCGGCCTTTGCCGCAGGCGCCGATATCCCCTTGCCTGTCCAGGCTCGGCCTACAGTTGCTGGAGGCGTGGCGGTGGGACGGCCGGCGCGAGGCGGCGAAGTCCTGGCGGCTCTTCGCCGGTCCGGCGGCATGGTGGTCGAAATCGACGACGAGCAGGCGCGCCGGACACGGGCCCATCTCTCCCGCATGGAGGGCCTGGACGTGGAATACACCTCCGCCGTGGCCTTTGCTGCGGCGGAGCAGCTGCGTGCGACCGGCGTGATCGGCGCCGACGACCGCGTGCTGATCGCGGCCACCGGTAGCGGTCTGAAGGACGCTGGCGTCTGACCGTGATTCGCCGGCTACTGGTTGATTCAGGGCTTCCTGCCGCAAAGCCGTAGCCGGCGAGAGCTGGATTTTCGCTGAGCGTGCGGCCGCTGCCGACTAGACCGGCCGTATCGGCGTGTCGGAATCTCGGGGAACCACGCGGATCACGCGCGTCTGCACCGTTAAGTCATGCAGGCTGCGCCGGTCAGGCCTGTGTATCACCACGTACACCAGCACCACCTGCACCAGAGCTGGCAGAAGGGCAAAGCCGGTGGATTGGGCGACGTATTGCGCGGCCCCAAGCATGGCGCCGAGAGAAATCTCGCGAGTCAGGATGGGCAGGGGACCGGCCGGGCCGCCGTCCGCGGCGACGAGCCGCAAGCCCAGCACCATCTTGCCGAGCGTGGCGCCGAACGCGGCCTGCACGGACCAGCGATACAGCACCTCGAAGACCAGCGTCCATAGCCACAGCGTCGGGTCAAGGGCCGGCGCGTCGAGATCCATGTTGACGACGCCCGTGGCCACGCCCAGAACCACGACCGCCAGGCCCACCAGCACCGAGTCGATGACGTACGCGCCCACCCGCCGGTAGACGAGGCCCGAATCGGCCGCAAAGCCCCCCAACCCTCCGGTTGCCGGCGGCCGATCGTTGGAATCCGCCGGCTCCGGCCAATCACGCCGGGCCGGTGGGTCGTCCGGCGACTCGGACGGCGGCTCGCGATCGCGTTCTGTCGGATCCCTCACGCCGCCTCCGTAAGCCTTCGGACAACACCATTCGGCGGCACTACCCGCCGTACTCCTCAAGGCAGTATCTCACCAGCACGGACCAAGCGCCCGGCGAACGCAGCCTCACGCCGCGCGTACACTCGAGCACGATGCCAATTCGCGGAGTGATCTTCGACGTCGGCGACACGCTCCTGACCCAGGAGCCCCTGATCGGGTCGCCGAGCAACGTTCGCGGCGCCGCTGCTATCGCGCCGCTGGTCCGGCCATTCCTGTCCACGCAACTCAGCGACGAGCAGTTGGCCGAGTCATTCGGTGAGGCCCTGCAAGAGTCGCTGATTGACGCCTACCAGCACGAGTGCGGCCTTCCCGACACCCACGGCGTGCTTGTCCAGGTTCTTGACGCCATGGACTGGGAACCGTCGGCCGAGGCCGTTGAAGTTCTGCTGCCCGCCTACTTCGAGCCCTGGTACCGGGCCATGCAGCCGGTGCCCCAGGCGGCGCGCGTGCTGCAGCTGCTCCGCGAAGCCGGCCTGCGCACGGCCGCCATCGCCAATGTGCTCTACGGCGAAGACCTGCTGCTTGAGCGGCTGCGCACGCTGGGTTTGGCCCCGCACCTGGACGTTGTGGTGTTCAGCACCGAGCTCGGCTGGCTCAAGCCGCATCCCGCCCCGTACCGTGCGGCCGCCCAGCGCCTGGGACTGTCGCCCCGGTCCCTGGTGATGGTGGGAGACGACTGGGAGATTGATGTGCGCGCGGCGCAGCGGCTGGGAATCCGAGCTATCTGGCTGCGCTCGGCCGACCTGCAACCCCGCGACGAGTCCGCTGCGGCGGTCATTGACGACCTGGGCGACCTTATCCCCGCCATCGCCGAGTTGGATCGAAGCGAGCGCGCCGCATGACCGGTCACCTGCGGGCACGGCTGCTGGGCCTTGCCCGGCGCCTTTACCGGGTGCCCAGTCCCACGTACAACCACGCCTCCCACCGCAACCTGCGGCGCTTCGGCCATGCGCTCTCGGCACCAGCTCGCCGCGATGGCGCCCGCGTGCTGAACG
>JAPOXI010000008.1 GCA_026707185.1 Chloroflexota bacterium
GGCAGGTCGTAGTGCCCGTCCACGATTCGTACCGGTTCCTTCAGCACGCCCTCGATTGCGAAGTTGCCGCTCTCCTGGATGAGGAAGTTGGGAATCGAGGCATCGACCTGCGCCGAGGCCACGAAGTTCAACACGCTGAACGGGTTGTGCGGCGCCACCGCGATGCCGTAGGCCTCGGCCATGCTGGCGATCTTGCGTAGTTCCGAAATGCCGCCGGAGTGCCCGATGTCCGGCTGCGCGTAGGACACGGCTTCGCGTTCGAACAGTTCCCGAAACCCCCAGCGCGTGTAATGCCGCTCGCCGGTCGCCAGCGGCACGGTGGTTTCCTGCGAGAGCTTCTCCATCGCGCTCGTGTACTCCGGCCCGCAGGGCTCCTCCAGGAACATGGGCCTGAATTCGGCGATTCCCTCGGCCAGCTTGCGGATCATCCCCAGGCTCAGCCGGCCGTGCGTCTCCACCATGATGTCCACGTCGGGCCCCACCGCCGCCCGCACAGCGCCGACCCTGGCGATGGCCTGCTCGAACTGGGCGGGCGAGAGGTAGTACCCGGCTGTGGACAGCGGATCGAACTTCATGGCCGTCCACCCGTCGGCCACCGCGTCCGTGGCGCTCTGCACCAGTTCCGCCGTGTCCGCGCCGCTGATTCCCCGGTAACAGCGCAGCCGCGTTCGCATCGGCCCGCCCAGCATTTCGTGAATGGGCAGCCCGGCGGCTTTGGCCTTGATGTCCCACAGCGCGATGTCGATTCCGCTCATGGCCGACATGTAGACCACGCCGCCGCGGACGTTGTGCCACATGTAGTACATGCTCGACCAGACCTGCTCGACCCGGCGGGCGTCGCGTCCGACCAGGTAGTCGCCGATCGTCTCCACCGCGCCGGCCACCGCCCCGGGCATCAGAGAGCACTCGCCGTACCCCACCAGCCCGTTGTCCGTCTCGATCCGAACGTAGCAGTAGTTGAAGGATCCCCGGCCGTAGTAGACCTCGGGGTTGAACGTGAGCGGGGTAACCGATTGGATCTTCACGGGCGCGCTCGATTCATTGGCGGCCCGTGGACTGCTGACCCGAGAGCCGCATAGGCCGCGAGTTCCCGCCCAGCGTATATCGCCCACCCGGCGCGGTCAGCCGCCGCCGACGCGTGGACTTATGCCTGGGGCTTTGGCCCGAACCGACGCTCGAAGTCGACAAGCCACGTATCCACCGCGCGCTGGCTTCGCAACCGGACCACATTCGTTCCACGAGCGGTCGCATCCTGCATGAGCCCCGTGTAGGTGCGGTGGCGCCGCCGATATACCCGCAGGTTCCAGAGCACCAGGCCGTCCCAGGTCAGTAACGCATTCCGAACGGTCTCGCGCTGCACGCCCCAGAGGAGTTGGTCCTTGCTTTGGATTCGCCGCAGCGTTCGCAGAAGCACCCGCCAGCAGGCCGTTCGCAGCGGTAGATCCAGCCAGACCATCAGTTCCACCCGCGGCCAGAAGATGTCCCGCGAGCGGCTGTAGTTGCCTTCCACGACCCAGGCGTCGCCGGCCGTAGCTTCCCGAACCTCGGGAAGAAACTCCTCGTCGGAAGGCATCCCCCAGTCGGGACGGTGCCGCCAGTGCAGGGCGTCAAGCTCAACGTGCGGCACGTCCAGGATGTTCGCCACGCGGCGCGCAACGGTCGTCTTGCCGGAACCCGACAGCCCGCAAATCCAGACGCGTCGGGGCAGGCCGTCAATCATGGTCGGCGTGGCGGAGAGTTAGCCGCCTGTCCAGTCCGGTCGGCTCAGGCGGTAGCCAGCCGGATCAGGCTGGTCAGTTCGCCTGACGCCAGCGCGTCCAGCCGCACGTGCGCGGCCATCATCGACTTGGCCAGGTCGGGCAGCGGGCTCAATCGCGCCCTGCGCCGGTCGGCATCGATCACCAGCGCCGGAATCCGGTCCAGCGCCAGCCGCCGCGCGGCACGCATGGCGTCGTCGATCGGGTCCGACCCGGGTTCGAGGCCGACGTTCGCCACGCCGTCCGTCAGCAGGATCACGATCGGCTTGGTTTCGGCGTCCCGCGCGCGTTCGCGCAGGATAACCCGGCGCGCCAGGTCAAGCCCCTGCGCCAGCGGCGTCCGGCCGCCCGTGGGCAGTTCCCGCATGCGCGCGTGCGCCAGGTCCAGGCTGTTGGTCGGCGGCACGGTCTCGTGCGCGTCGGTCTTGCGGAACGTGACCAGCCCAACGCGATCCCGGCGCTGGTAGGCGTCCGCCAGCAGCGATAGCACCGCCGACTTGGTCAGTTGCATCCGCCGCTGCGCCGCCATGCTGCCCGAGCCGTCCACCACGAACAGCATCAGGTTCCCGACCTTGCGCATGCGCCGGCGGATTCGGACGTCGTCCTTGGTTATGGAAGGCGTTCCGTCGCCGATTCCGCGCAGCGCGGCGGCCCGGATTGTGTCCAGCAGCGCCACGTCCGGCGAGTCGTTGGGCTTCATGTGCCGGCTGCGCACCGAGCGTCCGCGGCGGCCCTGCACCTCGTGCTGCGTTCTTCGACCCGAACGCGGCCGCGTCATCGGCAGCCGTTCGTGGGCCGCAACCATCGGCGACTCAGGAATCGAGTCGGGGTCGATCTGCCGCTCGGCGCCCGCCTGTGTCGGCGCGCCGGCGTTCTGGTCGGACGCCGCCACCGTTTCCTCGCCGGTGGCCGACATCTGCCGCTTTTCCATACCGGCCTCCGCGGCATCGCTGCCGCTGGCCTGGCGCGAGGCGTCGAACGACTGGATGGCCTGATCCAACTCGTCCGGATCCAGGTGCGGCGGTGTGAACGGATCGCGTCGTCGCCGGTGCGGCAGCGCCAGCTCGGCCGCGCGCCGGATGTCGTCGCGCGTCACCTCGGTGCGCCCTTCCCAGGCCGCGATCGTGGATGCCGTCTTGTGCATCACGATGTCCGCCCGGTGCCCGTCCACCCCCATGGCAATGGCGATATGAATGATCAGCGAGAGCATTTCCGGGCTCACGTCCACCGAGGGCAGCAACTCGCGCGCCTGGACTATCTGCTGCTGCAAGTCCGCGCTCGCCCCGGTCCACTCGGCCAGGAAAGCCGCCGGGTCGGCGTCGTAGGCGATGCGCCGGCGCACGATCTCGGCCCGGATGGCCGGCTGCGTATCCCCGCGAATCTCGGCCGCCAGCCCAAACCGGTCCAGCAGCTGCGGTCGCAGGTCGCCTTCCTCCGGGTTCATCGTCCCGACCAGGATGTATTCGGACGGGTGCCGGAACTGGACGCCTTCGCGCTCGATCAGGTTCGTGCCCGAGGCGGCGCTGTCCAGCAGCGTGTCCACCAGGTGGTCGTCCAGCAGGTTGACCTCGTCCACGTACAGCAACCCGCGATGCGCCGCCGCCAGCAGCCCCGGTTCGAACTTGCGCTCGCCGCGCGCCAGCGCCGCTTCCAGGTCCAGCGTGCCGATCACCCGGTCCTCGGTGGCCGACACGGGCAAATCCACCACCCGCACCTGCCGCGTGGTGTACTCCACGTCGCCGTTCTGCCGCTGCTCCTTGCAGTCCTCGCAGACGTTGAGCGAACCCGGCGCGCACCCGTAGGTGCAGGTCGCTACCTCGATCTCCGGCAATACCGCCGCCAGCCCACGCACCGCCGTGGACTTCGCCGTCCCGCGCTCGCCACGAATCAACACCCCGCCAATGCTGGGGTTGATTGCATTGAGCGCCAGCGACAGGCGCATCAGGTCCTGCCCGACGATCGCTGCGAAGGGGAACGTCGCGCCGTTCGAATGAATCATTCCCCCATCGTCGCACACTGTGGACCGCCAGCGATCAGAAACGGAGACTCCTCAAAGGCCTGCGTTTCGAGGCTCTGAGTCCCGAGTCTTGAGGTCGGTTGCAGATTCTAGACGCGCCGCGATGTGCGACGACTCGGTGTCGTGCGCGGAGATCACACTTTGAAAGTTGGAACGTGGGTGACCCCTGGGGCAAAGCTGACTTCGACTGCAAGGAGCCGATACAAGCCCCGGGTGGAGACAATCAGTAGTTCGCCGTCCGCATCCGGTGCGAGTGATGTAATCAGCGTGTCGAGGTTTACGATCTCGATTGCGCGCCAGCCGGATTCGGCGGTGCCGTTGAGCGCCCACACCTGCCCGCTGCAGTAGTCGGCAAAGATGTAGGTTCCCTGCAGCCGTGGAATCGAGCTCCCTCGATACACGATGCCGCCAACGATAGAGCACTTGAAGTCCTGTGGGTCATTCGTCGGCTCGGGACTACGTTCATAGGAAAATACAGGTTCGGTGAATTGCGCCTTAAACGCCTCGCCTTCATTGCATGGTTTCAGGTCCATTGATCCGTATGTTTCGTTGAGAGAGGGCGACACAGTCAGACAGTCGAATCCCTCCAGGATGGGCCATCCAAGGTTCGCACCTGGCGTCGCAATCGAGACTTCCTCCTGGGTTATTTGTCCTACATCGCCCACCCAAAGCTCTTCGTTGTGGGTATCAAAGGACATGCGCCACGGATTCCGCAGGCCGTACGACCAAATCTCAGGTCTCGCCTCCGGACTGTCCCGAATTGGATTGTCTTCAGGTATTGTGTACGGTACATGAACCGAAGCTTCGCGAACGTTAATGCGAATGATCTTGCCATGCAGGCTCTCTAGGCTCTGCGGGCATTCAAAGCAGCTGGCATCGCCGATCCCCAGATACAGCATGCCGTCCGATCCAAACCTGATGGCGCCGCCGTAGTGGTTGACCTTAGGAATTGCTCCTGTGTCTTCCTTATCTCGTGTTACGTCTAGAATAGCAAGTTCGCGATTACGCGCCGGTATTCCGTCTATAATTGGCAATCGCGACAGCCTCGCGAAATGCTCCTTGTGCAATTGACCATCTCTCATTGTATAGTAAATATATATGTACTTGGAGGCGGGATATCGAGGGTCAACAGCGACACTCAGCAGGCCCTGTTCCTGGTTCTCCGAGATCACAATGTCCGACATATTCAGAATTTGTGTGCGGGATCCGTCAGGCGTGATCACCTCGATCGTGCCAGTCTTGTAGGCGACTGCCAGACCGCCGTTGGGCCAGGGGAGCACCTCGGTGGGGATGACGTCGTTGGGGAACCGGTGTGATGCTTGTTCTAGGTATAGGCTGGCAAAGGGACTTGGCAGTGGCTGCGGTTGGTCAAGGCTCCAGCAGGCGATCCTCGAATCTCGAGTGATTGCGCACGTTTTGGTCCAGCCGCCGCTGACTGATCGAAAACGTCCGGGCGGTCCTATGCGGGCGTTAGCCGTTTCAGGCGCCTTTCCACCCCAGCACTCGACATGTCCGGTGGCTAGCGTGCCGCAGGTGTGATCCGAGCCGGCACTGATCCGGACAAAAGCTGTCGCTGGCGGTTTCGATTGGCCGACGGCGTTGTCCCCCTGGCACAGAGCCTTGCCGTCGCTATGCAACACACACGTGTGCGCGATGCCAACGGCCAGGGCACGGAACGGTCCCTCGCGCGAGTCGGCTCGCCCGTTGTCGTTCTTGCCCCAGCAAATCAAGTCCCCGACACTAGTCAGCCCGCAACTGTGTTCCGCGCCGGCGCCGATCGCCGTAAACGCAACACCCGCCGGCGGCGTCGCCCGATCGTCCGCATTCCGGCCCCAGCATGTGGCCGTCGGACCGCTCAACGCACAGGCGTGGTCCCAGCCCGCGTCGATCGACGTGAACCGGCCGTCCGGTGGCGAGGCCTGCTGGTGGTTGTTGCGACCCCAGCAGCTAATCTGCCCGTCGGTCTGCAGCCCGCACGAGAAACCCCATCCCAACGAGAGCTGACGAAACCTGGCGCCCTCCAGCACATTGAGTTGGCCCTGATCATTCGGTCCTCGGCAAATGGCCTTCCCATCTCCCCGCAGCCCGCACCAGTGATTCTCGCCCGTTGCCACCTGAACGAAGTCTCCGGGCTCGGCATCCTTCGAGGAATCCACGGGCGTGATGCGGGCTGGTTCGGACGTCGGGTTCACAACGGCGGCGACGGTATCGGCTCGCACCCGCGGGCTTTGTTCGACCGGGCGGGCTGTTGAAGACTGGTCGCTTGTTGCCCGTGTCGGTCGTGACGGATCTCCGCAGGCCGCGAGCAGTGCCGCAACTACAGAGACGGCTAGCAGATACCAAAGGAGCCTGGCTGCCGGGCGGCTGGATACAGTCCGCGATTTGACGGATCCGGATGCGTTGCCTCGGTTCGTTGTGAGTAGGACTGCAGGCCGAGCGCGCCATTGGCACGAGATCAACCGATCAAGACCCCGAACCGACAGCGCCGTAGCGTCTTTCAGATCACGGGCCCTCCACGGCCGGTGGTCTGAGAGCCACGGATTGCACGATCAGCATCGGCGGCGCCGATGCCGCTTGGACAATCTTCACTGCAGGGCCGTTGAATGTCACAGATTCACAACCCACCGAATCTGGAGCTAGTTGCGTTGAGCGCCAGCGACCGGCGCTATCAATTCTCGCCGACGATCGCCACAATTGGAAACGTGGCGACGCCAGGATGAATCGTCCGCGCATGGTCGCACATCCGAGCGCGGCGTAGCTCTTAGCCGCGTCGAGCCTTCGACGTACCTCGCCTCACCGCGTGCTCACAGTCGCGAGATCACGATCCTGGGCCAGTGAGGGAGGGATTCGCGGGCGGGGGCAACGTGACAACCGTTGCCGACGGAATGTGAGTCGCCGATGGCGCACGGTCGGCATCACCTTCGATCAAACGCAGGATGGGGCCCCCGAACGAAAGCACGAGGATCTCGCCATTCCTGTCAGTCCCGAACGAACTAAGAGGCTTCTCAAGGTCAGCGATCTCGATCATGCGCCAGCCGGACGCGTCGTCGCCTTCGAGAGCCCAAATCTGACCGCTGCAGAAATCGCCAAAGACGTAGGTGCCTCGCAGCCACGGCATTGCACGTCCGCGGTACACTAGGCCACCGACAATCGCGCACTTGCCGGTGTGGTCATACGTAATCAGAGGCTCTTCAAATGACTCGGTACCTGTGCATGGAAGACCGGATTCGACGCCATACTGCTCGCTTGAGCTATTTGTGAGGTCGAGGCAATCA
>JAPOXI010000047.1 GCA_026707185.1 Chloroflexota bacterium
CTCGCCGTCATGGAAGTCAAAGGCCTCGTCCGCAACCTCGGCAGCGCCCACTACGTCACCGCCCGGCCCGCCGTTCACTGACGCGCCCCCGGCCCTCGCACGTATGATCAGCGCTGGTTTCGCGGGAGGTCGCAGAGTCCGTGCGTAGACGCCAGTGGGCCACGCTTGCCGTCATTGCCGTTATCTTCGGCATCGCCTTGTACGTGTCGCTGCCCGGCACGCCCGGATTGCCTATCGAAGTTGCCGGCCGCGACTTGTCCGACCTGCGGTTCCGCCAGGGCCTGGACCTGCAGGGCGGCCTTCACGTCCGCTTCCAGGCCAGCCCGCCGCCTGACCAGCAGTTGCTTGACGGCGATATGGACGCCGTCAAGCGCATCATCGAGAACCGGGTCAATGCCCTCGGCGTGGCCGAGCCGCTGATCCAGATCGAGGGCGATAACCGCCTGATCGTCGAGCTCCCCGGCGTCGAGGACCCCGAAGAAGCCATCCGCGTCTTCCGCCAGACTGGCCAACTCCTGGTCATCAACACCGGATTTGAGTTCATTGACGAGGGCACGCTGCTTCCGGCCGACCCTTCGCAGACCGTGCTTCGCGGTCGCGACCTGCGCGACGCCCGCGTCGGCTTTGACTCCCTGGGCGCGCCCATGATCGAGTTCGATCTGCAGCCCGACGCCGCCAACCGCTTCCAGACGTACACGGCCAGCCACCTCAACGAGGTGCTCACCATCACCGTGGACGACGTGGTGATCAGTTCGGCCCGCATCGAGGCCGCCATCCGCGACAGCGGCGTCATCCGCGGCTCGTTCACGGCCGACGAAGCCCGCAACGTCGCCATCCAGCTTCGTTACGGTGCGCTCCCGGTCCCGCTGGAAGTCGTCCAGACCCTGAGCGTCCGTCCCACCCTCGGTCAGGAGTCCCTGCAGGCCAGCCTGCGAGCCGGTGTGGTCGGCGCCCTCCTCGTCCTGGTCTTTATGGTCGCCTTCTACCGTGTGCCTGGCCTCGTGGCCGCCCTGGCGTTGATGGTCTACGCCTCCGTCGTCTTCGCCGTCTTCAAGCTCATCCCCGTGACGCTCACTCTTTCGGGCCTGGCCGGATTCATCCTGTCCGTGGGTGTGGCGGTCGACGCCAACATCCTGATATTCGAGCGCACGCGCGAGGAACTGCGCGCGGGCCGCGCCATCCGCGGCGCCATCGAATCGGGCTTCAACCGCGCCTGGCCGTCCATTCGCGACTCCAACATCTCCACCCTCATCATCTGTGCCGTGCTCTTTGGCTTTGGCAGCGGCGGCGTGCGCGGCTTTGCCGTCACCCTGGCCATTGGCGTCGCCGTCAGCATGTTCAGCGCCATTACCGTCAGCCGAAACCTGCTGCGCTTGACCATCGCCTGGCCGGTGCTTACCCGACCCCGTCTATTCGGCGCCGGTGCGACCCCGAGTTCTGAAACCTGATGTTTGCCATCACCTCGCGGCGCGGCTGGTGGTACGTGCTGTCCCTGGCGCTGATCGTGCCCGGCGTCGTCGCCCTTCTGACCGGTGGCCTGAAGCCGGGCATCGACTTCACCGGCGGCTCGCTAGTCCAGCTTCGTTTCGAGCAGGACATCACGCAGCAGGCCATCCAGGCCACGGCCGTCGATGTCGGCTATCCGGGCGCAACCGTGCAGCTCACCGAAGACCGCGGCGCCCTGGTCCGCACGCCGCCCCTCGACGTTGAAGCCAAGGACGCCCTCGTCGACGCCATCCTTGAGCGTTCCGGCCCCGGCCAGGAACTCAGCTTTTCCACCATCGGACCTGTCGTGGGCGCGGAACTCACCCGCGCGGCCGCCATCGGCGTGGCCGTGGCCTCAGTCCTCATCCTGCTCTATGTCATGTGGGCCTTCCGCCGCATGGAGCGACCCGTCGTGCTTGGTCTGGCCGCCATCGGCGCCCTTCTGCACGACGCGCTGTTCATCCTCGGACTCTTCGCCGTGCTCGGCCACGTCGTCGGCGTGCAGGTCGACGCGCTTTTCGTCACCGCCATCCTTACGGTCATCGGCTTTTCCGTGAACGACACCATCGTCGTATTCGACCGGATTCGTGAGAACCGCCAGCGCCACCTCCGCCTGCCCGACGCCCAGCGCCCGAACTTCGAGCAGACGGTCAATTTCAGCGCCAACCAGAGCCTCACCCGCTCCCTCAACACCTCGCTGACCGCGGTCCTGGTGTTGCTGTCGCTCATCGTGCTGGGCGGACCCACGATCCGCCTGTTCGTCGTCGCCCTGGCCGCCGGGTTTCTGATTGGAACCTACTCGTCGATCTTCGCCGCCTCGTCAGCCCTGGTGTCCTGGGACCGCCGCGACGTTCCCCGCATCTGGGAACGATTTCGAAGCAAGCTGACGCTCGTCCGCTAGTCCGCGTCGGCGCTCCGTCGAAGTTCAGCCAGCGCCTGACCGTATTCAACAACCTCACCGTCGTGTACCAGCAGCCGTTCAACCACGCCGTCCTCGGGCACGCAGATGTCGTGTGCCACGCCCAGCACGTCCACGTATCCGATGGTCTGCCCTTCGTCGACGGCGTCGCCAACCCCTACGAGCGCCGGCGCGCCCGGTTCGCTCAGCGCCACGAACACGCCAACCTGCTCCGACGTCACCACGACCAATCCGTCGGCCGCTGACTCGGCGTCGTCGGCCGCAGCCGTTTCGGCCGCGATTACGCCCAACGCGCTGGACCGCCGCACTCGGATGGTGCGTTCGGCGTCACCAACTTCAATCTCCTCGGCACCCGTCTCCCGCAGCAACCGGGCCAGGCGCGGAACATCCTCATCGAGCGCTGCTTCCCATTGCGGGTCAGTGGTCATCGACGCCTCGCTTGGCCGTTAGACGCGGGTCTGGTATTCGCCGCTACGCGAGTCGATCCGCAGGATGTCACCAGTCTCAACGAACAGCGGGACCTGCACTTCCAGCCCGGTCGCAACCCGCGCCATCTTGGTAGCACCGGTGGCCGTGTCGCCTCGAATGCCGGGCTCCGTCTCCACAACCTCGATGTCCACATTGATGGGCAATTCAACGCCGAGCGGCGCACCTTCGAAGGACGTGATCTCCAGGTCAAGCCCGTCGGTCAGATAATCGGCGGAATCGCCAACCGCGTCCGCGGACAGCGTCATGTCTTCGTAGGTCTCCATGTCCATGAAGTGGTAGCCGGAGGCGTCCTGATACAGGTATTGCACCTTATGCGTATCCAGGATCACGCGCTCAAAGCGCTTTGAGGCCTGGAATGAACGATCGGTCGTCGACCCGCTGCGAACGTCGCGCACGCGCAGCCGCACGTTCGCCGATCCTCGGCCAATCTTCTGGTGCTGGAAGTCGACGACCTGGCACAGGGCGCCGTCGATTCGTAGCACCCAGCCTCGCCGCAGTTCGCCCGCGTCAATCACGCATGAGCCTCCTTGCCGACTCGACCATAGCCTGCCGGGTCGCGGGGCAGACGCCCGTCACTTACGAGCCTGCGTCAATACGTCAACGCCGTCGGCCTCAATCACCACCAGATCCTCGATCCGCACCCCGCCCCAGCCAGGCAGGTAGATGCCCGGTTCAACCGACACCACCGCGCCGGTCTTCAGAGAACCTGAGCCTCGCGGCGAGAGCGTGGGCGCTTCATGAATCTCAAGTCCCACGCCGTGCCCGGTCCCGTGTCCGAAGTTCTCGCCGAATCCCGCGTTGCCAATCACCTGGCGGGCCAGCGAATCGGCTTCCCGCCCAGTCATCCCGGCGCGCGTCCCGGCCTCGGTGGCTAACTGCGCCTCCAGCACGATCCCGTAGATCTCTTCGAATCGGGCGTCCGCCGCCCCAGCCGTGAACGTGCGCGTGATATCCGAGCAGTACCCGTCCAGTCGAACGCCCAGATCCACAATCACCGGTTCGCCCGCGCCGATGGGCCGCAGACCTGGCGAATGATGTGCCATCGCCGCATTCGGCCCGCCGGCCACAATCGTCGGGAACGACGGCCCGTCCCCGGCTTCTCGAATCAGGCGCTCCAGCTCGAGCGAGAGTTCACGCTCGGTCATACCGGCCGCCACGGTATTGCCGGCTGCGGCCATCACGTCGTCTGCCAGCCGCACCGCCTCGCGCAGGAGGGCAAGTTCCGCTTCATCCTTGGCGACGCGCTGGTCCTCGACCGAACCATCGAGTGGCACAACCGGAATCTCGTGCGCCTCCTCGGCCAGTCGCTCCACCAGCTCGCGATGCTGCTTCAGCGACGTGTGCTCAGACTCCACGCCCAGCCGACCGATCGACCGCTCGCCAACCCAGGCCGCCACCACGCCGAGCGTGTCGACGTTTTCAATCACGTCGAATCCCGAGGCCTGGCGCGCCGCCTGTTCCGTGTAGCGGGAGTCAGTCACCAGCCTCCGGTCCCGCTTCGAGATCAGCAAGGTGGCCGCCGTTCCGGTGAATCCGCTGAGGTAACGCCGGTTTGCCTCGCCGGTCACCAGCATCGCGTCCACGCCCAGTTCATCCAGGCGCGACGCCAACCGCTCGGTGCGATTGGCCGTCAATTCAGAAAGCGCTCGATATTCCGTGTGTGTTCCTCCAGCGTCTCCGAGAACGCGTGCGAACCGTCGCCGCGCGCGACGAAGAACAGGTAAGGCGTCGATTCAGGTCTGGCCGCCGCACTAATCGAGGCCAACCCGGGTGCGGCAATTGGCCCGGGCGGAAGTCCGTTGACCACGTACGTATTGTACGGAGACTGCGTCCGCAGGTCGGCGCCCGTGATGTCCGCCTTCCACCACCGTCCCGCCGGGCCCGTGCGGCCAATCGCGTACTGCGCGGTCGGATCCGCCTGCAACGGAATCCCGCGCGCCAGCCGGTTGTGAAAGACCCCCGAAATGACCGCCCGCTCCTCATCCAGCACGGCCTCACGCTCGATAATCGCGGCCAGGGTGACCATCTCATGCACCGTCAGACCGTTATTCGCCGCGTCGGCCCGGATTGCGGGCGTCACCACCTCGTCGAACCTGCGCAGCATGCGCTGAATCAGGTTCCGAGCGTTCGAGGTCCCGTCGATCTGATAGGTATCCGGAAACAGGTAGCCCTCCAGCGACTGCCCGGCCGGCAAACCTGCCAGAAAGTCGAATTCCGCTGCGAACGCCGGAACGCCGTCGCGCGCCAGCCGCAGAAACTCCAGGTCGTCAATCTCGGTCTGATCAGCCAGCCGCTCCGCCATTTCCTCCAGCCGCCAGCCTTCGGGGAACGTGAGCGTTTGGTCCACCGCCGCGGCGGTGCTGAGCGTGCGCACGATCTCATCCAAGGTCATGTCTGACCGCAGCAGAAACGTCCCTTGTCGAAACGCGCCCTCCAGCCCACGGCGTTCCACCAGGACTTGAAACAGGAGGTCACTGCGAATCAGGCTCGCCTCGCGCAGCCCCTGTGCAATGTCCGAAGCCGTCGCCCCAACGGGAATCGTGAACGGCACCGTACGGGCGGCGACCGCGGCCGGCGACTCAGCAAACCGGGCCGCGGCTGAATAGGCCAGCAACAGGACTCCGGCCAGCGTCAGCAGCCCAATCCCAAACGCCTGGGTGATCGCGCTGATTCGGCTCAGCACGGCCTCTCACTCCTCAGATAATCCAGCAGCAAAATCTCTGCAGCGCGTGCATCGACGTCAGCGTCGCCTGCCCCATCGCGCCGGGCGGCCTGTGTGGTCAAGTGCTCGTCCTTCCAGATCACAGGCTCGCAGCGGCCTTCAAGCAGCTGGGCAGCCCAGCGCCGGCTGCGCGCGGCCTGCGCGCTCTCCGTTCCGTCCGTATTCAACGGCAGTCCGATCACGATTGTTGCGCCTGGATAGGCATCCAGAATCGAGCCCACCACATCACGGTCGGCGCTCCCGCCGGTCCGCTTCAGCACTTCGCGCATCGTGACGAACGATCCACCCGCATCCGTGATTGCCACACCAATCCGCCGTTCCCCCAGGTCCAGTGCGCCAACCCGCCGCCCCAGAGCCGCTGGTGGCTGCTCCGGGTCAAGGGGTGGGCGTCGGGAGCGGCGCTTCGACCTGAACATCGATGCGGAATCCAATTCTCGGAAAGTTGGACGTATCGACGGGGTCATGCGTGACTGTCACCTGGTCCACACCCGGCAGCGCGCGCAAGGCCAAGAGCCCTTCACCCAGCGAGCGCCCGGACACCGTGTCGCGCACTTTGTTGTGGTCGATCGTGTCCACCGCCTCGGCTATCGCATGCACGCGCAGATCGAGTAGTCCTTGTCGCTCACCCAGCACTTCAGTGTCTACCACCCGAACCGAGTCGATTTCGAATGACTGCCCCTCCAGCGAGTCCTGAAGACGCCGGCGCAGCACCGCTTCAAGATCCTCCGTAGCGAAGGCCGTGCCCAGCGCCCGGATCTCCATTGAAAGCGAAAGTTCCGCGGCGTGCTCATCGGCTACCGCGCTGAACTCCCGTCGCAGAACCTGGGGGTTCCCACTTGCCGGCGACCAGACGATGAGCGACTGGTTAGCCGGACGGTCGCGACGCAGGTGCTCAGTGGCCGCGCTCTGCAAGCGCTCGGTCAGCAGAGCATCCAGTTCAGTACGGTCGCGCTCGGACACCAGCGCCACTTCCAGCTCCGAGCCACCCTCCAGCGGCTGCGGGTTGAATGCCTCCAGCGCCCCACCAAACGGACCGTCCACTGTCGTGATCGCCAGCGCGGGTGCATTACCGGCGAGGCCCGGCGACTCGGCCGTCACCGCCACGATGGCCTCCCCGGGCACATCGCGGCCGCCAACCTGCAGCGTGGGTGGAACCAGAAACTCCGCATCCGTGAGGAATCCCGTCCCGTCGTCGGACATCACTCGTGTCCCTACCGGCAGCACCACGGCCTGGCGCGTGCGATTGCGAATCGTCACAAAGCCGGTGGCAACACCCTGGGCCTCTCGCCGACGTCCCGTTGTGGG
>JAPOXI010000028.1 GCA_026707185.1 Chloroflexota bacterium
GGACAGGCCGCACTTCGCGACGGGCAATTCCACTGCCCGTATTGCACGCCCGCATCGGTGCCGCGAAGGAAGCTGTCGACGGCTCCGCGGGCGATGACGTCGGCTGCCACGGCATTGGCAAGGTCCGCATCACCGCTGCGAGCGAAGGCTACATCCCGTATGCGTTGATAGTCCGGATGTTCCGTTGGCGGGCTGGGCTGCGGCGTGGGCGTAGCGTTGGACGCAGGTGTCGGCGTTGGTTCCGGGACTGCGGCCGGGATGGCCCAGCCGAAGGTCGCGATCACATCGGCACGATGATCAGCCCGACAGGCGCGCTCGGCCGCGGCGTCATCACTGTAGACCTGCTGGTAAATGCCGACGCTGTCTGAGTTGCCGCGGGCGGCTTCGGCCAGATCGTTGAGCGCGACGCAGCTGGCTGGCCAGGTCCCGGCGACCGCTTCACCGTCGCCGCCCAGGGCCCAGGCGAACGTGCGGCGCACATCGTCGCGGTGGTCGGTCTGACACTGCGCTTCAGCCTGATCACCGTACAAGCGCTGATAGATCCCGACGTTCTGGTGATTGCCTGCGGCCGCCTCGGCGAGGTCGTTGAGTTCAACGCAGGTGGTGGGCCACTGGGCCCGGGCGATCGAGACGCCCAACGTGACGAGAGCGATCGTCGCCATGAGCAGCACCGCCGCGCGCCGGGCTCCCGCAGACATTCGTGACGACTCCGTTTGGCCGATTGCCGGCTTCGCCTGACCACCCAGCAGTTGCCTTCGGCGCACCCCCAGGGGATGTGCAGTTGCTCATCATCGAGCAGATATGAAGAAGCCTACACAACTCAATGGCGCCACCGGGATGCCGTCGAAGGGTGCGCTGTGCGGATCGCGATTGGAAGGATGTGACGACGATGAGGCGAAACCAGGAGCGGTACCGACGAGGCCGGGACTTTGGGACAAATCGGATCGGACGCTGGATTGCTCCACCACGAAAGCGGACGTTGCGAACCTCAAGACGCGGATGGTGAGTCTGTTGCCGGTGGTTGGGCTGCTTGTGGGTGGGACGGGTGGGGTGATCCTGGCGGCGGCTATGACCGGGTAGATCATCTGGCTGAAATGGATGAGCCATGGGACCGGGAAGTCGAGATTCTGGAGCGAATCGGTCGGGAGTTCCGCGACCAGAAGGGGAGGCGATGAAGGAAGCGGTAGCTCCGACGCGTAGCCGGCAAGGCCAGCCCTGCCGGCTACGACTGCATTGCCTGCAACGCTGTCACCGCGAGCGCCCGCGTCACCTGGCCACGCCGTCCGTCGTCACGGCGTCGGCCTGCGCAGAGGCAACGGTGATGGTGTCGTCCCAGCGCTCCGCCACTCCCGAATGCAGACTTAGCCCGGCTGCGTCTTGAACTGGTAGTCGATTGACCATTCGGCTGTCGAGCAGTCCTCCTGGTTGGTGCAGGCGCGCATGTTGATGCTGTACCAGGTGTCCGCCGCAAGCCCAGTGAGACCTTGCTGCCAGGTATTGGCGCCGGTGATCTCGATCGTGGTGGTTTTGGACGGCTCATCATTCGGCCAGTACCGCATCTGGAAGCCGGTGATCTCCACGTCGTCCGTGGGGGCCGATGCCCACCAGGTCGCCCAGCTCACGGTGGTCGCGGTCGCAGTGGCGCTGCTTACGTAGCCGAACAGACGCGGCGGGAATGGCCGCTGCGCCGGCTGCACCTGCGCCGCCCGTGCGAAGGCGTCGCGCACGGACTGCATGCCCTCCTCGGCCGACGCCCGATGTTGCGCCCACACGAAGTCGGGGATCGGTTCCACCGTCACATGGTGGATCAGGCTGGCCGCGGCGTTGCTGGCCCCGGCCGGGCGCACCTCGATCGTGATCGTCGCATTGCCCACCGTGCAGCCGCGCATGACGAACCAAAAGCTGCGAGACGTTGATCCCGTGATCGTGGTCCATTCCGATGCCCCCAGGCAGTCACCGATCCCAAGGTTGGAGGGGCTGCTGCTGGTCACCAGGACCTCGTAGGTCTGGTCAGCATCCAGGTTGGACAGGTCGAGAGTGCCGCCGTCCCAGTAAGAAACTGTGATCCGAGCCACCAAGCCGCTGAGCCGGATGCAGGGCGCCCTCCCCGGAACCTGGCCCTGGGCGCCTTGATCGATCTGCGGAGGTGGTGGAGCAGTCGATGCCTCAGGAGCCAGGGGACAGGCCGCACTTCGCGACGGGCAATTCCAGCGCCCGAACTGCACGCCCGGATCGGTTCCGCGAAGGAAGCTGTCGATGGCCCCACGTTCGATGACGTTGGCTGCCACCGCATTGGCAAAGTCCGCATCGCCGCTGCGAGCGAAGGCCACACTCCGAACGCGTGGATAGTCCGGATGCTCCTTTGGCGGGATCGACTGCGGGGTAGGCGTAGCCTCGGGCTCAGGTTCCGGCGTTGGCTCCGGGACCCGGGCCGGGATCGCCCAGGCGAAGGTGGCGATCACATCGCCGCGATGATCCGACCGACAGGCGCGCTCGGCCTCAGCGGCATCAGGGTAGGCCCGCTGGTAAATGCCGACGTTGCCCGGGTTGCCGCGGGCGGCTTCCGCCAGATCGTTGAGCGCGACGCAGCTGGTTGGCCAGATCCCGGCGACCGCTTCGCCTGTGCCGCCCAGGGCCCAGGCGAAGGTGCGGCGCACATCGTCGCGGTGGTCGTGCTGACACTGCGCTTCAGCCTGATCCCCGTACGCACGCTGATAGATGCCGACGTTCTGGTGATTGCCTGCCGCCGCCTCGGCGAGGTCGTTGAGTTCAACGCAGGTGGTGGGCCACTGGGCCTGGGCGATCGAGACGCCAAGCGTGACAAGAGCGATTGTCGCGATCAGTAGCAACGCTGCGCGTCGGATTCCCGCCCACACCTGTGACGACTCCGTTTCGCCGATCGCCGGCTCCGCCAGATCACACTCCCGTGCCCTCGCACACGTGCACGGGATCCGGCGTTGCTCAGCATCGGGCAGATTTCAAGAGCCTACAGAATTGAATGGTGGAAACGAGATTCCCTTGGAGGATGCCCTGTGCGCATCGCGACGGGAACGATGTGACGGCGATGCCGCGAATCCGGTTGCGACGACCCGGTGGGTCGAGATGCCGGGCGCCGGTGCGGTGCGTGGGGAATCAGTGATTCGTGGCGCCGGCGAGTAGCGCTGGATTGAATGCCAACGGAAGGGGCGCGGCGAATGGGCGCTCGGGCGATAGACTGCCTGGTGGCGGAAGGTTGCGGGATCCGAGCAGGTGAGTAAGGGCGATTCGACGGTTGGGCCCGGGGGATCTGTCGCCACGTGGGTGCTGACGATATTCGTCACGCTGTTGGCGTCGCCGTTTGTTGTCGGGTGCGCCGTGACAATCTCGAGTGCCTGGAGCGACGGAAATCTGGTTGTGACGGTTCTTGGGTCCGTTGTGATGATCTTGCTTGTCTTTCGTATGGCTCTTCGCATGGTTTCCGCTCGGATTATGGGCGAGGCAATGAAGGAGAACACCAGGCGGGAAAACGAGGAAATCAGGCAGTACGTTCTGAGAAAAGCCCGGGAGGACGAGCCTTAGGCGCCTAGAAGTGGTGCTGGTCGGTTTGGGGGATCTGAAGACTCGGAGTGGAGCAACGAGACCAGACTGGCGTTTAGCGGCGAGATTCGGTTTGTGGTGGCGATGCACGGGACACCGATGGCGGGGATCGTGTCGGCGGCTGACATTGAACGGCTGGTTGCGCTGGATGCGCGATGGGCGGAGGGGCACGAAGTCCTGAAGCGGATCGGTCGGGTGTTTCGTGAACAGACGGCAGAGGGGATCAAGGAAGGTGTGGCTCAAGCGGTCGACGAGGTGCGGGCTGAGAATCGACTTGGGGCAGAGGGTTCGCCACGGGCGGCCTGCTGAGGTCTGGTAGCCATGCCTTATGCGATGTCGATGGGAGTTCCAGGTACGTTGGGGCAAAGTACGCGCACTCCGCGCCGCTGCGTAATAGCGGATCGGCTAACGGGCTGACTGCGGCTGTGTTGAGCAACAGGTGGCGGAGGATCACGAAGATCGAGGCGGTCGACTCGAAGTTCGGTGGCACGCGCTGACGCGGGCAGAGTTGCGTGAGTAATTCGATTGATTCCGCGAGGAGATGTTGCGGCATCACGCGACCAGGGCGGACTTCGGAAGCCTGAATGATGGAATGTTGGGATCTTGCTGGTCGCAGTCCAGAATGTGGACTCACCGCTGCTCGCTGAAGTGCCGTTCTGGTAATGGAAGCTGGGCAATGTGCCGCTACTGTTGTCGGCGCTCCTGTTCGTCTTCGGTCGTTGGGAATGGTCTGGCGCTAAGCTCTTCGACTACGTCACCGCTATTCGCCTTCTCCGCTATGAGTGGTGTATCCGGTGCTGCGTTCGATTCTGGGGGTTCGCTAATTGGGACTTCGGTCTTGAGTCGCTGCACGTCCTGAAAAACGATTGGGCTGTAATAGTCCAGGCTATAGGTGCAGGGGATACCACAGTCATCAGCGTTGTTAGCGATGAGCGTGGTGCGTCAAGACTTGAGCTCGAAGCGGGCCCCTCGACCCTGGCTTGCTAGGTGAAATCAACACCCGACTGCGAATAGTCAGCGTGCGGTACCACTACTGTTCCAGATCTGCGGCCACACGCGACAGCTACTACTTACTTGACAGGCGCGATTAGTGGACAGAACGTGGATAGGCGTCTCGACGTATGGACAACGCTTGGGCTGCGCAGCCTGCTGGCAGTGTTCGCCGCGGCGGTGGGCCTCGTGACGCGACAGCGAATTCGAGTGCTCTGGGTTCGCGGTTAGCCGCTTCCACCTTCGCCGGGTGAACCGCCGAGCAAAGCCCGCATGTCATCGCGCTCGAGGTCGTCGTCAGTTATTAACCGCCGCTGCAACCGCCGTCTCGCCGCTATCCTGCCGGAGTCCACGTAGCAGCGCGGGTCCGATTCTGACCGGAAGCCGTAGACGATCAGACTGACCAGTGCGACGAACAGCGCCATGACGCCGATGACTTGTGCGATCTCGGCGAATCTTCGCACGTTAGGGTCGGACACCGAGCTGATCGCAGGTTCCATTCAGCCACCCTGGAATGAGATCGCGAGGGCGCTGCCAGCGAGCGTACCGACCATGGTGACGTGGCCGACCAGCAGGCACCCGCCACAGGTTAGGGGGACGTTGCGCGAGCGACTGCTGCTCGTCGTCATCGGTGCGCCTAAGGGCATGGAGCGTTCTCACTGGCGAGCGGTCTGACCGGTGCCAGGATGCGACGAACGTATGACGTAGCCAATGGAGGGGTAACTTCGTCGTGCGCTAGCATCTATCTCTAGACTCCGCAAGGTTTGGCGACGGGAGGTCAACGTGCGGGTTTTGCGATTCTTGCGCCGGATTCTGAAGAGGGCATTGGCCGACATTGGCAAGGCAGCGAACGACACGGCCAACACTGGCGCCAACCGCGCTGACCAGATGATGGACGGCCCGACTGGGCTCGGCTAATCGGAGAAAGGTCCGACGTAGCCAATAGACGGTCGGTC
The DNA here is from genome assembly GCA_026707185.1 of Chloroflexota bacterium. The sequence goes on from JAPOXI010000028.1 coordinate 5,523, forward strand.
GTCTGGAAGAATAGTCAGAGTTGCGGCAGCACTCGCCTGTCAACGCAAGCAGTACACAGGTCAATTCCCAATCCGGCCAGCGCCGATGCCGGGAAGGAAGGGCGGCTGCGGAGACCCGTAGGTTGCTGCTGAATCTCGGCCATTGAGGCGGGGATGACTTGGGTGGGGTGTGACTTTCGAGCGGATGGCGACGGTCTGTGACCGGCACCTACGCCGGAGGAGACGCACGACCTGAAGACGGACGGGTCGGAGACGCCGCCCCTGCGGGAGACGGGACTGCTTTAGTGGCTTAGGTGCTGAGGGCTAGGTGGTTCGACACGGCCTACCGAAAGACTCCAGGCCGGCTCACCACGAACGGGTGCGAGTCGGAGCGACGGGGAGCCTGCGATTCAGTGAGAACGGGGTGGCCGGTAGCGCTGGGATTGATGGGTGCTGCTGGGTCCCCGCCTCCACGGGGATGACATTGTGGGAGATGAGTGCAGGCGACGGGGAGCCTGGGACTCAGCGAGGACGGGGTGGCGGGTTGCGCTTGGATTGTTGGACGCTGCTGGGTCCCCCATTCGACAGGCTCAGGGCAGGCTCCCCGGGGAAGCCGGGATGGTGGGTGAGGAGGGGTGGGTATGTATGACGCTGGGTATACGAAGGGGTTTTATGACGCGTACGGGGAACGGGAGTGGGAGCGGTTGGAGGGGTCGGTGGCGGGGCGGTTGAAGGCGGTGGTGCATGCCGATTTCATTGCGCGGTATGTGGGGCGAGGGGACCGGGTGCTGGATGCGGGGTGCGGGCCGGGGCGGTTTACGGTGACGGCGGCGGAGCTTGGGGCGACCGTGACGGCCCTGGACTTATCCGAGGGTCAGCTGGAGCTTGCGAGGGCGACGATGGCGGACGCGGGTGTCTCAGACGCGATGGAAGCGTTTGTGGCCGGGGATATTGCGGATCTCTCGATGTTCGGGGATGGGCTCTTCGATGCGGTGATCTGCTACGGGGGCGCTTTGTCGTACGTGTGTGAGCAGCGGCATGTGGCGGCGGCGGAGCTGGTTCGCGTGGTTCGGCCGGGCGGGGTTCTGCTGGTGAGTGTGATGAGCCGGCTGGGGACGATGGCGACGCTGGTGCGCCAACCGCAGATGTACATCCTGGAGGATCCAGAGACGTGGCATGTGTGGCGGGTTGCCGAGCACGGGGATCTGCCGGGATTCCCAACGCCGGAGATGGAGCTGGAGCATCCGCCGATGCATATGTACCGGAGTGACGAGTTGCGCGGGCTGTTTCCGGACTGCGAGGTGTTGGAGCTGGCGGGCAGCAATGTGACGACGTCGGGGGAGTCGGCGGCGG
>JAPOXI010000042.1 GCA_026707185.1 Chloroflexota bacterium
AGGCGCCAGATTTACAGTCTGGTGGTATTAACCACTCACCCACCGACCCAAATGATGGCGCGCCCCGACTCTGTACTTGTAAACGATCAGGCGGACTCTCAGCGCTCCCCGCCAGAGCCCGCAGGCTGCCCCAATCCTACCAGTCACACCTTCCGGCTGAGCGCCGCCCGGCCCTCCTCGCGCCCGGCCCGGCCAGCCGTCCGCCACCCGACCCATTGACGCCCTAGTCAACCCTGCCGGCGTCCTCCAGCAGTTCCTGGTCGCCCCGCACCCCGTCGCCGTGGCCGCCGCCCTGGCCTTCGGCCTGTTCTGGGGCCGCGCCGGCGCGCCGCTGCTGCTCGGCCGTCCCGGCGTGTGGTTCGGTCTGCTGCTCGGCGTCCTCGTCTATCCATTCGCCCAGGTCTGGCTCCGTGACGAACTCACCATCGCCGTGCTCGACATCGTCACTCAGAACGTCGGAGCGTCCGCCATGCGCGACCAGGTCGCGCTGGTCGGCCTCGTCTCCGCCATCGTCGCCGCCTACGCCGACGAGTTCGCCAAGCTCGTCATGCTGCTCATCGTCGGCTTCGTCATGGCGCGCCCATCCAACCCCAGGGCCGTTACGGCCGCCGCCATCGCCCCAACGGCCGGCTATGCCCTGTTCGCCACGCAACTCACGCTCACGCAGGCGCTCCAGGCTGACCTGTCGGGAGCCGACCTCGCATTCGTGTTCGTTCGTGAATGGGCCTGGGTCGCCGTGCAGTTCGGCACCGCCTACATGCTGGCCCGCGGCTGGCTCGCCGGCCGGCTGGCCGCCTACGTCCTGCTGGCCGGCGTCCTGCATACCGCCGCTGCCTACACCGCCACCCTGGACGATCTGGGCTGGCACACGGCCGTCGTCACCCTGATTCTCGCCGTCGTCGGCCTGCTCGCCTTCAGCTGGGGCGCGTCGCTGATTCCCGCCGGCCGCCGCTGATCCTTCGGTCGCGCACACCCAACGCCGCACCTCCAACCAGCATCGCGGCCACCGCCGCCAGCGAGACCACGCCCAGCCAGTCGCCCGTCGCGGTGTAAAGCGTCCCCGGCTCGCCAAGCGGGACATCGGCCACCAGCAGCCGCTCCTGCGCCTGTTCAAGCGCTGTGCCTGCGACAACCCCGCCGTCCGGCCCGATCACCACCGACCCATAGCGCCAGTCCGCCTTCGCGATGGACAGCCCGTGCTCAATGGCCCGCAACCGCAGGTGCCCGATATGCGGGGCCGTATACGCCGCCCAGTCGTGCGTCGGAATCGCCACCAGCGCGGCGCCCCTTCCAGCCAGCCGTGCCAGCGTGTCCGTATACGTCCCGTCGGGACCCGCCGCCAGTCCCAGCCGAATCCCCGCCACGTCGTAGGTCTCGTACAACCCGGCCGTCACGCTACGCTCCCCGATCGCGTATACCGGGTGATCCTTCGTCGTCGGGTTCGACATCCGGCCATCCGGCGTCACCAGCACTAATTCATTGCGCGTGCGATTCGGATCGATCCTGATGAAATACGGCCAGACGATCGGAATCCCCGCCCGCCGAGCCACCGAACGAACCCCGTCCAGCTGCGACGTCGCGTTCGGATCGTCAGGCGCTACCCAGCCCGAGGCCTCCGGCCACACCACCAGCTCCGCGCCCTGCCGAACCGCCTCCAGTGTCGCCGGCGTGTGCATATCCGTAATCGTGTCGGTGAGCTCCCGGTATCGCACCGTCGTGATTAGCGGCCGCGTCCGCGGATGCGATGGCACGTGGTCGCCCGTCTGAACCAGGCCCACCCGGATCGACTGGATCTCCGGCGTGCCGCCGGAGACTGCCAGTCCCAGCCCCGCCAGCCATCCCAGTCCCGCGACCCCGATGCCAACAGCCAGGCTCCGAGAAAGCGGCAATCGACCCAGGGCCACGAGCGCAATCGCGCCAATGGCTTGGCCTGTGGCCACCGTCAGCAGCACGACCGGCCACATCCCCGCCACCGGCAGCCACGCCCGCAGTGGCGCCACGTCCACCTGCGTCGTCGCCACCATGCCCCACTGATGCCCTGCCGTCGTGATCAGTCGCAGGTACTCGATTCCTGTCCAGGCCAGTGCAGGTGCCCAGATGCGCGCCCACGGGCCCAACGCCCGAATCAGCCGTTCCGGACCGGCTGGCACGTCCAGCAGCGCCGCCGCTAGGCCTGAGAGAACCCCCACACCCGCCGAAATCCCAAACCAGGCCGCGCCGGTCACCACCTCGGGCGGATTGACCGTCGTGGCAATCAGCCCGAAGAGGGCGCCAAGCATCAGGCCATTCAGACCTCGACGAGCCCGCCCTGTTGCCCCGGACCGCGCAAGGGCCAGCGGCGCCCAGGCAAAGAAGGCCAGCGCCGTCCACTGCAGCGGTGGAAATGCCGCAAACAACATCACCGCCGTGGCCAGCGCTCCCAGCGCCCGCGCGCCCAGCGTCGCGCGCCACGCACTGGCTACCATGGGTCCTGGAATTCTCTGGTATCGGAATCTTGGGCGGCCATGCCGAGAGTTTGGCAACCAATCCGTCGCGCGCTCAATCTTCGCGTGCCCGCGGCGATGACCAGTGGACCGCGTCGTGGTCGGCTCCCTCCGGCCCGCCGACCGGCACGCGCTGGATTTATGGCCGCGGCGGGCCCGTACCCATGACCGATCGCGGCGAACGCCGCTTCCACCAGCTCGTCATGGCCGGAGCCTTTGGCCTCACGCTCATGATGGCCTGGATCGAGGCCGCCCCCTGGTTGGTCACGCTCGTCGTCCTGGTGCTGGCGGCCGGCTCCATTTCGCCTGGCTGGAGCCTCACCCGCCGGTTTCACCGCGGCGTCGTCGCCCCGCTCGATCCCGGCCAACCGGCCGAAGACCCAACCTCGTTCCTGCGCGCCGATGCCCTCCTCAGCGTCCTCGCATTCGCTGGCGCAGTCTTCGTGGTGGCTGGCGTGCCTCCGCTCGGCTGGGCCCTCGTCGGCCTCGCCACCCTCGACCTCCTCATGGACGGCCTCGCCGACGCCGCCCCCCTCCGCCGCCTCCTCGATCAGGCCGTAAGACGGTCGACGCGTCGGGAGTGACGCCGACGGATCACGGCGCCCCGGCTCCGCGGCGATTCTCTCGGGCCGACATGGTGGGCCTTTAGCTGGCGCAAGGTACGCTCGTGCGACTGAGCTGTGACTCGCTCCGGGGCGCCGGTTCGGCCGTCATGCCCCCGGGGCCGCCGGTATGAACCTCGACCCAACCGTCTCGCCCTGGCTCGGCATCGTCGCCTCCACCGGCGTCTGCCTCTGGATGGCCGCCATCGGCGCGCCCCTGGCCCACGCCGTCTTCCACGATCGACCACGCCCCGTCTGGCCCTTCTACGCCCCCGCCATCGGCATCGTCATCGTCCTGCTCGTCACCAACCTCTCCGCCTACCTGATCCCCGGCGCCCCCAGCGCCTGGTTCGGCCTCCTCGCGCCATCGGTTCTCGCCTCGGTCGTGTTCTGGCGCCGCGGCTCGACGCGTCGTCCCTCCCGACGTGGTGCGCTCGCCGCTCTCGCGCTCCTGCTCACCTCCGCCGGCATTTTCGTACTGGCGTTCGCCAATCGAACGCAGGTCCGTGCCGCTGAAGAGTCGTGGCACTTTGCGTTGGTGCAACGCATGGGGCGAGGCGTCTTTCCGCCAGTGGCCCCCTACGGGCAGGACGCCGGAATCGGCTATCACTACGGCCCCGACCTGCTGGCGGCCATCCTCGCGAACACGGCCGGTGTTCCCCCGTGGACGGCCGTCGCGGTTTTTTCGTCGCTCCTTGTCGTCGCCATGCTGTTGGCCGCGGTCGGCTTCGCCCGGGACGTTGGAGCGCCCCTGCCGTTGGCCGTCGGTTCGGGTGCGGTTCTCGGGCTGATTCGGCACCCAATGCCGATAGGGCTACCGCCCTACGTCTCGCCTGAGCGGCAACTTGAGGGCCTTCCAGGACTTCTGGCCGGTTTCGTGCCTGCCGGCACAGACGTGGCGTTCAGGTGGCTGCACAAGCCCCACTGGGCGCTGGCGCTTTGCATCGTCATTCTCATCGCGGCAGTCCTCGAAGCGGGGCCCGGTCGACGACAGGCGGCGCTGCTCGCGGCCGCCGCCGGTGTCGCGGCGCTGGCCGAGGCTGCGGTGTTCCTGTTCGCCAGTGCCGCGCTCGGCGCGGTCGGACTGTTTCGGCTGACCCGCCTTCGCGGGCGTCAGCGGACGGCCCTGCTCATCGCGCTGGGCGTCGCTGCTGGTCTGGCCCTGTTTGCCGGCGGCCCGCTGTCCGACGCGGTGCTTCAGCGTGGCGGCCAGGTGGGCCTCGTGCGCGTCGCGTTCGAGCCGCCCATGGACGAACTGGCGCCCTTCGAGCGTGCTGGTCCTGCCCTCGTGCGCTTCGGCGTCCTGCCGCTCATGGCCGTCAGCGTGTTCGTCATCCATCGGAAACGGAGTTGGGGGCTTGCCTACCTGACGGCCGCAAGCGCCTTGGGGCTGGTAGCGGCGGTGTTTCTGCAGTCCGCACTTCCCTTCAATGACGCGCGCATCCCGTTTCTCGCGACGGCTGCGGCGGCCCTCGCAGCGACCGCCGGAGTCAGCGGCCTCGTCGCGGGGCTGCGAGGCTGGCCTCGACGCTTGGCCGTTGCGGCCGTGCTTGTACTTGCCGTACTCCCGACAGCCGTGCCCCGCGCGACGGCTGGGCTGCGCTTGGCGGCTGACAGTGGCTTCGCGGTCGGCCAGCCCGTCGTTCATGGCCCGGGCTATCCGTACGTAGGGCAATCGCGGTGGCTTGCCGAACTCGACCGGAACTGGGACTTCTATGCGTGGCTGTCGGACGCGCTGCCGAATGAGGCGCGCCTGCTCACGCCACGCCCCGCCGTCGCGGCATCGGTGGCTGGAATCGCCTCCCCGACATCGGCGCGCAGGGTACAGGTGATCTCAAGCAGCGCAATGCCGGAGTACGAGGACGCCTTGCGCTTCTTGCACCGTGACGACCTGGCGGACATGGAGATCACCCACCTGCATCTGACGGACGCTTGGGAGAGCGCGCTCCCACCCCGCGCACGACAGCTGCTGGACGACCCGGCGCACTTCAGGCTCGTCGCCGACCGGCGCTCGGTCTCGGGCGAGCGCCATCGAGTCTTCGAGGTTATGCCCGGTGCCGGAGTCGCCGAAGTACATCCCGCAAACCATCGTTCGCTGCGTGAGCTCGTTGCCGCCGATGCGCCGGTCATTGCCGTGGAAGGTCTGACGCCGCACCAGAGCCGGATGTTCTTCAACAACCTTCTCGATCAGGAAGACCTGCGTGCGCCAGCGATCTATTTCGACCAGTCCGCGATTCGGATTCCGCGCGTTCAGCGGCTCAATCGAGTCCCGGACTGGGGCGTAGTCGCCCTCCTCGACCACGTTGAACCCACCGCCCTCGGCCTGACCCGCGACGACGCCATCTGGGCCGGCTACGGCATGCGGGTCTACGATCTCGCCTCGGCATGGTCGTCCGTCTGGCGCGTCGATCCGCACTTTGCTCGGCTGCCGGCATCACTCCGGCAGGCCTGCAACTCGACCTCCGGCGGTCACCTGGACCTGCGGCTGCTGGGCGAACCGGGTAGCACGGTTGCCGCCGGGCCGACGGAACCTGAATTGCGTGGGGCCCCGCAGGTCACCAGCCTGACCGTTCGCGACTGCGAAAAGCTGACCGTCACCTCCCATGCCGACCTGGCGCCGTTCGCTCAGTTACGGCCCGCCTTCCACACGACAGCCGAAGACGCACGGCCCCAGGCCGGCCTCGGTTTTGACGGGAGCGTTGATGGCGAGCTTGCCGTTATCAATCTCTGGTACCGAAACCCCGCCGGCCTTTCGATCACCTCCGGGACCGAATTCCGGCTCTATCGAGCGGGAGCGTCTGGGGTAGTGCCGCGCGAAACCGACCCGCGCGACTCGGTCCGGTGGTGGTCCGCTCCCCTGACCCTGGCCGTCGACACGCAGATGGCACGCATCGAATTTGACCCTCGGCGGCTTACGATCAATGGGGATCCCGGCGTCCGCGCGGCGGATGTCGTTCCCGGCCGGTCCTACCTGCTGGCGCTGAACGTGTCACGATTCAGTCCCGAAACGACAAGCCTCTGGGTCCAGCAGGTCATTCCACTCGTGCGAATCGAGGTGCGGGACGTCGGCACATCGACCGAAGTGCTCTCAGGCATCGTCAGCATCGAATTCCGCGAAGTCGGCGGCCCGAGCCGCTGGCTCGACTACTCCGGCGTCATCGGCTGGGAAATCGACCTCACCCCCTGGCCTGACGCAATCGAAGTCGCACCCTGACATGCGGCTCCGAAACCTGGCCCTGCTCCTGGCCAAAGCGGGACTGATAACTAGCGTGTCGCCCGTCGCGGCCCTCGCCCCGTCCGTGAGTCCCGGCGCTACCCCGGACGCCGATCTTTCGGTCACCGACCCCGGCCTCATCCTCGTCATCGTCGTAATCCCCGTCGTCCTCGTCGCCCTGATCTGGATGGGCTACATCTTCTGGCTCATCTTCGACGAGGGCGAAAACGTCGGCTCAGGCGCTCCCCCGCCTCCCGGAAACCGCCACCGCCCCCCTGCTAACAGAAGTCAAGAGCCACCCGATCAGCCCGGTAACGTAGGCTAGTCGGCTCCCTCTCAGCAGCGGGCGGTTCTGCATGGCGACGGCGTGCGACGCTGTGACGCTCACCATCGACGGCCGTCCTATCACCGTGCCCCCCGGCACCTCCATCCTCGAGGCCGCCGCCGACCTCGGGATCGACATCCCCACCCTCTGCTACCACCCCAACATCGCCGCCTCCGCCA
>JAPOXI010000037.1 GCA_026707185.1 Chloroflexota bacterium
TCAGGTCGGCGGCGACCTGGTCGGGCATGCGGGGGAGGGCGGCGCGCAGGGCGTCGACGCGCTGTCGAGTGACGTGGAGCGGGGGCAGGTCGGGTTCGGGGAAGTAGCGGTAGTCGTGGGCGTATTCCTTGGTGCGCTGGGAGCGGGTGGCGCCTGAGGTCTCGTCCCAGCCGCGGGTTTCCTGTTCGATGGCTTCGCCGCGCTCGCGCCGGCCGGTCTGACGTTCGATCTCGAATGCCAGGGCGCGGCCGAGGGCGCGGAAGGAGTTCATGTTCTTGACTTCGACCTTGACGTCGCCGATCGGCTCGCCCTGGGGCCAGACGGAGATGTTGGCGTCGATGCGCAGCGCTCCGTCTTCCATGTTGGCGGTGGATACGCCGATCCAACGGAGCAGGGCACGTAGTTTCTCGCCATAAGCCATCGCCTCGGCGGGCGTGCGGATGTCGGGCTCGCTGACGATTTCCATCAGTGGCGAGCCGGAGCGGTTGACGTCGATGAGGCTGGCCGGGGCGCCGTCGGCGGCGGTGACGTGGGTCAGGCGCGCGGTGTCTTCTTCCAGGTGGACGCGCGTGATGCCAACGCGGGTCGTTGCGCCGTCCACCTCGACGTCAAAGTGCCCGTTGATGCAGAGCGGCAGGTCGTATTGGGAGATCTGATACCACTTCATCAGGTCGGGGTAGGCGTAGTTCTTGCGGTCGAACTTGGCGTACTCGGGGATCTCGCAGTTGAGGGCCAGGCCGGTGCGGATGGTGTGGTCCACGGCCTCGCGGTTGATGACCGGCAGGACGCCTGGCATGCCCAGGCAGACGGGGCACACGTGGGTGTTGGGCCGGGCGTTGGCGTAGTCGGCGGCGCAGCCGCAGAACATCTTGCTTTGCGTGCGGAGCTGGACGTGGGTTTCAAGGCCGATGACCACGCGGTAGGCGGTGGCGGTGGTCATGCGTCGATGGCTTTGAGGGGTGCGGCCAGGTCGCCGCGGGCGCGTTCGTAGGCGCGGGCGGCCTGGAGGAGGCGGGACTCGGCGAAGGGGGGCGCGATGAGCTGGAGACCCACGGGAAGTCCGTCCACGAACCCGCAGGGGATGCTCATGCAAGGCAGGCCGGCCAGGGAGGCGGGCAGGGTCATGATGTCGGACTGGTACATGGCCACGGGGTCGTCCAGCTTGGCTCCCAGGTCAAAGGCCGGGGACGGAACGACGGGCGCCGCGATGACGTCGACGTCCTGGAACGCGGCCTCGAAATCCGACTTGATGAGCGTGCGGACTTTCTGGGCACGGACGTAGTAGGCGTCGTAGTAGCCGGAGGAGAGCGCGAAGGTGCCGATCATGATGCGGCGCTTCACCTCCGACCCGAAGCCCCGGCCGCGGATTCGGGCCATCATCTCGTCTACGTCGGTGGCCTGCGGGTCGGAGAGGCCGTATTTGACGCCGTTGTAGCGGGCCAGGTTGGCGCTGGCCTCGGACGGAGCGATGACGTAATAGGTCGGCAGGGCGTACTCGGTGTGGGGCAGCGAAATCTCCCGCTCGGTAGCCCCGAGGCCCAGCAGGTCGTTGATTGCCGCACGGACGGAGTCACCGACTTGCGGGTCGAGCCCCTCGCCGAAGTACTCGGGCGCCACGCCGATACGCAGCCCGCCGATGTCGCCGTTCAGTTCGCCGGCGTAGTCCGGCACCGGTTCCTCGGCCGACGTGGAATCGCGCGGGTCATGTCCGGCCAGGGCCCCCAGCAGCAGGGCGGCGTCGGTGACGTCCTTGGTCAGCACGCCGATCTGGTCCAGCGAGGAGGCGAAGGCAATCAGACCGAAACGCGAGATGCGGCCGTAGGTGGGCTTGAGTCCCACGCAACCGCAGAGGGCGGCGGGCTGGCGGACCGAACCGCCAGTGTCGGATCCCAGGGCGGCCACGCACTCATCGGCCGCCACCGCGGCCGCCGAGCCGCCGCTGGAGCCGCCGGGCACCTTGTCCAGGTTCCAGGGGTTGCGCACCGGCTTGTAGCCGGAGTGCTCGTTGGATGAACCCATGGCGAACTCATCCATGTTGGTCTTGCCCAGCGTCACGGCGCCGGCGGCCTTCAGGCGGGTTACGGCCGTGGCGTCGTAGGGCGGAATGAAGCCTTCGAGAATGCGGGAGGCGCAGGTCGTTTGGACACCGGCGGTGCTGAGCACGTCCTTGAGGGCGATGGGCAGGCCCAGCAGCGGACCGTCCCGGCCCGAGGCGCGGCGGGCGTCGGCGTCGGCGGCCTGCTCCAGGGCCAGTTCGGCGGTGACGGTGAGATAAGCGCCGATCCGTCCGTCCACGGAGTCGATGCGGTCGAGCAGGGACTGCGTGAGTTCGACCGAACTGAACGTGCCGTCCCGCAGACCCTGCGCGGCAGCGTGCAGCGTCAGCCTATAGAGCTCATTGGCCACCGGTCAGGACTCGTCCAGCACGGGAGGAACGCGAATCTGGCCGTCCTCAACGCGGGGCGCGTTGTCGAGCACGGAGTCCAGCGGCAGCGAGCCAGCGACGACGTCATCGCGCTCGACGTTGCCCAGCGGGATGACCTGGGCGGTTGGGGGGATGTGCTCGGTGTCCAGCGTGTTCAGCGCCTCGAAGGCCTGCAGGATTTGCCCCAACTCGCCGCGCAGCCGCTCACGCTCGTCGTCGGACAACTCGAGCCGCGCGAGTTCGGCGGCATGGTCGACTTGCGAACGGTCAATGGACACGGCGCTGCTCGGGAGATGGCGAACCGGCGGCGATTATAGGAGCGGCGGCCGAACGCTCATGACCACCGTGGCGGAAGGCGTGGCTGCCTACGTCGAATAGTCGAACTTTGCCTCCCAGTCGCCGACGCCGTCGCGGAGCAGGTCGAAGAGGTGCCAGACGCTGCAGTAGGCGTCGCCGGGTCCGAGGAAGTCGGAGGCGACACGCACGACGGAGCCGTCGGGATTCTTGTGGAAGGCGGAGACGCCCGGCATGGCGCTTGAGCCGTAATGTTCCTCGTCGGACTCGAAGCCCATGTCCTTGAACAGGGAGGTGTCGGCCGCCGAGTACATGCGGAAGCGCCAGCCGCGGTTTCTCCGAAACTCCTGCTGGGTTTCGACGCTGTCAGGAGAGGCCACGACGAAGGCCGAGCGGTCCTCAAGGTGATGGAGCACGCCGTTGAAGCCGTCGGCCCACATGGTGCAGTAGGGACAGCCCGTGCCCATGTTGTGGATCAGGATCAGGTCGGACTTGGCGCCAAACAGCTCCGAGAGGTTGATCGTTCCATCAGGCCCGCGGAGTTGGTAGTCCTGGACGGGCTCCGACGGCACACGGCGGCGAACGTCCTTGAGACGCTGCTGCGCCTTCTCCAGGTCGGCCCAGGCGGCGGCAAGCTCAGCCTGGACGTCGTTCTCGGTGGTCATTGTTTCTGCCCCTGGCGAAGGCTACGCGCCCGTTGTGGGTTCGATGTCATTCAGTGTAGGCGCGAGCCCGGGCCAGGATCGCGAAGGCGATGACGACGGGGAGCAGCACGGCAGCCGCGGCAACGAACCCGACGCGGAGGGACACGCCGAGCGCCAGGGCGCCGAGAAGCGGCCCGCCGAGCACCTGGCCCACGGCATCCATCTGGCCTCCGAAGGACAGGACCGTGGCGCGAACGCGCGAGGGCACGAAGCGGTTCTGCCAGGCGCTCAGCAACGGATTGGTTGCCTGCCGCAGCGGGCCGCGGAGCCAGAACATGGCGATGGCGAGCGGGAATGCCGTCGCGAGTCCAAAGACCACCAGGCTGCCGACGTAGAGAGCCTGGAAGGCCATGAGTGCGCGAGCCACGTTGCGATCGTTCGACGTGTCGATGGTTCGCCGGACGACTTCCAGCGTGACAAAGCCAAGTCCAAGCCACACGTAGCTGCTGAGACCGAACCACGCGACGGGATCCAACGGCCCAAGTGGCGGCATGGCGAGGTCTTGCAGGAGGAACGGGGTGGTGAGTCGATCCGGGACTTCGCTGGCCGCGCCGAACAGGAACGGCACCATGACGATGAGGATCAGGACTCGTCGCCCGCGAATGACGCGCAGGGCCTGTCGCGTCGTCCTCCACATGGACCGGAAGGTCTCACGCTCCTCGGCCGGCGGCCGCCGGAATCCCCGCTCGGTCATGGTGAGCGCCGCGAAGGCGGCCAGCCCCAGGTACATGGCGCCGCCTGCGACGAGCGGCCAGCTGCGATCCAGACTGGCGAGAGCGACCGAAAGGGCCGCTCCCGCCAGACCAGCGACCAAGCCGGCCTGCGAACTTCGAACCAGCGCGTGGGACAGTCTCTCGTCGCCGATTTCGTCGGCCAGCCAGGCGGTTCGCGCCCCGCTACCGAACGACATGCCCAGCGCCCAGATGACCTGGGCGGCCAGCACCGCGGCAAAGGCGGGGATGGATCCGGCAAGAATAAAGGCAGCACCGGTGAGCGCCAGGCCGACGAGTACCGAGAGACGGCGGCTGTAGATGTCGGCGAGGACGCCCGTCGGAATCTCAAGAGCAAAGACAGACATTTCGAGGACGGTTCCGACCAGGATGAGCTGAAGGGCGTTGAGACCCACCGACTCGACCTGGTAGACGAGGCTGGTGGTGATGACGGTGGCGCTTGCCAGCCCCTCGATGGCGGACATGCCGATGGAGAGCGGGTAGGCGGGGAGTCTTCTCATAGCAGAGAACTCTCTGCATGGCGAGGCGCGGCGCCTAGGCGTGCGAGGGAGACATCGGCCTCAGAGCACCAACAAGAGGTGGGTTGGGCGAAGCATTCACCGCGCTCACCGGGGGACGAGGCGCGGAGGGCAGGCGGAAACACGGAAGGATTCCCTTCGTTGAAGATGGGACGGGTGGGGCGGGCACGACACGAGGTCCAGCAATCGCCGGAAACCGTTGAGCCGCGGGCGCCAGGGACGACGGGTGTGAGTCGAGGCGTTACTCAGCCGGCGACCGCATGCCTCGTGGGCGTGACGGCGCGGTGTGTATCGCCGGACAGACGGCGCAGCACCCATTGACCTGAGCGCGTCGGCACAGGTTGATGGTTGTGTCGGTTGGGTGCCCCGCGATTGCCGGGCTGAGACCCGGCATTGGGCGCAGGCAACTTACCAGACGCCTTAGGATCGGGCGGCGTGCTGACGGAGTAGCGCTGATGGTGGGCGAGCCGGACCTTGTCAAAGACGCGCCGATAGCGGTGGGGCAGGCGCGACGGCTGTTTGCGAGCGACACACCGCACGCACACTACTCGGCCAGCCTGGCGCAGCTTGGGAGCGGGCGGCTGGTGATGGTGTTTAGCTGGGCGCCGGGGGTGCGGCGTCGAAACAACAGCGTGATGTTGACGTCACGATCGGACGACGACGGGGCGACCTGGACGGCGCCTGAGGCCATTTTTGCGAAGCCCGGGTGGGACTGCATGCACCTGGGCGGGTTGATGCCGTTTACGGATAAGCGGCTGTTGCTGGGACTCGGGCGAATCCAGATGGACCCCAGCCTGCCGGGCGACGAGCCGTGTACGGGGTGGTATCTCTCGACGACCTGTTCGGCGGACGGAGGCGAGACGTGGGGACCCGAGAGTCCCGAGATTCGCTTGTTTCCCGAGTGGTCGGAGCTTTACGGGGCGAGCAATCCGCACCGGCTGGACGACGGTCGGCACATGCTGGCGGCGATCGGGACGACGGGGCGCGACAGCGGCTGGCAGGTGGGGGTCTGCTTTACGGATGACGAGGGCGAGAGCTTCTCAGCGCCGGTGATCGTGGCGGCGCATCCGGCGCTGGGGTTTGGGGACATGGACATGGCGCGTCTGGCGGACGGGCGGTACGTGGCCGTGGCGCGGGTGTTCGACGGGCATCCAAGCGTGGTCGCGTATTCAGCGGACGACGGGTCGAGCTGGACCGAGCCGCGGCCGGTGGAGTTCTGGGGCGCGAACATCAAGCTGCAACGGCTGCGATCCGGAGCGCTGCTGTGCGCGTACCGCGACGAGGCGGGCAACCGCTCGGGCGTGGGGTGCAGCGTGAGCGAGGACGACGGCGCGACCTGGCGACGCATCGGCTGGCTGGCCAGTCCAAGCGACGGTCCGCCGCCGGCGGCCGGCGACGTGCGCTGCGGCTATCCGGACATGGCGGTGTTGCGAAGCGGGCAACTGGGCTGCGTGCTGGCGCCGTCGGCCGACGCCGACGGAATCATCGACCTGCGCTGGCTGGAATTGATCGACCGGACGTAGAGCGACGCCTAGAACTGGTGGACCCAGCCGCCGTCCACCGGAATGACGGCGCCGGTGATGTAGGCGGCGGCGTCGGAAGCAAGGAATTGGGCCACGCCGGCGATTTCGTCGACCTGGCCGTTGCGACCCAGGGCCACTCGCTCGGCCAGGTTTCCGGTCCACCAATCCGCGTCCGTGTAGCCGGCGGTCATGTCCGTTTCGATCACGCCGGGAGCGATGGCGACGACGCGAATGCCGTCGTTGCCCCATTCCCTGGCCAGACCCACGGTGTAGGAGGACAGGGCAGCCTTGAGCGGTCCATAGGGCTCGGCGCCGCCCAGCCTGGCCGAGACCGACGAGACGTTGATGACCACCGGGGCTTCGGAACCGAGCAGAAACGGCCGCGCGGCCTGGGTGATCAGCACCGGGGCGCGCAGGTTTACGTGGAGCAAGCGGCGGTAGGCGTCCAGGGTTAGTCCGTCGTGGCCGCCGTCGCCCGCGTTGTTGACGACGATGTCCAGGCCGCCCAGGGCTTCGGCGGCCTGCTCGACCAGGCGCGTGGGCGCCTGTGCATCTGTCAGGTCCGCACCAAATGTGTGGACGTCGGCACCGTGTTCACGGACGTTGCTGGCGACTTGCTCCAGGTTGGCGGACGCACGCGCCGCCAGGGCCAGGCGCGCGCCGGCCTGGGCGTAGGCTTCAGCGATTGCGCGCCCGATGCCGCGGCTGGCGCCGGTGATGAGGGCGCGGCGGCCGTCCAGGCGGAAGGGATCGGTGGCGGTCATCGTCTCGTGAAGAAGTCGCGGCCGCCGTCGATGGCGATGGTCGTTCCGGTCACGAAGCCGGCGGCGGGCGAGGCCAGGTAAACGACGGCCGCGGCAATCTCGGACGGGTCGGCAACGCGTCCCTGCGCCGTGTGATGGAGCAGGGTGTTCATCTCATCCGGGTTGGCCCGCACGCGGGCGCCCATGTCGGTAAAGACCTGCCCGGGGGCCAGCGCCACGACGCGGATGCTGTCGCTGGCGAACTCGCGGCTGAAGCCGCGCGTCAGCGCATGCACGCCTTGCTTGCTTGCCCCATAGAGGCCCGTGCCCTTGGTTCCGGCGATGGATCCGATGTTCACGATCACGCCGCCGCCGGCCGCGGCCAGGTGCGGGCGCGCGGCCTGGCTGGCGAAGAGCACGGCGCCGAGGTTGACGTCGAACATGCGGTCGAACTCGGCCGGGTCTTCAATTCCGAATCCGGCGCGGTAGGTGACGCCGGCGTTGTTGACGAGGAGGTCGAGACCGCCAAGCGCATTGGCCGCGGCGTCGATGGCCGGTTCGATGGATTCCAGGTTGGCTAGGTCCAGCGGAACGACGTGCGCGCGGCGGCCGAGGATCTCGATTTCTGTGGCGAGTGCGTTGAGCCGGGCCTCGTCCCGCGCAGCCACGGCCACGTCCGCCCCAGCCTCGGCGAGCGCGAGCGCAATGGCCCGCCCAATGCCACGGCTGGCGCCCGTCACAAAGGCGCGGCGGTCGTCCAGGCGGAATCGGTCGAGAACGGGCATGGGTTTGTTTGGGACTTCGGCAGGCTCAGCGTAGCCGTGACGGACGGGCCACGCGCTACGCCAGCTCTGTCTCCGCGAGGCGACGGATGTCGTCGGCCGTTGGCATCGAGGGTTGCGCACCGGGCGTGGCGGCGGCCAGGGCGCCGGCGGCCTGGCCCCAGCGCAGGGCGGACTCGACGGGATGGCCATATGCCAGAGCCGCGGTGAATACGCCGCAGAAGGCGTCGCCGGCGCCGGTGGTGTCGACGACGGTCGTGGGAAACGCGGGTTGGACGTAGGTTTGGCCGTCGACGTGGGCGACAAGGCCCTGGCCGCCAAGCGTGACGATGCAGCCGCGATGGGTTTGCTCGGCCAGGACCCTGGCGAGCGCGGCAGGGTCGTCGTCGGCGCTTGAGTCGCCGGCCAACTGCGCGGCTTCGATTTCGTTGACGACGGCGATGTCCACCGGGCCGAGATCGATGGCCACGCCCTCGTCGACCGGGGATACGTTGAGCACGCGCAGGCCGGGCGGTGCGGCCCCGAAGGCGGCGTTGGTGACGTTGTCAGGGACTTCACGCTGGCCGATGACGGCGACCGGCTGAATGCCGGCGATTGCGCTTGTTACATCCGCCGGATCGATTTCGAAGTTGGCGCCCTCGGCCACGGCGATCGAGTTTGCGCCGGCGTCGTCAACGGCGATGAGCGCGGTGCCAGTGGCGGCCGAGTCCACGCGGGCGACATGGGTGGTGTCCACGCCGTGGGCGATCAGGCCTCGTCGCAGGTCGTCGCCGGCGGCATCGGTTCCCACGGCGCCGAGCATGCTGACCGTCGCGCCGGCGCGGGCAGCGGCCACGGCCTGATTGGCGCCCTTGCCGCCGGCATAGCGTGCCAGGCGGCCGTGGTGGACGGTCTCACCGGGCTCGGGGATGCGCGGGACGTGGATGACGATGTCCTGGTTGATGCTGCCGACCACGGCGATGCGACTCATCGAACCCCAATCTCCAGGCCAAGGGCTTCGAGGATGGCGAGACGGGCGAACTCCGGCAGCGCGCACTGGCGGCGCCAGCGCCAGGGCTCTCGGGCGAGGCGGTAGGCCCACTCCAGGCCGATTCGACGTAAGGGCGCGGGCGCGCGCGGAATCACACCGGCCAGATAGTCCAGGGTCCCGCCGACGCCGATGCCTACCACCGGCGCCAGGTCGCGCAGATTGCGGTCGAGCCAGAACTCCTGGGCGGGCGCGCCGTAGGCGGCCAGGACAATGTGCGGGCGCGACTGCTGGATTACGGCCTGGGCGTCGGCATCGCCTTCCGGCCCTGACACGCCGACCATTGTCGCGGGCGGAATGAGCTCGGGATAGCGACGTTGGAGTTCAGCGGCGGCCTGGTCCGCGACGCCGGGGGCCGCGCCCGCGAGCAGCAGGCGGTAGCCGTGGACGGCGGCCAGCCCGGCCAGGTCGTCCACCAGGTCCACGCCGGTCACCCGCTCGGGCATGGTCAGTCCGCGCAGACGGGCCGCGGCGACGATGCCCGCGCCGTCAGGGACGTTCAGGCGCGTGCGTTCCAGCAACTCGCCGTAGGCGGGGTCGCGGCGTGCGCGCATGACGATTTCGGGGTTGATCGTCACCACGTGCGCTCGGGCGCCGGAAGCCAGCCAGGCGTCGATCCAGGCGACGGTCAGTGCCCGTTCGATGGCGTGGACGCGTACGCCGAGGATGCGCGCTTCGAGCTTGTCCAGGTGGGTGTTGGTCGCGCTGGTCGTTGCGGAACTCATCAACCTTCTATCCGAGTCCCCATGTTGACATAACGGTCACGCCCCGCGTTTCGGTGAGGCCATGACTTCCAGCACGGCCTCGCGCACGCGCCGGGGTGAGAGCCACCGCATGCACAGCACGTCGCCGAAGCGGCATTCCGCCGGACGGTCGAAGTTGTAGCAGGGCCCGCAGGGCAGGTCGACGCGCAGAGCGCGTGATGCCGGGTCGCCAGGCCCATGTACGGCGATATCCGTGGGGCCATGCAGCATGACCACTGGCCGTCCCAGCGCCCGTGCCAGATGTCCGGGTCCGCTGTCCGTCGAAACCACGACATCGGCCGCGGCCAGAACGCCTGTGAGCTCGTCGAGCGAGGTGCGACCGGTCAGGTCGCGGATGGCCGCGGATTCCGCCATTCGGTCGGCCGTCGGTCGTGCGTCGGTGAGACCGACCGCAGCCAGCGTGCCTACTTCGGGCTCCAGCGCCTGGGCGAGGGTTGCCCAGTGCGCGTCCGGCCAGAGCTTGGCCTCGCCGTGAGCCGCGCCGGGATGCAGGACGACCAGCGGGCGCGGCAGGTCGGCTGCCGAATCCGACTCGATATCGGGTTCGACGGTCTGCCAGGCTGGATCCGCGTGCCGGATCAGGCGGGTTGCCAACTCGGCCTCATGGGGGCCGCCGTTGTGACGACGCCCCGGCAGCGCTTCGTCGAAGCTCCAGCGTGGCGCTTCCGCCCGGTAACCGACGCGCCAGCGCGCGCCGCTCAGCCCGACCACCCCGCCGGCAATTGGCCCGTAAACACTGATGGCCACGTCGAAGCGCCGTCTTCGGACCGATCTCACGGCAGCGGCGGCGCTCGCCCAGACCCTGGGGTTCAGCGCGGCCGGCCAGTGCGTGACGGCGCCGCCGTCGAACGGGATGACCTCGTCGACGGCCGGGCAGCGCCGGACGATCGGTTGCCAGGCAGTCGGCGTCATGAACGCCAGGTGGGCATGCGGCCAGCGCTCACGCGCCGCCAGGGCGGCGGAGAGGGCGTTGACGACATCACCCATGAGGTCGAAGCGCACGATCAGAAGCAGCTTTGGCTCGTCCGGCGGGGCTCGCCGGCCGCCGATGAGCCGGCGCAGGCCAAAGGCCAGCGACAGTGTTATCCAGAGCCCTCGGCCGAGCCAGCGTCGGACGTGCCGCTTCATTGCTGACGTTCGGACCCGTGCTCGTCAGGCCAGGGCCAGATGGCATCGAAGCGCCTTCGGAACGACGACGGCCGGAACATCACGCGCGGCGCCCCGTCCGGCGCTGTGGCCGCAAGCTTGTCGACGTTTTGCCGAGTCTGATCAAGGATGCTGTCGAATTCGCGTCGCTGCCGCTGGTGCACGGCTCGCGCGCTGGCGAACGCGTCTTTGAAGTCCGCCGCGCGCCCGGTCGCGAATGACTCACGGAGTTGGCGCATCCGGCGTTCGTGCCGAGCGAGTTGGCGCCGAAGTGTCTCCAGTCCCTGTTCCACCTCGGCGGCCAATGCGATCCACGGCGGCGACACACTCGCATCGCGCATCACCCTGAAAGCCAGCCGAAGGTCGGCCGGAACGTTGGGATCGTCCGGTGTCAGCGCCAGCGGTTTTCCTCGGCCGGACGCGCGCTCGAACAACCCGGATGCGGCGGCATCGTCCAACTGGCGACGGGCACGGCGGTCGGTGGGCGTATCCATGTCTACGAGCCGGTCAAAACGGGAGGATCGACGTCAACGGGAATGCCGGCCGCGGCCCGCACATCAGCGGCAACGGCCAGGCTACCGGTCGCCAGCACGGCTTGCCCCGGACTGACAATCTCGCGCGCCCGGGCGAGAGCCGCAGCGGCGTCGGGTGCCGTCGCGGCGTTTGCTACGTGATGCACCTGGCCCAATGCGTCCCCGGCCTTCAGCCCGCGCGGGTGTCCGGGTTCGATCACGATCAATTCTGTCGCGAAGGGACGTAACGCCTCCGTCATTCGTCGCACCGACTTGTCGCGCAGCGCGCCGAAAATTACCGGGCCGCACCGCATGTCCAGTTGCTGCCGCAAGGTCGTCACTACAACGTCAACGGCTTCGGCCGTGTGAGCGCCATCCACCACAACGGGCGGATCGCGACCCACGAGTTCCAGGCGGCCTGGCCAGCGCACGGCCCCGAATCCAGCCCGGATCGCGTCGCGAGGGATGGCCACGCCCCTGTCCCCGAGAGCTCGGCAGATTGCATACGCCAGCCCGGCGTTTCGCGCCTGGTGGGGGCCCGCCAGCCCCAATGGGAGCGCGTCTCCGGAGTGCGGGTCCCGGGCAACGGTCGTCGCGCGGTCGTCGCGCCAGCAAGCGCCCGGCTCGGTTTGCAACGCTGGCGCAACGCGAACGTCAGCACCGGCGTCCTCGGCCACGTGTCGAATGGCGTTCAGGACGTCAGGCGACTGGTCACTGACGAGCATCGGCACAGCAGGTTTGGCTATGGCAGCTTTCTCCCTGGCGATTTCCGGCAGCGTGTCGCCCAGCAGGCGCGTGTGCTCGCGCACGATCGTGCTCACCGCCGTGACATCGGGTGTCACCGCATTCGTCGCGTCAAGTCGTCCACCCAGACCGACTTCCAGGACTGCCAGATCAACACCCTCCATTCGGAACCACGCGAGGGCCATCGCCGTACTGATTTCGAACGTGGTGGGTAGGCCGGACGTTTCGCCCCTGGTTCGCTCCACCGCGACCTGCAACCGTTCGACGAGATGCACGAACGCCTTCTGGTCAATCGGCCGCCCGTCGATCTGAAAGCGCTCGCGGAAACTGTGCAGGTGCGGCTGGGTGTACAGCCCGCTGCGCAGGCCCGCGGCCTCCGCGGCCGATGCCACCAGGGCACACACGCTGCCTTTGCCCTTGCTCCCGGCAACGTGAACGATTCGAAGTCCGGCGTGCGGGTTGCCGAGCACGTCCAGCAGTCGGGCCGTGCGTTGCAGTCCGCGTTCGAACGGCGGGCCGCCGCCGATCCCGGCATCGCGTTCAAAGTCGGCGTAGCCGTACAGCCAGCCCAGCGCGTCGGCGTACGTCCGGTGCATCGGTCAGCTATCGCGTCGCGGCCAGCGACGCAGGCGGCAATACCCGGGCAACTCCCGCGCGGCCGACGTGCCCGGCCAACGTGCGCACCGTGGCGTCGGCGCCCGGGAGGGTCAGGTCCGCGGCTACATCCGCCAACGGCGCCAGCACAAAGCCTCGCTTGGCAAACGCGTGGTGTGGAATACGAAGACGAGTTGTGGCAACGACCAGGTCGCCGAACGCAATGATGTCCAGATCCAGCTGACGGGGTCCCAGCGTGGGACCGGGACGTCGCCCAGCGGCACACTCCAGCGACTTGGCCAGGAAAAAGAAGCGTTGCGGACCGATGCTCGCTTCTCCGCGCACCGCGGCGTTGAGAAACGCCGGCTGGGTGAGCACTCCGACGGGAGCCGTCTCATAGACAGCCGAGACCTCAAGGTGGCGGAGCACCGGCCGCAGGCCGTCCACCGCCTTGCGAAGATGCCCCAGCCGATCGCCGACATTCGAGCCAAGCCCGATCAGCACGTCAGACATGCCACGCATCGTACGTTGGCCGGCTGTCAGTCAGCCGAGACGATTGGCGCCGAAACGTGCCAACTGCCTGGCGGCTGGTTAGGCTCACCGGTTTGCGAAACAACATACGATCTTGGCCGTTTCTTTGACATGGCACACCTAACGTGATGCGCCACGCGCGTTGCGCCGAACGCGAAATGCCGGGCGCAGGTTGCTCGCGAATGCGCGTATGACGGCCTCGGTCCCACGCGGGATCTGGCGAGGTGGATGGACCTCGCCGGCCGCTGCGAGTCTCGCGCTGGCGCCGGTGCTGGTTCTGCTGCCGGTCGCCCTGGTCGCCACCGAAGTTTTCTGGATCCGCTTCGTGCCGCTGGCAGTCGCGGGCGTGCTGGCATCCGGAGCCCTGACGATGCTGCGCCTGCGGCGGTCGGGTGACCGCCGCAAGGAAACTGCGCTCGCCGCCGCGGCCATGAGTGTTGGCACGGCGAGCGTGGTTGTTCAGGCGGGCTTCCCGGTCGCGGTTGCGCTTGTGGTGCTGATCGGTCCGCTTGCTGTGGCCGCAGTCCTGTGGCGCGCCCGGGGCGCGTCTGGCGCCGGCGATCACCCGGGCGTCATCGGCCGCCTGGCGTCCGGCCGAAGGCTGCCGGCCGGTCCGGCGGCCACGGTCGTCATGTGCGCTGCGGTGGTCGGCCTGGCCGTCGCCGCAAGTACGTCTGGCCTGGTGCCCATGCTGGCGCTGACGGCTCTCCTTGGTCTGCTCGTGGGCGCCTGCTTGTTGCGGATGGCATTGCCGACACTCGAGGCGCGTTCCTCGACCGCCGTACTGGCTGCGCTGGCAATCGCCGCCGTGCCGTTTCGCGGCCTGGCCGAGATCCAGGTTGGCGGAATCGCGCTCGGACCCACCGAAGTGCTGCTGGTCGCCGCTGTCGCCGTGTGGCTGACAGGGCGCGACGCCAGACGTGGGCCAGCGCTGCCGGCGCTTGCCGCCGGCATGCTGGCATTTGCCGGATGGCTCGTGCTCACCGCCCTTGCCGCAGTCAATCCTGCGCTCGTCCTGAAAGAAGTCCTCAAATGGACCCAGATTGCCGTCGCCCTCGTGGTCCTGGCGGACGTCATGCACGAGCCTGGGGCCCGGCGGATGGTGGCCTGGACCGTCGGCACGGCCGTTCTGGCGCAGGCGGGACTAGGGCTCGTGCAAACGGCCCTGCAGGCCGGGCCCGTCGGTCTTGTGGTGGGCGGCGTCCTGCGCGCCTTCGGCACCTTCGACCAGCCCAACCCCTACGGCGGGTACCTGGGCATTCACGTCCCGCTGGTACTGGCCGCGGCAATCTACGCGCGTGGCTCGCGTCGACGCTGGCTGATATTGCTGGGAATCGTCCTCCTGATGGCCGTTGCGGCCAGCCGATCGCGCGGCGCCTGGCTGGGCATCGGCGCGAGTTCGCTTGTGGTTGTCCTGGCTGCCGGGCATCGCACACGGCCCTGGGCCCGCGCCGCGCTGGGCGCGCTTGCCGTGGGAGTCCTCGCGTTTGCACTGGCGGCTCTGGTTGGGATCTTCGATCGCACGTTGCCGCCGGACATCGAGCGGACGATTCAAGGGGCGCATCCGGTGGAGGATGCCGTGCGCCACAGGGCTCACCACGACTTCGCCATCGCTCAGCGGGTGGCGCACTGGGCGGCCGGCTGGCGGATGTTTAAGGACCGGCCGTTGCTTGGCGTGGGAGCCGGCAACTTTGATGATGCCTACCGAACCTACGCGCTCCACCCCTTCGACGAACCGCTCGGGCATGCGCACAATGTCGTTCTTAACTTCGGCGCCGAGGCTGGCCTGCTTGGCATGCTCATGTTTGCCGGTCTCAGCCTGTGGGCGTTCTGGACCGCGGTGACCGCCGTGCGTCGCGCACGCGGCGCGACGATCGAATGGAGTGTCGTCGGTGCATTGGGCGCCCTGGTTGGGTTCGCGATCCACAATTTGGTGGACAGCCTGTTTGTGAGCGGAATGGGCATCGTGTTTGCCTTGATCCTGTCGCTTGCCCTGGCGGCGCGCCCTCGCGACCTGACGTCACAGCTTCCGCGAGCCGCGTCGTGACCGCCAACTCGGGACGCGAAACCGAAGCCGTTCCCGAACCCTCACGGACGGATCTTCGGCGCCGCTTTCTCAGCTCGCGCACGCTGATCAGCTTTGCGGTGGCCGGCGCGTTGCTGGCGCTTACCTGGATCCTGGCGGACCTGCGGCTCGAGGACATTGTGTCGCGCATCCGGTCGGCCAATCCGTGGCTGATCGTGCTGGCCTACGTGGTCTTTGCGCTCACGTTTCCGATCCGCACCCTCAGGTGGCGCATCCTGCTCACCAACGCGGTGCACAGGGAAGATGTCACTCCGCACTACCGGATGCGAGATCTCGCGCAGATCCTCTATATCTCGTGGTTCGCGAATGGCGTGGTGCCGGCCAAGCTCGGCGATATCTATCGGGCGTACATGGCGCGGGCGAACTATGGAACATCGCTGACCCGCACCCTGGGGACCATCTTTTCCGAGCGCGTATTCGACGTGGGTGCGCTGATCATCATGGTCATGGCATCCGCCGCCTGGATCGCACGGTCGCCCGAGACCAGCGAGGACGTGGGTCGAATCCTGGCCATCGCGGCGCTGGCGCTGGCCGTGCTGGCGTTGGGCGTCTTGTTCCTGTTGGTGTTTGGCACGCCGATCTTCGCGCGCTTGCCCCAGTCGGCAGCCGCGATCTACGAGCGCTTTCACAGCGGCGTCTTCGATAGTTGGACCTGGCGCACCGGACCATTTCTGTGGCTGGCCAGCTTCGCGATCTGGTCGATTGAAATGCTGCGCCTGGCCATTGTGATGCGGGCGCTCGGCCTGGAGTTGAACCCGGCGGAGATTGTGTTCGTGGGCACGGCGGCGTCGCTGCTCCTGGCGGTGCCGACGCCGGGCGGGCTGGGCGCCGTCGAGGGTGGCCTGCTGGGCCTGATGCGGCTGATTGGCGTTGGGGGCGGTGTGGCTGGGGCGGTCGCGATTGTCGACCGGGTCATCACCTATTGGTCGGTCATCCTGACCGGCGGCTTCCTGTTCGTGCTCACTCGCCTCAAACGACGGTAGCCGTGCGCGTCGCGATTGACATTACCGCCGCCGCGACGCAACAGGCCGGAATCGGCCGCTCCGTGCGAGAGCTCGTCAATGCGCTCGTTGTCCAGCCCGACCGTCCCGACCTCACGCTCGTGTACACCCGTCGCGGCCCGTCGCCGGCCGCGGACGCGTTGTCCGTCCACGAACGCGTCCGTGTTCGCCGCATCCCGGTGAGTCCACGCATTGCGCTGGCCGCCTGGTTCAAGGCGCGGGCGCCGTTGCCGGGAGAGGCGATGGCGGGGCGCGCGAACGTATTCCACGGCCCGGACTTCACGCTTCCGCCGTTGGTGGCCTCCCACGGCGTGGTCACCGTCCATGACCTGTCGTACGTCATCCGTCCGCAAGATGCCCACCCGCGACAGCGTCGGTTCCTGGAAAAGGCAGTGCCGAAATCCATTGATCGCGCCCGACTTGTGATCGCGGTCTCAGAAGCGACGCGACGCGATCTCATGCAGCGCTACGGCGTACGCCCGCATCGGATACGCGTCGTGCCAAATGCGGTGCCGGATTGGTTCGGGCCGATCGCGGATGACGAGGAACTGGCGGCCGTTCGGCGGCGGCTTGGCCTGCCCGAGCGCTTCGTGCTCTCCGTCGGCACCATCCAACCGCGCAAGAACATCGCGGGTCTGGCTCGTGCCGTCGCGCTGGCGTCCGCGCGAACTGGTTCGCCCGCCGTCGAACACGTGCATGCCGGCGGCGAGGGCTGGCTCTGCGACCAGGTCTACGCGGCAATCGAGCAGGCCGGCGACCGCGTCCGCTTTGTGGGTCGGGTGGACGATCAGACGCTGCGCGCCCTCTATTCGTTGGCCTCCGCGTACGCCTATCCGAGCCACGGCGAAGGGTTCGGCATCACCATCCTGGAAGCGTTCGCCTGTGGGTGTCCCGTGCTGACCTCGGATACGCCGGCCACCATCGAAGTGGCGGCCGGCGGCGCGCTGGCCCTGGATCCGGAGGATCCGGAAGCATTGGCGGACGGACTGATCACGCTTCTCACGGACGAGACGGCACGTGATGATCTCGTCGAGCGCGGGCAGCAGCGGCGGTGGGACTTCTCCTGGCGCCAATCCGCGCGCCGCCTGTTGGAGGTCTATCGCGAGGCGGCCGCTGGACCGCCCGCGCCGCCCGTACCGGCGCAAACGAGGGCGGCTGGCTAGAATGCGGCGGAGCGCCCGCGTTGAACCCTGAACACATCCCAACGTACGCCGTCGTAGGCGTGATCGCCTACCTGATTGGCAGCGTGCCGGCGGCGTTGTTGGCAACCGCGCTCCTCAAACGTTCGGACCTGCGCAACACGGGCTCGGGCAACCTGGGCATCCAGAACACGTTCTTCCGGGCCGGCAAACTTCCCGCCATCATTGCGCTCCTGTGGAACCTGGCCGCCGCGACGTCGGCTGTGTTGCTGGCGCGGGCCCTGGCTCCTGACGAGCCGGTGGTGGAGCTCATCGCCATCACGGCCGTGACCACGGGCAGCATGTGGCAAATCTTCGTGCGCTTCCGAGGCAGCCGTGGCACGACCACCATGGGATTCGCCCTGCTGGTGGCGCAACCGGCGATCTGCGCCGTTTGCGTGGGGGTCTGGCTGCTCGCCCTTCTGCCGCGGCGGCGCACGACGGACGCGACGCCAACCGTTCACGCCCTGCTGCCAGCCATCCTTGGCCTCTACGCCCTGTTCGGCCACCCGGACCTCTGGTGGATCTACGCGATCTGGGGCGCCGTGCTGGGCGCGCTGCTGGAATTGAAGCGCCGAACCAGTCCGGACGATGCCATGGCGCTTGGCCTGTATCGACGCTTCGGCGTCAACGTGCACGAGTAGTCGGACGAGGCCCGCGCGCTGCGCGTCGCGTTCAACGCCTACTTCCGGCGCTTTCCCGAGACGGGGTCTGGCCAATATCTGAATGCGCTGGCGCGCGCGCTACGGGCCGGGTATCCCGACCTTGTGATCGAGGAGCACGCACCGCCGCAGTCTCTGGGCGGCCCGGTGGGAAAGGTGGTTTGGGAGCAGGCACTCTGGCCCAGGCGGGCCCGTGGCGCGCTGGGGCACGTGCCGTACCTGGCCCCGCCGGTCCTTGCGCCGAGGACGGTCGTGACAGTCCACGACCTGATTCCGTTGGCGCTGCCGGCGTATGGCGCAGGCAAAGGCCAGGCCCTCTACTTCTGGTTGGTTCGCGCCGGATTGCGACGGGCACAGACTATCGTTGCCGACTCCGACTCGACGCGAGTCGACCTCGCGAGACTGGCCGGGGTGCCGTCGAAGCGCGTGCACGTCGTGCCGCTGGGCGTCGACGAACGCTTCATTCCCGGCGACGCGGCGGCCCGCGCCGACGCACGTCAGCGGCTGGGTCTGCCTGAGCGATTTGCGCTCTTCCTGAGCACCCGGGATATTCGAAAAAACCTTGGAGTTGTACTGGCGGCCTGGCCCGAAGTGTGGCGAACGTGCCGACTGCCCCTGGTGATCGCCGGACGTGCGCCGCGTCGTGGCAGTCGGGTTTACGTGGATTGGTTCCACAATGTCGACGCGAGCTCCGAGTCGTGGTTGCACGTGATAGGACCGATCGACGAGCGCCAGAAGCCCGAGCTGTATCGGGCGGCCGAACTGTTCGTCTTTCCCTCGCGCTACGAGGGCTTCGGCCTCGACCCACTCGAGGCCATGGCCAGCGGGGTGCCGGTGCTGGCCGCAAACGCTACCTCGTTGCCGGAAGTGGTCGGAGACGCCGGACAGCTCCTGCCAACCGACGATCCCGCGGCCTGGGCCGAAGCAGCCCGGGCCATCGCCACCGATCCGGCGCTGGCCAACGACATGCGTGAGCGGGGCCTTGAACGCGCCTCGACCTTTACCTGGGCGCGCACCGCCGAACGGACGCACGCGGTCTACCGACAGGTCGCGGCATGAGAGTGCTGCTTGCGTCCAAAGCGCTGGTTGTCGGCGCCCATCACGACAAGCTGCGCGCGCTCGGCGCCAATCCCGATATCGACCTTATGGCCGTCGCGCCCAATCGCTGGGTCGAGCAGGGGCGGGCCCAGGATGCCGAGCGTCCGTCTCCGCTTGGGTACGAGATTGTCTACACGCCACTGGCGCTCAACGGGCGCTATCACCTCTTCTGGTTCCGCCGGCTGCGCCAGATCATGCGCGGCTTCCGGCCCGACGTGCTCCACATCGATGAGGAGCCGTACAACCTGGCGACGGCCATCGCCTGCCGCGATGCCGTGCGCTACGGCGTGCGTCCGGTGTTCTTTGCCTGGCAGAACCTCTACCGCCGCTATCCACCGCCGTTTCGCTGGCTCGAACGCTACGTCCTGGAACGCGCGGACGGAATCGTCGGCAGCGAGGCCGCGGCTGACGTGCTCCGTCGGAAGGGGCATACGCGGCGCATCGCGATCATCCCGCAATTCGGCGTGGATCCCCGGGTCTTTGCGCCGCGCCCACAGGCACGAGCGCCGGGACGATTCGTGGTGGGCTACGCGGGACGGCTGATCGCGGCCAAGGGCGTGGACATCCTGATCCGTGCGGTCGGATCGATTGGAGGCGACGTGACGCTGCGCCTTGCCGGTACGGGGCCTGCTGAGCCCGACCTGCGGCGCATGTCCGCCGCCATGCCGGGCGTCGTGTTTGAGGGCGCGATTCCCAGCGCTGATATGCCGGCATTCTTCAACGGACTGGATGTGTTTGTCCTGCCGACCGTGGGCCGGCGTGGATGGACCGAGCAGTTCGGCCGCGCCGCGGTGGAAGCGATGGCCTGCGGCGTGCCGACGGTTGTGGCCAACACCGGCGAGCTTCCGCAGGTGGTGGACGAGGCCGGCGCTATCGTTTCGACCGGCGACGCGCACGCCCTGGCCGAGGTGTTGACGCAATTGCGCGGCGACCCGGCGCGCCGTGAGCGTCTGGCCGTAGCGGGACGGGCCCACGTGCTGAAGCGCTACACGACCGAGGCTGTGGCCAACGCCACCGCTGCCTTCTACCGGTCGATCGCCGACGGCACGAGCTAGGTCGCTCAGCCGCTGACGATGTCGCCTTCGACCGGATCGGCGCGGATGCCCTGGGCCTCCACCCATTCGATAGCGGCCTCGATCTCGGAGCGCTCGCCCTCCAGCATCAGCTGCACCCAGCCGATTCCCGCATCGATGTCGGCCCGGCGCACGTTGAACTTCAGGTGGAAGCGTCGGGCCAGTTCGTAAAGGATCGGCTCCTGGATTCGATCAGACGGATAGGTCAGTTGGATGCGAATCCTCGCCGGTTCTTGCTCGACCATCCGCCCCGTGGTGCCGTGCACTGCGTCGTCAACGTCCACGGGTGCACCACACTCGGCTGACTCGCGCAGGGCGTCTAAGACCCGCAGCACGCGGATGGCGTCGTGGCCGCCAACGCTGGGCGGGCGGCCGACATGCACCGCGGCGGCAAACTCGGCCATCTCGGCGTCGTACATCGGCTGCATCCGGTCCGTCTGGATGTGTTCGACCGCCGGGTGGGGATATTCGTGGGTGCCGGTACTGGCGATGTCGATCCGATCGTTCATCCAGTCCGAACGGATGCGGCCACGGTCGCCGGTGATTTCCAGGTGGTCGTACGGGACGCCGGCGGCCTGGCTCAGGCTGATGGTGGCGGTGACCCCGTCGGCGAACTCGATCACTCCGGACGTCGACTCGTCGCTGCCGGTGTCGTCGCGGTGCGTCATGGTGGCGTAGGCGCGCACGACGGGCTGCCGGTGCAGCCAGAGCAACTGGTCGACCAGGTGAGATCCCAGGAACAGCAACTGTCCCCCGCCGCGGGCGCGATCCGCCAGCCAGCCCGGCAGCGGGGGACTGCCCTTGGCAGCCGCCAGCGTGCGAATGTTGCCGACCACGCCGCGCCGGACAAGGTCGCGGGCGCGCGTGCGCACTTCGTTGAAGCGCAGGCAATACGCGGGCATGTATGTCAGCCCGCGACGGTGAGCGGCCTTGACGACTCCGGCCACCTCGGCCGCATGCAGCCCGGCCGGCTTTTCCACCAACACGTGCAGGCCGGCCTCAATGCAGGCGTGCGTGATGGGCACCAGCTCGTCGTGGGGTACGGCGATTACCGCCGCGTCGGCATAGGCGCCAGCCGTCAGGGCCTCAACGCTGGTCAGGACTTCGGCCACGGTATGGGCGGTCTTGCGAGCGGCCTCGGCGTTCACGTCGACGCAGGCGCTCAAGGCGACGCCGTCGCTGGACCAGACGGCCGAGGCCAGGCGCGTGCCGCCGTGATCCCCACAGCCGATCAGTGCAATCCGAAGGTCAGTCGTCATGCGGTGGCGGTGCGCCAGTGCGACGTCGCCGCATTCTAGGCGACGCTAGAAGTCGCGACGTTCGAAGCTGCGCACGGCGAACCCGAGGGCAATCGCCAGGTGGAGCCCTGCGACGAGCAGCATCCAGCCGGACGGCGGGTTACTGGCGCCAAACGGGCCGGCGCTCAGTTCGCCGGCGAATCCGCCGGTTGCCAGCTGGGCGCTGGCCATGTCCCAGATGGCGCGGGTGGGAATGACGACGCTACTGAACACGCCGATGTTGAACATCACGGCGCTCTCCAGCACGTCGCCAATCTGCTCGATCACGCCACCGATCAGCGCCGTCGCGTAGAGCGTGAAGACAATCACGCCGTTGGGCAGCGGGCTCAGGCGCGAACTTCCCGCCAGCGCCAGTCCGATCAGCAGCATCGAGGCCAGCAGCATCAGGAACGGACCGGACCAACTGGCGCCGACGACTTCTCCGGTGATTACCGCCACGATCAAGATCATCAGGCTCGCCGACACGCCAATGAAGACCGCGAGCATCAACGTGAAGCCAACAAACTTCCCAAGGACGATTTCGCTGCGGCGAACCGGGCGTGCGGCAATGGCGTGCAGCGTGCCCTGGTCCACCTCGCCCGACAGCGCGCCAACGGACAGAAAGACGGCCAGCACCGAGGCGATGAAATTCAGGCTCCACAGGCCGCCGACCAGCATGAGGCTCACAACGCCTTCCGTCAGTCCTGGCGGCCCGCCCGGGGTGTTCTGCAGGTCGCGGTAGCCGAACCACACCCCGACGCCATAGAGCACCAGGTAGCCGAGGGTCAGCAGGGCCGCCGCCAACACGACCCGGCGCCGCAGCGCCTCGCGGAGCGTGAAGAACGCAATCAGGTGAGCGCTCACACGTCGCCCCGTTCGGCCACGCGGACGAAGAGGTCCTCCAGCGAGTCGCCGACTCGTCGAACGTCGTAGACCGGGACGCCCGCTTCCACGATGCGTTGCACGAGCTTCGCGGTCTCATCATCGTTGGCAACACGCACGCGCAGTCGTCCATCGAGCGCGCGAACGTCAGCGTCGCCGAGTGCCTGGCCGGCCGCGGCCTCGGCACCCTCGCCGGCGCGAATCTCGATCTCCTGCGCGCTGAGCAACTCGTCCAGCTTGCCCTCGGCGACGATCGCGCCGTGATCGATGATGGCCACGCGGTCGCAAACCTGTTCCACCTCGGACAGCAGGTGGGAGTTCAGGAAGACCGTGACACCCTGTTCGCCGAGTTCCCGGATTCGATCCCTGACGTCGCGGCGCCCGATGGGATCGAGAGCCGACGTCGGCTCGTCCAGAATCACCAGCTGCGGGTCACCCACCAGGGCCTGGGCCAGGCCGACGCGTTGCATCATCCCTTTCGAAAACGTGGACAGCCGGTCGTCTGCCCGATCCTTCAGCCCCACGAGTTCCAGCAGTTCGCGCACGCGGTCGGCGCGAAGGTCGGCGTCCACGCGGGCCAGCCGCGCGTGAAAGTGCAGCAGTTCGGACGCCGTCAGCCAATCGTGGAATCGGAAGGTCTCCGGCAGGTACCCAACGTCGGCCCGCGCCGCAAGGCTGCCGGCCGGCTGACCCAGGACCTCGATCTGTCCGGCTGTCGGATGCGTGAGGCCCAAGATCATCTTGACGATCGTGCTCTTGCCGGCCCCGTTCGGTCCCAGGAAACCGAAGATCTCGCCGTGGGCAACCGATAGCGTGACGTCATCAACCGCCAGCGTCGCGGCATAGCGCTTGCTGACCCCGGTCAGGCCGATCGCCGTTGCGTCGCTCAACGATCATCCTTCGCGGTCTCGGCGAGACGCAGGAGGTCCTCCGCCGGCAGGGGCCCCGTCAGGACGAACTGGGACCGATCGCGCGTCCAGGTGACCATCCGGTCACCCGTTGGCGAATCGGTGAGCGCCGGTGCCGCTGACTCGGACGCAGGGTCGACATCCAGGCCGAGCGCAAGCTGGACCAGCGGGAGGTCCAATACGTCGAGTTCCTGGCTCAGAATCGGCGGTACAAGGGCTTGTGCCAGCAACTCGGCGAGCAGTTCCAGGTCTCGAGGCGGCAGCCCGCTGACCAGCGGGGCTTCGATCTGAACGAGGGTGAGCGGATCATCGCCGTTCTCAGCCCGCCAGGTGCTCACCACCAGCGCGCCGCCGGCAACGGTGACTTCATCCGGCCCCAGGCGTCGCGCGAGCCGTCGCGAAGGGAATCCGGGTGCCAGCAATTCAGCCAGGTCGGCGGTATCCAGCGTCAGCGTTACCGACCCGAAGCTCGTGACGGTGCGCGTGGGGTTGTTGGCGAATGCCGCGGGAGGATCGAGGCTGGCGACTGCAAATGGGAGGTCACCAATGTCCGCCGTCGTCGCCTCCTGGATCGTGCTGGTGGGTTCCACGCTCACCAACTCGACAACTTCGGCCAGCGTCGGTGCTGGGGTCGGCGGCGTCGTCAGGGCTGATGCATCGGTGGTAGCGGCGTCGTCTTTGATCTCAAGCGGCGATACCCGTAGCCAGCCCAACACGGTGTGCGTGATATCCCGCGCCGGTGCGAGGGTGATCAGCAGGACCACCGCCAGGGAAATTGACCCGACGGCGGCCCAGAGGGCGCGCGAGCGGACGACCTCTCTCACGCCGACGGACCTGCGCCCGGACGTGTGCCGCGAACGGCCAGCAACAAGCCCAGGAACAGCATCAGCAGCCCAAGGGTGCGAATGGAAAGTGCAGTCATCGATATATCGAAGATACTCCCGAAGAGCCCGCCGTAGGCGTCCAACGGCAACGAGGCCAGCGCCAATCCGGCCCCGCTGAGCACCGCGGTCCAGCGACTGGCGTGGGTCGGCCAGGCAAACGCGACGCTCAGTCCAACGAGTGGAAGCAACCACGCGAGGTAGTGCGGCCAGGTGACCCCGCCCACCACCAGTGCCGCCACGACAACCAGGCTGAACTCGAGCACGAACGCGCGGCCTGTCCGCGCCTGGCGCCCCAGCGCTCCCGCCGTCACGGCAAGCGCGGCGGCCACTGCGATGGCAACGAGCAGTCGTGCTAGGGGCAGGTCCGGCTGCAGATCCAGGATGCCCTGGGCGAGTTCCGGACCCATGAAGACGCGCAAGATGAGCCCGGGCAGCGAGAGATTGTTGAAGAGCGCGCTGCCCGCCAGCAGATCCTGCAGGCGGACCGTCAGGTAGTACTGCCAGGTCTCCAGACCGGCGAAACCGTAGCTGAGCGCGCCGACCGCCACGACAGTCGCTGCCAACCCGCCGAGTGCTCGCCAGCGGCCACGCCAGAGCAGGTAGAGGGCAAGAAGCCCTGGGGCTAATTTGAGCGCTGCCGCAAGCCCAATGCAGCCGCCGGCCCAGGGATCGTCTCCGTGACGCAATCGGTAGGCGGCAGCCGCCAGCGCCAGGCCGATGACCAGGTCAACCTGTCCCAGCCGGAAGGCGAGCAAGAACGGGTCCAGGAGAGCCACGACTCCCAGCACAAGCCCCAGCCAGACAGCCGGAGGCATTGACGGCCGAACGAGTCGCCAGGTCAGCGCCGCGGCGGCCAGCAGCGCGAGGTGATTCACGGCCAGGAAGACCAGGCGGGCGGCCGCCAGCGGCATGGTCGTGTACGGCGCGAAATACAGCATGGCCGTTGGCGGGTTGGTCACCATGGCCCAGAGGCGCGTGCCCACGTACGGAATGGCCTCGCGGCCCGCCACCTGCAAGGCGACAGCGTTGTCATACGGATTCAGGCCGTCGCGCAGCGCCAGCGCACCGATGTAATTGACGCGCAAGTCCGAGGGGACCTCAATGGCGAGCACGTCCAGCAGGGCCAGCCGCAGATAAGCCAACACGCCGACGGCGGCCACGACCATCAGGCCCCGGCTTGGCATCGCGCCCGTTTCCTGATCCGGCCCCGCCCTTAGAGCTGTCGGGGACGCAGGCCCTGCGGTGGGTGCGCGAGCCGCTATCCACGGCCAGCTCGCCCACAACAGCGTCAGAGCCACGAACTTGACGGCCAGCCATTCGGTCACCGAGGGCCGGGCAAACAGCTCTGGCGTCGCCAGCCCGACGGTCAGCAGATGGTTGGTCGGCTCGTGCGCGTAGTGGAACGCGACGATGATCCAGCCGTCGAGCGTAGCCAGGAGCGGAAGGCCGGCGCCGCTCCAATCCGTCCCTTGACCAGCTCGGTGGCGAATCCAGCCTGCGGCCGACCAGACCAGGATGGCGGCGCCCAGGCTGCCGAAGGCCGTGGCCGCCCAGGTTGCACTGGGCGAGGTGAGGTCGGCTCGCCCGATTGACGCGCCCGCCATGGCGAGCGACATGCCAACCAGGCAGGTCCACCCCAGCGCACCGAGCCCGAAGCGCAGCAGCCGGTATCCGGTAGGCCACCTACGCATGAGCCGAACTCGGCGCGGCTGAAGACGTGGTCGAGCTGGCACGGGCCTCGCGCCAGAGCCGGCGCGCAAACAACGCACCCAGCGCCAGGATGGCCAGCGTCCGCGCCACCACCAGGATCCATAGCACCCACGGGAGCTCCGACCAGAGCACGAAGTAGGCGGGGTATTCCAGCAGCGCCAGGACTGACAGGCCGGTGGCAATCAGGAAACCGCGACCGCCGGGAAAGGCCAGCAACGCGAAGGGCAGCAGCCAGACCATGAACTGTGGCGACCACCCCCGCAGATACAAAGCGAAAGCCGACAGCGCCAGGCCAGTTGACCACACCACGGACGCTGGCGTGGGCGGCGACCGTCGCAGGGCCAGCACCGCATAGAGTGCCGCGAGGGCGGCGGCCGTGCCCCACCAGGCCGCGGCGGGCAGATCCGGCGTGTAGTTGAACTCGAGAGCCGTGTCCGGTGACTGTCGGTAGCGGTGGATCCACCCGAAGCCGAAGTAGCCGTCGGCCAGCGCCCAGACCGTTTCCCAGCCCGGTCGCAGCAGCATGTTCTGGATCGAGGCTACGAAGAACTCACGCCCAATCACCGCCAGCGGCGCCAGGGCCCCGATCACCGCCGTGGCCGCGAGGCCCAGGTAGCGCGACCGCGCCGCCCATGGTTGCCCTGCCAGCAGCGCTGGCAGGGCCGCTCCCGGAAACAGCTTGGTAAGCACGCCCAACGCGATGGCCAGGGACGCCGTATGGCGCCGTTCACGAATCACCAGGTACACGCCCAGCAGCATGAAGAACACGGCAATCGATTCGAAATGCCGGTTGGCGATGTAGATCGGATAGAAGAGCGCGGCATAGGCCGCGGCCGTTACGAGCCCGCGCGGCTCGTCCCACACGCGTATCGCTATGGCGTGAATCAGCCAGAGGATGCCGGCCTCGAATCCGACCATCATCAGGCCGAACAACACCTGGAACGCGGCCTCGTCGCCGCCCAGCGGCACGCTCAAGAGCTTCAGCCCCGATGCGGTCCACGGGAACACCGGCGGGTATTCCACCCAGTAGTCCAGGTATGGCTGCAGGCCTTGCAGGGCGAGGCGGGCGCGCTGCTCGTAGGCGCCCACATCGCTGCCGCGTTCAAAGAGCCCGATTGGCCGCCACAGCAGGGCCAGTCCCAGCCGCAGCACCACGAACTGCACGAAGATCAGGCCAAACGTCAACCGCGCGAATCTGCTGCCCGCCAGACCCGACATGGCGTCGCGCACAATGCGAAGTGGCGAAAGCCGCACGCCATCCAGGCTGAGCGGCAGCCACAGGACCTGGCCTGCGACCCAGACGCCGATAGGTACGGCCCACAGCCAGCGCAGGTCATCGGTCTGGAGCAGGCGATGGTTCACGGCGTCGGATACGAACGCCATGACCACCAGCGTCACCGGCGCAAGCAGCGGCCAGTGGGTCAGCGCCTGGCCGGCCAACACGTCGTCAACCCGGCGCCGCGCCACAAACGCCACCAGCAACACGCTGGCCAGGCTCCACCCGGCAGCGGCCGCGACTGTGACAGCGCAGGTGAGCGCCCAGGCGGCGCTGATTCCGCCCAGGGTCGTTCGCCCCTCGCGCATCAGCGCAATGAACGCGGCAAGTCCGGCAATCAGCACCAGCGTGACCACGAGGGCGGCGATTCCGCGCCATCGCAGCGCGGAGTATGCCGGACCGTCGGCGACCGTCACGTCTCCCGCGGCGTTGCTTCCAGCCGGCTGCTCAGGCGTCAAGCGGCGGCGCTCAGGCCGGCGCGATACCGGTCAACAGCGTGCGCGCGAAGGCATCCGTCAACGGAACGCCAAGCGCCTTCACCTCGGCGTGGGCCCCGCGAAAGTCGTACTCCACCCGCCGCAGTTCGGCTGACCAGCGGCCGCCGGCGTCGTCAAGCACGGCATAGGTCGCCAGTCCCGGTTGTCCGTCGTGCGAGCGGCCGACCGCGCCGCAGTTCACGGCCAGCACGTTGCCGGCGTGCCGAATCATGGCGGTGTGCGTGTGCCCGCTGACGACGGCCGTGGCTTCAGTGGGGCCGATCACTCGAGCCACAGATTCTTCATCGTCGTGGCGGCTCCAGCCGGTCTCGTCGTCGCCCGGCGAGCCATGCACCACCAGTAGCGTGCCCGCCGGTGACTCGATGCTGGCCTGCCGCGGCATGGCGCCCAGCCTGCGAACCAGGTCCGGTCCCAACCGCGCGGCAGCCCAGGCGACGTTGATCGGCATGTGCCCGACCGGTGGACCCGTAGGCTTGCCGATCGAGGAGAACTTCGGGCCAAGGGTGGCGATGTAGCGGTCCGTATTCCCCTGCACCAGCCGCCAGCCCAGGTCCAGCACCCGCTCCCAACACTCGCGCGGCCTCGAGCCGAACAATGCCGCGTCGCCACCAAACACCACCTCGTCCGCGCCAACCCGCCGCAAGTCGACCAGCACCGCGAACAGTGCGTGGCGGTTGCCGTGAATATCGGTAACGACTGCGATCCGCATCCTGCTCGCCAGCGTGCCCTACCGTTCACGACTCTTCCAGTACGCCCGGGCCGTCGCCCAGGTCGTATGGGTTGCTCACCTCTCCGTTTGCGACGCCGACTTGAGCCTTCGCGCGGGTGCTGCCGTGGCTGTGCACGGCGGAGTTGCAAGGTCGCATCCGGGCGTGGCCGTGCGGAAAGAGTGCCCCCATGGCGACCATGCCGATCGAAGAGCGTGTTGCCCGCGTAGAGGCGAACTACGCGCACCTGGCGACTAAGGCCGACCTGCAGGAGCTGAAGGCCTCACTCACACGCTGGGCCGCCGGACTTCTGATTGCGTGTCTGGTCTCGGCGCTCAGCGCGGCGGGCGCGGCCATCGTCACCCTGATCGTTCAACTCGCCAACTAGCCCAGACGCCTGGCCCTCATCCCCCGCCTCGGTCAGCTGCTCATCGCGTGCTCGATTCCTGCTCAGAAACCCCGGCGTCCAACGTCATGCTTGCTCTGTTAGCTTGAGGGCCTACCGCCGCTGACCCGATCGTCGGCGCTTTCGCACGCGGCGAATTGGCGAGATCTTGGACCTGACCGGACCTGCATTTGTCGTCGCCGCGATCATCGTGGCAGTCGCCCTGCTTGCCGTCATTGCCGGCTGGGTGATCTTCGGGGCCGCCTTCGTCCTGGCCGTAAACGCCGCACGTCACTTGCTGAAGGGCGCGTTTCACTGGATCCATTTTCTGATTGGCGGTCGCGCCGCGGATCTTCCTGACGCACCAGCCGCCGCGGCGGAGCCGGCAGTCAGCCGCGCGCCGCCGGTTCGTCGCGACCCGGCCGTGCGAGCCCAGGCCGCGAATGTCATGGCGCAGCGACAGCGGCGGAGTCGCCGGACGTTCGGCGCGCTCGTCTTGGGTGTCGCACTCATCGGATTGGTGGTCCTGGGCTACAACCTCTGGCTGAATATTCTGGCGGAGCGGCGCGAGATTCGAGTCACGCACAGCATCTCCGAGGGAACCGAGAATCTCCCCGACTACCTCACCACTCAGATGACCCTCGTAGCCGAATCGCCCGGCAACGCGGGCCTGGAGTGCACGGTAAAGCTGACCTGGACCGAATCAGGCACTACCCGACTTCTGAGCCGGGTGGTCCAGAACCCTGACCGCCTCAGCATTCGAGACGTGGCATTCAGTGACGGAATCCGCGAGAGCCCCCACTACAGCCAGTTTCCGGTCACTCTCATAACCAAAGGCTGCAGACCCTGGCGTGTGGAGACGTCCGGTTGACGTCGGATGCCATGTCATCGGGCGCGGTCGGCCGCATCTCAGCGACCGACCCTCCTTGGCTAGACTGCGCCCATGCCATCCCCCGTGCCCGACATGCACCTGGTTCGGCAGACATTCAACGCCGTCGAGCTGGATGACCTCGAAGGACACCTGACCGGCGGGCTACGCCGTCAGCTTCAGCGAGCCGCGCTGCCGGCGGGCGCGTCCGTGGCCATTGCCGTGGGATCGCGCGGCGTCTCGCCGGTCGTCGAAGTCGTCCGAACCCTCGCGCGAGGGTTGCGCGAAGCGGGTTTGCAGCCGTTCGTCGTCCCCGCCATGGGCAGCCACGGGGGCGGCACGGCGGAGGGCCAGGAATCCGTCCTGGCCGACTACGGGGTGCACGAACAGAGCGCCGGTGCTCCGGTTCGAGCCACCATGAACACCGTCGTGCTGGGCACCACGGCCTCCGGCATCACCGTCCACCTGGATGCCGAAGCCGCGGCCGCCGACGGCGTGATCGTGATCGGCCGCGTCAAACCCCACACCGGCTTCCGCGGTCCGATCGAGAGCGGCCTGTGCAAGATGAGCGTCATCGGCCTCGGCAATCGCCGCGGCGCGGAGTCACTGCACGCCCATCCGCTGGCCACCGGAATCCCTGAAGCGGCGGCGGTCACCGTGGCATCCGGCCACCTTCTTTGCGGCGTGGCGCTGGTTGAGAACGCCTTTGACCGCCCGGCCCGAGCCGAGGTCGTGCCCCCGGAAGCCTTTCACGCGACCGATGAGGCCCTACTCAAGCTCGCCCGCGAACTCATGCCCCGGCTCCCCCTCAACAAGCTCGACGGCCTGGTTATCGACCGCATGGGCAAAAACATCTCCGGCTCCGGCATGGACCCGAACGTCGTCGGCATGTGGCGCCGTCTGAGCGAGCTTGACCGCACGCCCGACTACGGCTGGCTGGCCGTTCTGGGCCTGACCCCCGAGTCACACGGCAACGCCGTCGGCATCGGCCTGGCCGATCTCTGCAGCCGCAAGCTGGCCGACGCCATCGACCACGAAGCCCTGGCCATGAACACCCTCACCGCAATGGCGCTCCACGCCGCCAAGGTGCCGCTCACGCTGGCCACCGACCGCGCCTGCTACGAAACAGTCCTGCATTTGGCCGAGCGTTCGACCGACCAGCCACTCCGCATCGGGCGGATCCGTAACACGCTCGAGCTCGAGACCTTCTGGGTCAGCGAGGGCGTGCTCAACGACTTGCCCGGGACCTGCGAGATCATCGACTCGGCCAGCCCGTTTGGATTTGATGCAGACGACGCCATCCTCGAGACCGGCGCGTTTGAACCGTCCGCCTGACCGTCCACGGATACACCGGCGGCTGGCTCGCGCATGACCATCGGCGGACGGCGCTCCGTCGTGCCGCGGTCCATGCCGTTCTATTTCACCGTCGGCCTGCTGCTTGCGATGCCGGGCCCATCGCTCGAAGCGGTGCGAGCTGACTTCAACCTCACCTATCTGCTGGTGGTCCTGACCTTGATCGTGCCCTCGATCTCCTACGCAAGCGGAACCATCATGGGCGGGCTGGTGGCGGACCGGCTTGGACGACGCGCCACGCTCACCACGGGGGTGACCCTCCTCGTGATCGGGTTGCTGACATCCGGCGTTTCGCCGGCGCTGGGAGTGCTGCTGATCGGAACCTGCCTGAATGGCTTTGGCTTCGGGCTAACGGAGGCCCCGCTCACCGCAACCATTTCGGATGTTGCCGGCGACGCAACCGGCCGCGCCATGACGATCTCGCAGATGCCGTTTGGCTTCGGCGCGCTCACCGCGCCGCCACTGGTCGGCGCGCTGCTGCAGACGCCGATCGGGTGGCGCGGCGGCTATCTGGCCGCGGCCCTGCTGGTCATGCTGGCGGCGGTCGTGCTGCTGTCCGCGCGCATTCCGGCCGCGACCGCACGTCGCGCCGTCGGTGAATCTCTCGTCTCCGCCGTGATGCGTCCCGTGCCAATCCTCCTCGGCATGGTCATCATCGGCTATTTCAGCATGCAGCTTGGGCTCGGCGGGTTCCTGGCTGCCTACCTGGAAGCCGACCATGGCTTCTCGCGCCCGGCCGCGGCCACCCTGGTCGCGGCCTTCTGGCTGGGAATCTCGCTCGGCCGGGTCATCGGTGCGTGGCTGGCGCTGCGCGTCCAGGCCTACGACCTGGCCCTCGGCAGTGCGGGCCTTTCGCTGATCTGCGCGATCGTCGTGGCCGCTGTTCCACAGCCCGCGGCAATCCTGGCCGCCGCGGTGCTGGCCGGTCTGGTGGCCGGACCGGCCTTTACCACCGTGGTCGGGCTTGGGGTGCGCTATCGACCGTCGGCGGCCGGCATGATCGCCGGGTTCATGCTCGCCATGGGCGGCACGGGATTCGCGGGGCTCTCGCTGCTCGCTGGCGCCGTTGCGGACGCGGTGTCCGTTCGTGCGGCGGTGGCTCTAATGCCGGTCACGCTTGGCGTTGCCTTCCTACTTCTATTGCTTGCGCGTCGGCTGCACACGGCCGAGTTGCGAAGTTGAAGGCGATCAACACGTCGGAAGCTGGGTGCGCACCCTGATCCTGTCGGCCAGCATGTGGTTCTACGCCGCCGGTGGCGCCGCCATCAGCGTGTTTGGACCGTCGGTCGAGTCGATAGTCGAGGACTTCGACCTGACGTACAGCCAGATCAGCCTGATCATCAGCATCATTTCCTTCGGATTCATCGCCGGATCGCTGGGCGGCGGTGCGGCGAGCGACCGGTGGGGACGTCGCGCGGTCCTGGTCCCGTCGGCCGCCGGAGCCTCGCTGTCCATGTTCTGGTTCGCGGCCAGCCCCACGTTCGGCTCGCTGCTGGCGGCCGGCTTCCTCATCGGGGCAACCTTCGGACCGGGCCTGGCGGCGGCAACGGCGCTGATCGCGGACCTCGCGCGCGAACGCAGCACCCGCGCCCTCAACCTCTTCAACACCGCGTTCGCGCTCGGCGCCATCGTGGCACCCGCGCTCGTGGCTGTCTGCCTGGCTTCCTTCACGAACTGGCGCGTCGCCTACGTGGTTGTGGCCGTCTGGTTCGCGTCCAGTGCCCTCCTCTTTGTGCGCCTCCCCTATCCGACCCGCGGCCATGCGGTTCCGCCCTTTCGAAGCATGGTCCGCGGGCTTACCTCGCCCGTGTCTGTCCTCCTGGGACTGGTGCTGATGCTGTACGTCGGCGTCGAGATCGCCTTCGGGGACTTCGGCGCGGCATTTATGGAGCGCACGCAGGGAATCCCGCGAGCGGCGGCCGCGGCCTCGGTCACCGCCTTCTGGACCGGCGTCCTGCTCGGGCGCCTGGTTGTCTACCGCCTCGCGGGCAGCTGGCGTGCGTCCAGCATCGTTCGCTGGTCGCTCGTGCTTGCCCTGGTCATGTCGGGGCTGGCGGCGCTGGCGGTCGCGCCGCCCCTGGCCATCCTCGGCTTCGTCCTGACGGGTGCCACGATTGGCGGGGTATTCCCCACAGCCCTGGGCATTGGCCTGCGCTTGAGGCCCGAGATCGCCGGCTCCCTCGCCGGCGGGCTGGCGGCCATGGCCAGCGTGGGCGGCGTGCTGCTGGCGCCCCTGATCGGCGCCGCGTCGGATGCGGCGGGCCCTCGAGGTGGCATGCTGCTCGCGCCGGCCTTCATCCTCGTGGCCATGGTGCTCTTCGAAATCGTCCAGGCACTGAGGCGTCGAAGCGCGCGCGATCCGGCCGGACTCGCGGCACCGCCGGTCAAGGGCTCCGTTGATGTTTGACCTGTCCAGGCCGGTCGGTGCCATCGACCTCGGCGGAACCAGCGTGCGCGCGGCCGTCGTTGACGTGAACGGCGGCATTACGGGCTTCGTGGCCGGCGCGACCGAAGCGTCCCAGGGGCCGGACGCGGTGATCGACCGCATCGTTGC
This sequence comes from Chloroflexota bacterium, assembly GCA_026707185.1. The sequence continues at coordinate 33,438 of JAPOXI010000037.1, forward strand.
CGTGTTGCGTAACTCGCTGACCCGCGCGGCCGTCGACATCTCGGAGCTCGTCGCCGTCGGCATCGGCGCCCCCGGGCCGCTCGACTGGGACACCGGCGTCATTCACGAGGCGCCGAACTTGCCGGGCTGGACGGAAGTTCCGTTGGCGGCGCGTATCGCCGATGCCATTGGCCTTCCGACATTCCTGGAAAACGACGCCAACGCCGCCGCGCTGGCCGAGAACCAGTACGGAGTCGCCCAGGGCTCCCGGAACATGCTTTATATCACCGTCAGCACTGGCGTCGGCGGCGGCCTGATCCTGGACGGGGAACTCTGGCACGGCGCATACGGTAGCGCCGGCGAATTCGGTCACATGACGGTCGACTTCGACGGCCCGCTGTGCGACTGCGGCAACCGGGGCTGTATCGAGGCCATTGCCGCCGGTCCCGACATCGCGGCCTGGGTCGTCAAACAGATCGCCGCGGGCCGCTCCAGCAGTCTCAGTGGCCAGACCGACCCGTCCGGCCGTGATGTCGTCGAAGCCGCGCAACAGGGCGACGCCCTCTCCGTGAGCGCCCTGGAGCGCGCCGGACGCGCCGTAGGTTTCGGCATCGTCAACGTCGCCCACCTCGTCAACCTGGACACCGTCGTGATCGGCGGCGGGATCGCCAACGCCGGCGACCTCCTGTTCGATCCGATCCGGGCCACGGTCCGCAGCCACCTGCTGGAAAGCACCGCGCCCAACTTGCGGCTTGAGCCCTGGTCGCTGGGCGAAGACGTCGGTCTACTTGGGGCGGCTGCCGCTGCCCGCTCGCGCCTGATCGGTGGCTCGTAGGGGGTTGCCCCAGGCCGGCAGGTAGTCCGACGCCGGGTTGTCCGTAATCCGCTGCAAGTCCGTTCCGTCCACGCGCACGGTGTAAATCTCCCAGTTGGCGTCCCGGTAGCTGGCAAAGGCGATCTTCGCGCCGTCGTGCGAAAACACCGGATTCCAATCCGGCGCCGGATGCGTGGTGAGACGTACCTCGTTCGATCCGTCCGCGTCCGCCACGAAGACATCAAAGGCGTCCCCGATCCAACGGGCAAACGTGATCCGTGTCCCATCCGGGGAGAACGACGGGTCGCGCCCGCTGCTGATCACCCTGCGGGTCCCGACGGGATCGTCCAGGTCCAGCGTCACGATGTCCGACCCGCTCGTGAAGATGAGCTGCGAGCCGTCGGGTGACCACGCGGGATAGCAAAGGAATCCGGACTGATCGCCGATCATTCGCTGTTCGGAGCCATCCGCCAACATGGTGTAAATCTCGCTCTCGCCGGTACGTGTACTCGCGAACGCCAGCCGCTCGCCGTCCGGCGACCACCAGGCCTCCCAGTCGGTGGCGGTGGTAGTCGTCAGCTGCTGCGGGTTGCCGCCGTCGCTGTCCGCCACGAAGACCTGGTATCCCCCGCTCGCAAACGCGGAGAACGCAATCCGCTGCCCGTCCGGCGACCAGTTCGGGCGGCTGGTGAGACCGCCCCTCTGCGTGAGCTGCGTCAGCTCGGTCCCGGCCGGCGTCATGGACCACAGGTTCCAGGCGCCATCGCGATTACTTAGAAAGGCCAGGATTCCGGTGGTCCCGGCCAGGTTCGGATCGGGGATCGCCGCGATCGCCTCGGCTGGCATCATGCCGCCGTCCCGGTAGTCCAATCCGCTGTGGGATATGAAGACGTCGGGCGGGCTCATCGCCAGTTCGGAGACAGGACGCCACAACCAGAACACCGCGCGCTGCGCCCGCAGCACCGCAATGTCGCCCCGGTCTTCCACGACCACCGGCAGGCCATAGGAATCCAGCCAGCGGACGTTTCGGAACCAGCGGCGCTCGATTGCCGGATAGCGCTTCAGAATTTCCAGCCGCGCCGCCAAAACCTCTTCAAACGAACGCCCGTCCGCCTCCCCTGTGTCCGGCGGAAGTGGAACGCCGCGTGCGGATCGCAGCCAGGGGTCTCGCCCGGCCCTGCTGAGCACGTCGTAGACGTTCAGAAACGTCACCCCATCGGCCGCCGTCCATTGCAGAACAGCCTTCTGAAACGCCTGGAAGGTCAGCGGACCTGTCGACCACCGGTTGGAAATCGGGTATCCCAGCCGTGCAACGCCGCCGGCTGACTGGAAAAACGTCCAGAACGGGATGTCCTCCGCATCGGTCACCTCGTAACCGAGCCCGTCGCCCGGTCCGGCCTGCGAGTAGAACCAACCCTGGGCGGTGGCCGTATCCGCCGGTGACTCCGCCTGCGCATCTCGGGCTGGGGCAAGAAAGACCCCGCCCACGAGCGCCAGCGCCAGCACCGCGCCCCGAAAGATGCGCTGGCGACGGGCGCTGGAGGGCATGGGGCGAGATTGACCGTGGGGGTGGCGGCGGGCACTGTAGCCCACCCCCGCGATGTCGACTGTAGGAGGACCTCGTTCTCATGCGAGAATTGGCCCCGCATCCTTGCGGGCGAGTCAGCATTCCCAGGTAGGTAGCCTCAATGGCCGAATATGTGAATCCAGACACCCTCGTCGACACCGACTGGGTCGCTGCCCATGGCGGCGACGATGACGTCCGCCTGGTCGAGGTGGATGTCGACACGTCCTCGTACGACTCCGGGCACATTCCCGGCGCCGTGGGTTGGAATTGGGAAACCCAGCTCTCCGACGGCATTCGGCGTGACATCGCCTCGCCGGAGCAGTGGAAGGACCTGCTGGAAGAATCCGGCATCGCCGCCGACACCCACGTGATCCTCTACGGCGACAACAACAACTGGTTCGCGGCCTTCGCGTACTGGCAATTCAAGATGGCCGGGCACGACCGCGTGAGCCTGATGAACGGCGGCCGGCTCAAGTGGGAGCAGGAAGGCCGCGAATTGACCACCGACGCAACCGAAGTCGCGCGCACCGCCTACGAGGCGGGCGAGGCCGACCCGTCCTTGCGTGTCCTGCAGCCTGACGTCCGCGCCGCGCTTGGCGACGGCTCCACCGTGCTGGTGGACGTGCGTTCCCCCGCCGAGTTCACCGGTGAGATCCTGGCGCCGCCGGGCCTCCAGGAGTTGTCACAGCGCGGCGGCCACATCCCCGGCGCTGACAACGTGCCCTGGCTGACCGCCGTCAACGAAGCTGACGGCACCTTCAAGTCGGCCGACGAACTGCTTGAGATCTACGGCCCGCTTGGGGCGACCGGCGATGCGCCCGTCATCACCTACTGCCGCATCGGTGAGCGGTCGGCCCACACCTGGTTCGCGCTGCACGAATTGCTGGGCGTCGGCGACGTCCGCAACTACGATGGCTCCTGGACCGAGTGGGGCTCGATGATCGGACAGCCGATCGAGCGCTAGCCGGCGCGTGGCGAGCGCGACGGCCTAGCCGTTGAGGCTGACCTGGGCTAGATCGATCGCGCCGCTGACCGGGTCAATCCCAAAAGAGATCACGTTCGGCTTCAGCAGGTACGCCGAGGCGTGGCGGCCTATCGCGATGGCTGGCGTCTCGGCGTCCAGCAGGGCGTCGGCGGCCGCGTACGCTGCGCGCTGGGCCTGCGTTTCGCTACTGGCCGCGGCGGTTGCCAGCTGCCGGTCAAACTCGGCGTTGGCCCAGCCGCAGCGGAAAAAGTCCACGTCCGCACGCCACAGGTCGTCGAGCCAGTTGGACGGATGGCGGTACTCCGAGGTCCAGCCGGCACGGTAGGCGTCAAAGTCGCCGGGCTCGTTCGAGAACTCCAGGAAGTCGCGCCACTCGCGCACGTCGGGCTGCACCTCCAGGCCCAGGGTCTCGCCCCAGGCGCGCGCCAGTTCGGCGGCCAGCCGGTCCCACTGGTCCGTGCGGTGGTAGGTGAATCGCAGAGGTGGCAAGCCTTCACCGTTCGGAAAGCCCGCGCTTGCCAGCAACGCTCGCGCCTCATCTACGTTCGGCGCCACGCTGGCTTCGGCTGCTAGGATGCTCTCTGGCGTTAGCCGTCGTGCCGGCATCGTCGGCTGATCGAAGACGGCCGCCGTCAGCGCCTCGCGGTCCAGCGCGAGCGACAGCGCTCGTCGAACGGCCGCCGAATCCCACGGCGCCTTGCGCGTGTTCAGCACGATGAACCATGTGCCGGCGCGCTCAAACAGTCGAACCTGGGGTCGCAGGTCCGCGTTGGCCAGCGCCGAACGATAGTCCGCGCCACTCACACTGGCGGCGTGCGCCGGGCTGGCGTGAAAGTCCTGCAGCCGCGAGTCGGCTGTTCGCGGAAACCGGATGACCACGTCGCTGAACCCCGGCGGGGTCGGTCCGCCGTAGTGCTCGTTCGGATGCAGCGTCATCCCCAGGCTACGGTCCCACTGCGCCAGCTTGTACGGCCCGTTGCTTCGAATCCTGATTGGCTCGGTCCACGATGCCCCCGTGCCCTCGATTTCGGCCCGCGGCAGCGGCGCGAAGGTTGATGTCGCCACGCGCGCCAGGAAGCCGGGCGTCGGTTCGTTCAGGTGCACCCGGAGCGTCGCTGTGTCGGGCGCCCGCACCTCCGGCTCGTCGCGATTGCGTCCACCACCGGCGAAACTCTGGGCTCCCCTGATCGGGAACAAGAGATAGTTGAACGTTGCGCCCAACTCCGGCGCCAGATTGCGGCGCCAGCTCCAGACGAAGTCGTCCGAAGAAATGGACTCGCCCGATGTCCATCGACCGTTGGCCGAGAGATTGAACTGGTAGGCATGTCCCGCATCGGTGATCTGCCACGTGTCGGCGGCCGCGGGACGCGCCGCGCCGCCTTCCCCCACGCGCACCAGCGGCTCGAACAGTGCGTCCGCAACCGTCGCCTCTTGCGGTTGCGCGACCAGCGCTGGATCTATCGTCGCTGGCTCGTCCAGCAACATCTCCAGGCGCCGGCCATTCTCGGTCGGGCCAGCTGCCCCGGGGCCCTCGCACGCGGCCAGGCCCGCCAACGCAATGCCGCCGCTGGCCACCTGCACAAACCGTCGGCGGTTCAGCAGCACCGGCCTAGTTGGTCAGCCTGAGATCGGTCAGCCATTCGCGAGTCATTGGGCGTCCGCTATAGCCTTCCACCCAGGGCTGAACGAGTTCGTGCGAGACGTAAAACAGCAACGGAATCAGAACTCCCTGGTTGATGACCCGGCTCTCGACGTCTCCGTAGTACCTGAGTCGTGCCTCATTCGTCGTGGCGCGCCGGGCTTGCTCGAGCAGATTGTCGACAACCGCATCGGAGAGACGCCAGGAATTGTCGGGCCGGTCCGTCCCAAACAGCTCGTCGGTGAAGTTGAACGCGTCCGGAAAGTCAGCCGACCATCCCAGAAAGAACGCCTGGATATCGTGATCCGGATCGTCCAGATCCGCGACCAGGTCGTCGAAGGAGCGAAGTTCGATCACCACCTCCACGCCCAGGTCGGTTCGCCAGGGAGCCACGGCAATCTCCAGCAACGCATTCCCCGAGAGGCCTTCCCCGGGGGCAACGACCGTGATCGGCGGCAGGGTCTCGGCGCTGCCGTAGCTCGACGCCTCCAGTTCCGCCTGGGCGGCCTCAAGGTCGAACGGCAAGCCGTCAAAGTCGGCGCGGTGGCCCGGTAAACCCGGCGGAATGACACCCTTCGCCTCCCGCTGCGTCCCGCCCAGTGCCACGTTGTTGATAAACGCCCGGTTGGTGGCAAGCGCCAGTGCCCGTCGCACGTGCACGTCGTCCAGCGGCGCGAGCGTCGTATTGAACCCAATGTAGTGGACCCCCAGGTCTGGGGTGCTGAGCAGCTGACCGCTGCGCGGCTCGTTGGGATCGCGGAACCGCTCAACGTTTCCCCAGCCGATCGAGATCACGTCGAGTTCGTCGTTCTCGTACCGCAACAGATCTTCGCCGACATCGAGCTGATGGAATTCAACGATCTCAGGTCCCCCCGGCAACCAGGAGGCCGTGTCGGCTCGCCGCAGCGAAATGCGTGTCTCCGGGTCCCATTCATCGAGTTGATACGGCCCTGACCCATTCGGCGAGCGCCACCATTTGTCGCCGGCCGTGACGCTGTACCGGTCCACAATCAAGGTTGGGCCGGCGCTCAGCTTGCTGGGAAAGACCGAAAGAGGAGACACGAGCGAAACCACCAGCGTGCGCGAAGCCTCAACGCGCAGCCCCGAAATCGCGTCGGCCTCACCCGCGGTAAACGACTCGACGCCTCTGATGTCCTCCAGAAACACAGGTCCGGAGAGGGAACCGGTCTTGGGGTCGAGAGCTCGCGTCCACGACCACACCACGTCCTCGGCCGTCAGCTGCCGGCCGTCCTGGAATCTCGCCTCCGGACGAATCGTAAACGTGTACGTCAGCCCGTCGGCGCTCACGGTCCAGCCCGAGGCCAGGTCGGGTTCGACCGACAGATCTGAGCCAATGCGCGTCAGGCCCGCAAAGATCTCCTGCACGTAGCCGCCGGAGCCGGTGTCGCGGACATGCACCGGATCCAGCGTGATTGGCTCCACGCCCTCGAGCCGCAGCGTTCCATAGGCCGCCGGTGCGATCGGCCCGCCGTCGCCGCCCGCGAGAAGGACAAACCCCAGCGCAAGCGCCCCAACCAGTAGCGGTCGGCCGAAGCGCCGCCAGCCGGGGGCTCTACGCACCCGGACTCCCTGGATCCTGCCGGGTCAGCAGATCCTCGGCGCGAAGCATGATCGTTCGTTCGTTCACGTGATGCAGCATTCTGACCGCGTCCTGCATCGGCACCCAGCGCGCTTCCACGTGCTCCGCCGGGTCGGGACGAATGTTGCCGCCCGTGGACCGCAGCAGGTACTGGTGCACGACCTTCGGTACAAACCCCGTCCACAAGTCGGGTCGCACCTCATAGCGAATCTCGCCGAGGTCATCCACGACTTCGCCCACAATGCCGGTTTCCTCCAGCACCTCGCGCACCGCGGCCTCCTTGGGCGCTTCGCCCGGCTCGACGGCGCCTTTCGGCAGGACCCAGGCCCCACGTTGGGTCTGGACCACGGCCACTTGAACCTGGCCGTTCTTCTGGCGAAAGATCACGCCGCCTGACGATTCGAGGAAAGGCTCCTCGCTGCCGGTGGCTGTTGCGGGCTGATCGGCGGCTTCTGCCATTGCGTGCTCCTAAACCATGCCGGCAATGCGGCTAGGCGAATCCAAGGTGCGACCGGCTGGGGGTCGATCCCCGCTGGTCCTGATACTTGCTGTCCAGTCCCGGCGACCCGTACGGGCGCTCCGCCGGGCTCGTGAGTTGCATGACCGACAGTTGGCTGACCCGCATGCCGGGCCACAGCAGGATGGGCAAGTTGGCGTGATTCGACAACTCCAGCGTCAAACTGCCGCGAAAGCCCGGATCTACATAGCCCGCCGTGCTGTGCACCATCAAGCCTAACCGCCCCAGCGAACTCTTGCCCTCGATGCGGCCGACCAGGTCGTCCGACATCTGGATGGTTTCCACGGTGCCGCCCAAGACGAATTCGCCGGGGTGGAGGACGAAACTGGCGCCGTCGTCGACCTCGACGGTCTTGGTCAGGTCCGGCTGGTTCAACCGCGGGTCGATGTGCGTCTCGGTCTGATTCACAAAGACCTGGAACCGTGCACCCAGACGCAAGTCGATGCTCGATGGCTGAATTGCCGTTTCGTCGAGCGGAGTGACGTGGAGACGGCCTGACGCGATCGCCTCGCGTAGAGCCCGATCGCTCAGGACCACTCGCCCCCCTTTTCGCGGCCCTCTGGGCGCGCGGCGCCGATGCTACCGTACGCCTGCCCCGCCAGCCTGCCGATTGACGCTGCGTTGATTCTCGCCATCGATCAGGGCACCACGGGCACAACGACCCTGGTCATTGACGAGAACGCCCGCATCGTCGGCCGCGCCTACGCACCGGTCGATCAGAGCTACCCGCGTCCCGGCTGGGTGGAACACGACCCCAACCAGATCTGGGACGGTGTCCAGCGCTCCGCCCGGCAGGCCATTGTCGCCGCTCCGGATAGGCCGGTTGCGGCGATCGGTATCACCAATCAGCGCGAGACCGCCGTCGCCTGGCACTCGGCCACACTCGAACCGCTTGGCCCGGCCATCGTCTGGCAGGACGTTCGAACCGCCGGTGCAATGGCCGAACTCGAGGCCGACGGCAAGGGCGCTACGATCCGGGCCCTCACCGGATTGCGTCCCAGCCCCTACTTCAGCGCCGGCAAATACGCCTGGATGCTGCACCACGTGCCCGAGGTCGCCGCGGCTCGCGACGCCGGCCGCCTGCGCTTCGGAACCGTCGACGCCTGGCTGATTGCCCGCCTGACCGGCGGCGCGCAAGTTTCTGATGCCACCAATGCTTCCCGAACCCTGCTGATGGATCTCCAGAGCGGCCGCTGGTCGTGCGAACTCACGGAGCTGTTCGGCGTTCCCCGGGAAGCGCTACCCGAAATCGTGCCCTCAATCGGCCAGTGCGCGGTCACCGGCTCCGACGCCCCGGTCGCCCCCGGGACTCCAATCAGCGGTATCGCCGGCGACCAGCAGGCCGCCCTCTTCGGCCACCTCGCGGTGGCGCCCGGTGCTGCCAAGGTCACCTACGGCACCGGCTGCTTCCTCCTCCAGCACGCCGGCGATACGCGTCCACCGGACATCGAACACGTACTGACCACAGTGGCGCTCGGACGCCCCGACGGCCTCACCTACGCCTACGAGGGCAGCGTGTTCACCGGCGGCGCCCTGGTGCAATGGCTGCGCGACGAGCTGGGCCTGATCGAGTCGGCCCCTGAGATCGAAACCCTCGCCCGCGCCGTTCCCGACACCAGCGGCGCGGTCGTCGTTCCCGCCTTCACCGGTCTCGGCGCGCCGTACTGGGATCCCGATGCCCGCGGTGCGATCCTCGGCCTCACCCGCGGGGTCACCTCGGCCCACCTGGCCCGCGCCTCGCTCGAAGCCATCGTCCACCAGGTTCAGGACGTCCTGGAGCTCATGCCGCCACTGGCCGGCGAACTGTTCGTCGACGGCGGCGCCGCCGCCAACGATCTGCTCCTGCAACTCCAGGCCGCCAGTGCCGCCCGTACCGTTGCCCGGCCAGCGGATATCGAGACCACGGCACTGGGCGCGGCCTACCTGGCGGGTCTGGCGCACGGCGTGTGGTCGAGCGTTGACGAGCTGCGCTCGCTCCGTCCCGCGCCGACGCTCTTCGAGCCGGGCCGTGAAGTCCTGGCCATCGACCGTCCTACCTGGCGCCGCGCCGTTGATCGCACCCTCGGCTGGGCCGCGACGGCGAGCGACGCGTGAGAAACTTCCGCCCATGAGCTTGCACGTCGCCTTCTGCCTCTGGGGCCTGCCCGACGACCCCGCCGCCGCCACCGCGTTCGCCGCCGACGCCGGGTTCCAATCGGTAGACGTCCGCCCCGGCTACAGCACGCTCCCTGACGCCGAACGCACACTTCCAGTCACCTGCATGGCCGTGGCCCACCTCATGCCCGACGGCGCTCTGCTGGACGCAGCCTCCGAGCCGGCGCGTCAGATCGCCGTGGACCACGTCCAGACCGGCATCCGCGAAGCCCAGGGCCTCGGCATTCCCGACGTCTACCTCGCGCCCCCCGCCACGCCCGACGCCCCGGCGCTCGCCGCCTACCGCGAATCGGCCCTAACGCTGGCCGACGAGGCCCGGCGCGCCGGAATCCGTCTCGGTATCGAGCACTTCCCCGGCCGCGGCCTCCCCACCGTCCGCGCGACGCTCGACTTCATCACGGCCTGCGGCCACGACAACCTCTACATGCTGCTTGACGTCGGCCACAACCAGATCGCTGGCGAATCCGTCGCCGAATCCATCCAGGCCGCCGGCGACCGCCTCCAATACGTCCACGTCAACGACAACGACGCCCGGAGCGACCTGCACCTCGGCCTGCTGGAAGGGGTCCAGGACGAGGCCTGGGTCAGCGACGCCCTGCGTGCGGTCGTCGAATCGCCCTACGACGGCCCCGTAAGCGTCGAAGTCAACATGGCACTGGATGACCCAAGGACCTCCGCCGCCGGCAGCCTGTCCATTGTCCGCCGGCTGGAGCCGTAGGACGAAGCCGAACTAGACCCGTCCGGCCGCCCGGTACGAGTCATCGATCAGCTGCACCGCGTTTGCGCAGTCCCGCGGCGTGATCGCCGGCGGGTCGCCGCGCCCTACCCGTTCCAGGCAATCCCGGACGAATCCCGGATAGGCCGACAGCACGGTCACCGGCGTGTCCAGGTGCTCGTTCCGTCCCGGGGCCAGGATCTGCAGACCGTCGGGAACCGCCTGCAGCATGGCGTTGGCACCCGCCACCTTCATCTCGGAGTCCGACTCGTTCGCGGGCCATGTGGGCATCGTGTAGCCCACCTCCACGTGAACCAGCGTCCCGCTCGAGCTGCGCAGCGTGGCCAGGGCGTAGTCCTCGACCTCCGACGCGTGGACGATGTTGCTGATCACCGCCGACACCACCTGTACGTCCTCGCCCAGCAGAAACCTCGACATGTCCATCCCGTGGCCGCCCAAGTTCGTCAGCGCGCCCCCGCCCGCCTGCGACCGGTCCAGCATCCACGGCGAATCCCACTCGACATAACGCTGCATGGTCGGCCGGATGATCCGAAATACGATGTGCGAAATCGGCCCAAACTCATCCGCCGCGATCATCTCCCGCGCCTTCTCGGCCCACGGCGATTGCCGGTTGGGAAACGGCACCGAGACCCAGGCGCCCCGCGCCTCGGCCAGGTCCGCCAGCCCGCTCACAACGCCCGCGCTCGTCCCCATCGGCTTTTCCATCATGAATGGAATACCGGCCTCGATCAGGAACCCCGCGATCTCCGGCATTTCCACGTGCCGTCCCAGGGCGATCACGAACTCCGGCTTCGTCGCGTCAATCATCTCGCGATAGTCGGTAAAAGCCGTTGTTTCGTACCGGCGCGCCCGGTCCTCCGCGATCGCGGCATCGCTGTCCGATACCCCGACCAGCTCCACGTCCAGGTCCAGGTTCTGCAGAACCGTCAGATAGGCGGCGTCGTAGGTGGAATGCCAGTGGTTGACTTCAATAACGGCGATACGGCGCGGCATGCTCATGGGCGACGACTCCAGGGTCCGGCGGCGCGACGGTAGCACGAGCCGCCGCAGTAAGCTCTAACTGAGAATCCCGTCGAACGAGGTGACGCCGTGAGTCCGGAGGACAGAGACGCAAAGGGCTGGGGGCGCCGTCTCGACGGCCTGATCAAGCGCGTCGGCGATGAGGTCGGCGGCGAACGTGGCGAAAAAGTCCGTGAGCGCTTGACAGAGGCAAAGTCTCGCGTTGAGGCCGGCCTCGAAAGTGACGAGGCCCGCCGGCTTCGCGACGAGATGGCCACGTTTGGCGACAAGGCCATGAACCGGGTCGACGACGCCCTCAGGCACGAGCGAACCCAGGCCGTGGTCAAGCGCGTCGATGCCACCCTCACCGAAATCGGCGACCGCCTACGCGCTGACCACACCGAGCCCCCAACCAGCGCACTGGCTCCCAGGGCGCGCGCGGACGTCGCGGGTTCTGAGGAGGCAGCCGCTCGGGCTGACACGACAATGGGTGCCGATGACTCGGCCACGGTCCGCGATGCGTCGTCAAGCGCCGGGGACGTGTCCCCCGCCGTCTCAACGAACGGCGAGGACGAAACACCAGCGAAGCGTCCGTGACCTGAGTCTTCCGTCCCGCCCTGGCAATCTCGGGCCTCTGGCCGCTGGCGGTTCTTAAGCCCGCCCGTGCACCAACAACCGCGCCAGGCTCCGCCACGACAGCGCCGTCCCCTCGCCCACCAGCAGTTCGATCCCTTCCCGCACAAACTCCGGCCGTCGCCGCGCCGCCCGTACGCCAACGTCGGCGATCCAGGCCCGCTGCGCCAGCCGTTTGGCTCGCGCCGAGGCCCGAAAGTGCTCACCGAACCGCTGCCGGAACCAGCCGTCGAACCCCTCAAACGGCCGCCCGCCGGGTCCCGACCGTAACGCCCGAACCGCGCGCGTCGCCGCCTCCATTCCCGCAGCCATTCCGTAGGCGATCCCCTCGCCCGAGAACGGATTGATCATCGACCCCGCATCGCCCACCAGCGCCACCCGGCCATGCTCCAGCGGCGGCACGTAGCTGGCGAACGGCAACATGTAGGCCCGCGACCGCTGCGGCTCCAGGGCCTCGTATCCGCTGGATTGGAGAAAGTCGCGCAGCAGTTCCGGCAGGCTCCGCCCCTGCTGTCGGAAGCGGTCGGCGTCAATCATCACCCCCACATTGGCGCCCCGCTCGTCGATCGGGAAAACCCAGCCGTACGCCGGCAGCAATTCCCGCTTGAAGTAGAACGCCATGTGCTCGAACCCGCCGGGCCGCTCCACGTACGCCCGAATCGCCACGCCCGTGTGCGTCGGGTCGTTGTAGGCCAGACCCAACAGTCGCCGCACGTCCGACCGCGCCCCATCGGCGGCGATGACGGCCCGTGCCTCAAGGGATACCGATTCGTTCGACCCGCTCGACGTGACGCGAACCGGCCCCTCATCGGGAGTCGCCAAACCCTCGAGCCGGCTCTCGGTTAACACCTCGGCGCCTGCATCCCGGGCGCGCATCAGCAGCGCGTCATCAAACTCCGCCCGCGGCACCACGTAGCCCCGCGCGCTCGTGCCGATGGCCGGCAGGTCGCCCACGACCTCGGCGCCCGACGGCGCAACAATCTTCAGTCGCTCGACCGGACGGCGTTCTCGCACGATCTCGGTGGCGCCCAGGTCCGCCAGGCGCGCTACCACGCCCGGTCCCAGGCCGTCGCCGCACGCCTTGTCCCTGGGAAACGTCTGCCGGTCCAGCACGACCGTGTCGAGCTCCGGCGCTGCCCGACGTGCGGCGATCGCCGCGGCCGCACCCGCCGGACCACCCCCCACCACCAGCAGGTCGCACGCTCGGGTCATCACGCGTGTCGCTCCGCCGCGGCTGGGCGCCGGGAAGTATAGGGAGGCTCCCGCCCTAAACTGGCGCCGCGCCGCCTGCGTTGGAATCTCGTCGTGGCGAGTGAGCCTTCGGTCAGCCGATCGCCTCTGGTTCTGAGCATCGATGTCGGCAGCTCCTCGGTCCGCGCCACCGCCCACACCACCGATGGCTCACCGATCCCCGGCAGCGTGGCGCAAATCGCCTCCAGCTTCGACACCACGCCCGATGGCGGCGTCCAGATCGATGCAGACATTCTGTTCGACCGCCTGGCCCAGGCCATCGACGTCGCCCTCCAGCGCCTCGGGCCGCAGGCCAACGCCATGCAGGGCGTGGGCGCCAGCGTATTCGCGTCCAGCGTGCTTGGCGTCGACGCCAGCGGCGAGCCGCGGACTCCGGTGTACACCTACGCCGACACCCGCTGCGCCGCCGACGCCGCCGACCTCCGCCAGGAGTGGGACGTGGCCGCCTGCTACGACCGCACCGGCACGCCCATTCACGCCAGCTACCTGCCGGCCCGCCTGCGCTGGCTGCGCCGCACCCAGCCGCACGTCGTCCGCCGGGTCGCCCGCTGGATTACCTTCGGCGAATTTGCCTTTCAGCGCCTGTTCGGACGTCCCTGCGGCCTGGGGCTCAGCCTCGCCGCGTGGTCAGGCATGTTGAACAGGCGAGAACTGAACTGGGACCTCGCCACCCTCGGCGCCCTCAACGTCGATCCCGACTCGCTCGGCGCCATTGATCCGGCCGGTGAGCCGTTGCGAGGTCTTGCCGAAACCTGGCGCCAACGCTGGCCCACGCTCGCCGACATTCCCTGGTACCCGGCCCTCGGCGACGGCCTCTGCAGCAACCTCGGCACCGCCCCCGCCGAAGCCGACGCCATCGTGTTCAACATCGGCACCAGCGCCGCCGTCCGTGCCCTGGTGCCGGGCCCGGTTCGCTCCGTCCCCGCCGGCCTCTGGGAATACCGCGTCGACCGCGCACGCTCGCTGCTGGGCGGCGCGGAGAGCAACGGTGGCATCGTCGTCGCCTGGTTGCGCGACATTCTGAGCGGCGTTCGCGGTGACGACCCCGATGACGTGGTCGCCCCCCTGCAGCCTGACGGCCACGGCCTCACCGTGCTGCCCTTCCTCGCCGGCGAACGCAGTCCCGGCTGGGACGACTCGGCCCGCGCCACCATCCACGGCGCCCGCCTCAACACCCGGCCCGCCGACCTGCTCCTGGCCGGCATCGAAGCCGTCGCCTACCGCCTGGCCGCCATCTACGACTTGCTCGTTCCTGTCATCGGCGAACCCCACGTCGTTCACGTCTCCGGCGGCGCGCTCCAGCGATCCGACCGCTGGACCCAGATCCTTGCGGATGTCCTCGGCCGTCCCGTCATCCGCTCCGCCGTTGCCGAACCCACCAGCCGCGGAGCCGCGATCTGGGCACTGCAGTCCCTCGGTCATCCCTTCCCGGCTAACGAGATACACGAAGGCGATCAGCCATTCGAACCGAACCTCGACCACCACGCCCTGTACCAGGAGGCCCGCGCCCGTCAGCGTCGGCTCTACCAGCGCATGGCCGGGATAGGTGGCCTTGAGGCCCGTTGAGTACCGGCCGGACGTGCAAACGATGCCCCGGTCGCGGAAACTGCCCCCGGGCACGGCCATTCCCCGGAGACACCCATGAACGTCGCCATCGGCGTGGACCACCGCGGCTTTGCAATCAAGTCCGATCTCGTCTCGATCCTGCGCGCCGCCGGCTGCGACGTCATCGACTTCGGCGCCCACTCCGATGAGTCCGTGGACTACCCCGACTATGCCGCTGCCGTCGCCGGGGCCGTCGCCTCCGGCCGGGCCGACCGCGGCATCATTGTCTGCGGCAGCGGTGTCGGCGCCTGCGTTGCCGCCAACAAGATCGCCGGCGCCCGCGCCGGCATGTGCCACGACACCTACTCCGCCCGCCAGGGCGTCGAGCACGACGACATGAACATCCTCTGCCTCGGCTCCGGCATCGTCGGGCTCTCGCTCATTGAGGAGCTCGTCGATGCCTTCCTCGGCGCCGAGTTTGCCGACTACGAGGAGCGCTACGTTCGCCGCCTCCGCAAAGTCCAGGCCCTCGAGCGTGGCGAGCGCCGCAGCCCCTAGCCAACACTGGCGATTTCGACGGCTTGCCCTGGGGGCGGCGTCGCGTCCGCTTCCCCGTGCATTCGGGTTCTGGCAGTGCCGGTAACCGCGACTGTTGCGCCCTTGGTCCGATGGGCACTCGCGGCGGCCCGTCTGGGCAACTGGATGCACACGCCAAGCGTCTCGTGGTCAGGACGCGCTCGGTGAGGCATCCGCGGACCCGGGCCTGGGTCGGCGCGCTCTTCCTGGCCGGCAACGTCGCGCTCACCCTGCCCCTGGCCTTCTTTGCGTCCGGCTGGTTGTGGCCCGGGTTTTACGAGTGGTTCGAGCACCTGAACCTGGACAACGAGCAGTCCGCGGCCAACTGGTATGCGAGTGGCCTTTGGGTGACGGTGGCGGTTCTGGCAGCGGCGCAGTTGGTCCGCCCGCCGCCCCCAGCGACGCGCTCTCGCCGGCTGTGGAGTCTCGGCTGGGTCGCCGTCGCGCTCTTCGCGGCGCTCGTTGCCTGGGAAGAAGTCGCAAGCATCAAGGACACGGCCAGGCAATGGGAGCTATCGGAGGCGCTGCTCGCGAGACTGAACCTGGCGGGCCTGCCGACCGGCATCCGTTGGGCGGCCACGGGCGTGGTGCTGACCGCTCCATTGGCCGCGCTGTCGGGATGGGTCTTGTATTCCTCGCTACGCCAGCAGCCGGCGCTTCTGCTGCTCACGGCGCTGGCGGTTGCGCTTGGTCTGGGCGCGATCCTTCGCGACGGCTTCGGCGTGCTGTACGGAACGACGCACTGGTGGGGGACATATCTTGACGACGCGTCCGAGATCATGGCCGGCGCGATCCTGGTCGTGGTTTTCCTCGAAGCGCTCGTAACGCGCCACACCGTGATCGTCGACGGTTGGCGGCGCCAACGGAAGCCGATCGAGCGTTGGGCTGTCCTCGGAGTCACGGTAGCTGCGATCGCCGCAAGTGTTCCCGCCTTGCTCGCGGACTACGAATGGGAGGAAGCCGGCTGGATGCGACCCAACGCCTACGCAGGCCCCATTTCGCGACTTGAGCAGCCGTTGCAGACCTACCTCGGCAATCCGTCGGCGTTGGATCTCTGGGGCTACGCCGAGGACCCTGGTGGGAAGGGCGCCCCTGCCACAATTCGCGTGAGCCTGGCGCCCGCCGAGGGCGGGCCTCCGACGTGGACGAGAGCCGTGGTGCGCGGGAACCGGTCCAGCCCCAAGATCAATCGCGTTGCCTTCGAACCGGTCCGCGGCAGTCAGGGTGACCTCTACAACCTGGTGATCGTCGGCGAGTCTCCACCTCGGGTACATCTCGGATTGATGGGTGACAGCGCCGGCCCCCATGGTGACGTTCTCGTGGACGGCGTGCCGCGCGGGCGTCAGCTCGCCATGGGGGTTTACTCCATCGGCACAGGCGCGCAAATCGTTCGCGACTTGCTCGTGCGTGACCCGCGACGACTGTTTCTGATTGGCGACATCGTCCTCACGGCCTACCTGTGGCTGTTTGTCGCCACGCTTGTGTGGCGTGGGCTCACGGGCCCGCCGTCGCGATTCTGGCGCGGCTCGTTCTGGCCGTCAGTCCGGGTGAGCGCCCTCATTCTGGTTGGGCTCATGGCCATGGCGTTGGTCGTTCTTCCGATCGGTTTCGGCTACGCCGCCCCGGATACCTTGGGCGTCGGCTGCTGCTGACGACGCTCCATCGCTGCCGGCGAGGGGTTATCCGAGAGTCTCCGAAGCCGGCGGCACTGGTCCCGAAGCGACGCTCAGGTGGCGCTTGCTTCACCCCGAACTCCCATCCTGCGCGGCATGCCGCGGTCGCCACGACTTTGGCGTCGTGTACCGAGCGTGCGATTCCATCCTCATTCAGACAGCCCGACGTCAACGCTCAATACCGGGTCCCGCCTGCGGGCCCATTGGTACGATTGCCGCAGCAGACGTATTCGTGTAAGGCACGCGCTTGCACGATCGACCTCGGCCGATCACCGTTGCTCAGGCCCCGGAGGTTTCGATGTCTCAAACCCCGCTGCACGAACTGCATGCGCATGGTCAAAGCGTCTGGCTGGACTTCCTCAGCCGGGACCTGGTCGACTCGGGAGAACTCGCCCGCCTGGTCGCCGAAGAGGGCGTCCGCGGCATGACCTCCAATCCCACGATCTTCCAGGAGGCCATCAAGGGCAGCGACACCTACGACGAGGACATCCGCCGTCTCGGTGCCCAGGGCCTCTCGCCCGAGGAGATGTTCGAAGCCATCGCCGTTGACGACATCGCCTCCGCCTGCGACGTGCTGCGCCCGGTCTTCGACGAGTCCGGCATGACCGACGGCTTCGTCAGCCTGGAAGTCTCCCCGCGCCTGGCCCACGACACCGAGGGCACGGTCGAGGAAGCCCGCCGCCTGGTCGCCGCGGTCGACCGCCCGAACCTCATGATCAAGGTTCCCGCCACGCCCGCCGGCCTGCCGGCCGTCGAAACCCTGATCACCGAAGGCGTCAACGTCAACATCACCCTCATCTTTGCCCAGGCCGTCTACCGCGGTGTGGTCGATGCCTATCTCAGTGCCCTCGAAAACCGAGCCGCCGCCGGCGAGCCGGTGGACGACGTCGCCTCCGTGGCCAGCACCTTCGTCAGCCGCATTGACACCGCCGTTGACGCTCGTTTGGAGGAACTCCTGGCGGAGCGCGCCGATGACGCCGACGAAATCCGCGCCCTCCTCGGCAAGGCCGCCATCGCCAACTCCAAGGCCGTCTACGAGATCTTCGAGGAGATCTCCGCCTCCGAGCGCTACCAGGCCCTCGCCGCCGACGGCGCCCAACCCCAGCGCCCCCTCTGGGCCAGCACCAGCACCAAGAACCCCGAGTACCCGCCCACCCTCTACGTGGACGAACTCATCGGCCCCAACACCGTCAACACCATGCCCTCGGTCACCATGGACGCCTTCCGCGAGCAGGGCGAGGTGCAGCCCACCGTAAGCAGCGACCCCGACTATTGGAGCGGTGTCCTCGAACGGCTGGCCGCGCTGGGTGTCGACCTGGACGCCGTCATGGACCAGCTTCAGGACGAGGGCGTCCAGAAGTTCATCGATTCGTACGACGACCTCCTGCAAGACCTGGAGGCCAAGGCGGGGGCGCTCGCCTCCTAGCCAGGAACTGAGGCGGCAATGTCCGGCGAGGGTCCTACCGCTCGTTTCGGCCCGGCGACTGATGCCGTGGCCGAAGCCTTGGATCGCGCCCAGGCCAACGACGTCGCCCGACGTCTCTGGGCCGCCGATCTCTCCCTCTGGACCCAGAACCCCCTCGTCCAGAACCAGATCGCCGACAGCCTGGGCTGGCTGCGCGTGGCCGAAGCCATGCGAGCCGGCGTTGACGACCTCACCGCCTGGAGCGCCGAGATTGCCGAACAGGTCGACGACGTGGTCCTCCTCGGCATGGGCGGCAGCAGCCTCGCGCCCGAGGTCATGGCCACCGTGATCCCGCAGGCCGAGGGTTCGCCCCAACTGACCGTCCTCGACACCACTGACCCCGCAGCCATCCGCCGCGTCGAATCCGGTCTTGACCTTGACCGGACGCTATTCATCGTCGCCAGCAAGTCAGGCGGAACCCTGGAAACCGCCACCCTCGCCGAATACTTCTGGTCGCGCTACGCCGCCGCTGGCGCCGCGACGCCCGGCCGCCACTTCGTCGCCATCACCGATCCCGGAACCAGCCTCGCCTCGCTCGCGCAGGAGCACGCCTACGCCCGCGTTTTCCTCAACCCGCCCGACATCGGTGGTCGTTACTCCGCCCTCTCCTTCTTCGGACTCGTCCCCGCGGCTCTAGCCAGCATCGATCTTGAGCCGCTACTCGACCGCGCAATCGCCGCCGGTCAGACCTCCGCCGCCAACTCCTCGGTCAACACCAACCCACCCGTGACCGTCGGCGTGGCGCTCGGAGCACTCGCCGGGACAGGCAGGGACAAACTCACCCTCGTCCCTTCCGCCTCCCTCCGGCCCGTGGGCGCCTGGGTTGAGCAGCTCGTCGCCGAGAGCACCGGCAAGGAAGGCCAGGGCATCGCGCCGGTCGACGGCGAGCCGCTGGGCGACCCCGGCGTCTACGACAACGATCGAGTCTTCGTGGAACTCGCCCTCGCCGGCGACCCCGACAACGGCCGCGCCGCGCGCCTCGACGCCCTCGCCGAAGCTGGCCACCCGGTCATTACCCTCCCGCTGGACGATCCGCACGATCTCGGCGCCCACTTCCTCACCTGGGAAGTCGCCACGGCGGTCGCCGGCTCGCTGCTTGACATAAATCCATTCGACCAGCCGAGCGTCGCCGAGAGCAAGGACAACACGGATCGCGTCCTCGGCCAGATCACTGCCTCCGGCGCGCCCTTCGACATTCCCGACGGCCCGAGCGCCAACGGCGTGCTCGCCGCCGGCAGCCAGGCCCCCGACCTCACTGCCGCCCTCACCGGCTGGCTTAGCTCCGTCCGCCCGGACGACTACATCTCTATCCAGGCCTACGTCGACCGCACGCCTGCCCACGACGCCGGCCTGCGCACCATCCAGGCCCTGCTTCGCGACGCCCTTCGTCGTGCCGTGACCCTTGGCTACGGTCCCCGCTTCCTCCACTCCACCGGCCAGCTACACAAGGGCGGCCCCGACACCGGCGTGTTCCTGCAGATCACCGCCGGCCGCCGGGACGACGTTGAAGTCCCCGGCCGCGGCTACACCTTCGGCACGCTCATCGACGCTCAAGCTATCGGTGACCTGGAGTCCCTCGCCGCCCGCGAACGCCGCCGCCTCCGCCTGCATCTCAGCGACTCGGCTACCGACCTCGATACCGTGGCCTCCGCCCTTCGCACCGCCCTGGACCAGATCACTTCCGCTTGACGGAGCATTTCCCATGAGCACGAACGGCCAGGCCTTAGACGCCGCGCTTGGAGTCAATCCGCTACGTGAAGGCCTGTCATTCCAGGAGGCCCCGCCCGGCCACACCCTCATCATCTTCGGCGGCTCCGGCGACCTCGCCGCCCGCAAGCTCATCCCCGCCCTCTACAACCTCGAGCGCAACGCCCTTCTCCCGTCCTCCCTCGCCGTCGTTGGCCTTGGCCGCCGTCCGATGGACGACGAGAGCTACCGGGCCCGGCAGCTCGAAGCCACCACCAGCTTCTCCCGAACCGGCACGCCCGACCCGGAGCTCTGGAGCGCCTTCCAGCAGGGCCTCTACTACGTCCGCGGCGACTTCAGCACCCACGCGGGCTACGAAGACCTGAAACGCGAGCTCGCCGAAATCGAGACCCGCCACGGCACCGGCGGCAACCGCATCTTCTACCTCGCCACCCAGCCCAGCCTCTTCCCCGAGATCATTCGCCTGCTCGGCGAAACCGGCCTCAACCGCGGCCCCGGCGACACCCGCATCGTGATCGAAAAGCCCTTCGGCCGCGACCTCGCCACCGCCCAGGCCCTCAACGCCATTGCCAACGATGTCTTCGACGAATCGCAGATCTACCGCATCGACCACTATCTGGGGAAGGAAACCGTCCAGAACGTCCTCGTCCTGCGCTTCGCCAACGTCATCTTCGAACCGGTTTGGAACCGCCGCTACATCGACTCCGTGCAAATCACCGTCGCGGAATCCGTCGGCCTCGAGGGTCGCGGAACCTACTACGAGGAAGCCGGCGTCCTGCGCGACATGGTCCAGAACCACATCATGCAGCTCTTCGCCCTCGTGGCCATGGAGCCGCCCGTTGACTTCGAAGCCGATTCCATCCGCGATGAAAAGGTCAAGGTCCTCCGCGCCCTGCGCCACCTCGAACCCGACCAGGTCGCCAGCAACGTCATGCGCGCCTCCTACGGCGCCGGCTTTGTCGACGGCCGCGAAGTCCCCGCCTACCGCGACGAGGACGGCGTCGCCCCGGACTCCACCACCGAGACCTACTTCGCCGCCCGGTTTTTTATCGACAACTGGCGCTGGAAGGGCGTCCCCTTCTACCTGCGCAGCGGCAAGCGTCTCGCCAAGCGCGCCTCCGAAATTGCCATCCAGTTCAACGAAGTTCCCCACCTCCTCTTCGGCGACTCCAACCCCGACGGCGTCCCGCCCAATGTCCTGGCCATGCGCATCCAGCCCGACGAAGGCGTCTCCATCACCTTCGAGGCCAAGCAGCCCGGCCTCGGCATGCGCGTGCGCCCCGTCCGCATGGACTTCGGCTACGGCCAGAGCTTCGCCGAGGAGTCCCCCGACGCCTACGAACGCCTGCTGCTTGACGTCATGCTCGGCGACCAGACGCTCTTCATCCGCCGCGACGAGACCGAAGCCGCCTGGCGCGCCGTCATGCCCATCCTCGAAGCCTGGGAAGGCGACCCCGTCTCCCGCCTCCCCACCTACGAAGCCGGCCGCTGGGGCCCTCGCCAGGCCGGCGACCTCCTCCGAGCCGACGGCTTCCGCTGGCGCCGCCTGTGAGCGCCACCGGCGCCGTCGCTACTCGAATGCGTATTGGGGATCCCTCGCCTCTTGCTCCCTCTCCCTGGCAGGGAGAGGGCTGGGGTGAGGGTCGAAACTCCGGGCGTTCCAGGATCCCCGAACGCAGGAAGACCGCCGATAGAGTTCCCGTCTTTTCTCTTGTTCGCGGCATCTCTCCCCACCGCCAACGATGAATCTCACTACGACCCTCGCCTACACCCTCCCCACCCTCGCCCGCCTCCGCGAACAAGCCGCCCGCCAGGCCGCCGATGCAGGCGCCGAGCTCAACGCCCAGATGCTCCTCGCCACCATCGTCGCCCGCTATCCCCAACCCACCGCCTGGGCTGAAATCGAAGCCGAAACCCAGCCCGTCGTCGCTGCCTACCCCGGCCGCGTCATCGCCCTCGTCAACGATCCCGCGACCGCACAAAGCCCCGAACCCGTACGAGTCGGACTCCTGTCGGCCCGCAGGTCCGACGGCGGATCCGCCATCCGCGGCGAGCTGCTGACGGCCGCCCTTGAGGGCCGCGCCTTCGAGGAAGGGGCCGCCATCGCTGCCAGCTGGTCCGCCAGCGGCATACCCACCGTCGTCTGGTGGAACGGCCCCGCAACCACCAACGACCACCTCTTCGAGGACATGCTCGACATCGCCGACCGCATCCTCGTCGACTCCAGCGCAATGACCGACCTGGCCGCCGACTTCACGCTGCTCCACGACATCGTGACCGGCAGCCACCACGCCCGCGTCACCGATGCCCTCTGGCTGCGCCTGCTCGCTTGGCGCCAGGCCTTTGCCCAGGCCTTTGACCAGCCCGCCGCCCGTATCGATCTGGAGCATGTCAGGTCGGTCGAACTGGCCGTCCAGCAATCGCCCGGCGGCCACGCCGCCGCCCTGGTGCTCGTCGGCTGGATGGCGTCGCGCCTCGGCTGGCGACTCGATCGCCGCACCTCCCACGGCTGGCGTCTCGCGTCCGACGGCCATGCCGTCGATGTCATCTGCGAGCCGTCATCAACGCCCAACGCCTTCATCGAAATGGTCCGGCTCAGCGCCCCAACCAGCCGCTACCTCGCCCACATGCCGTCCCCCGAGGACATCGTCGTCGACTGCCAGTCGGACCTCGCCCCCATCACCCACGTCGCCGTTCGCCGCCCACCGCCCACCCGGCCCCGCCTCCGCCTCGACGACCTCCTCACCGGCGGCGCCCACTACCACGTCTTCCAGCAGGCCGTCGCCGTCGCCCGCAGCCTGGCCACTGCCTGACCTGGTGCAACGGGCCTCTTGCTCCCTCTCCCAATGGGAGAGGGTCGGGGTGAGGGTCTTCCGCTCGGGACGCCGATGTATCGCGATCCGTGGCGGTATCGAGTCGAAACGGCCTAAAACTCGTTCCTGACCTTCACCGCCCGCCCCGTCCTCAGCGACTCCCACGCCGCCAACCCCGTCGACACCACCCGCGCTCCTTCGCGCACCCCCACCCACGGCGTCGTCCCGATCAGCACGCAATCCGCCATGTGCCCCAGCATCACGATCATCTCGCCCGCGTGCCCGCTATGTGGCGGCAGCTCCGTCACATACGCCCGCTGCGGCAGGTCCCCCTTCGCGTCCAGCGTCTTCACGTTGTCCCGGATCGTTCCTCTCGTGCCGTACACCGTCAGGCCGTTCGCCCGTTCGCCATGCGGATGCACCATCCCCAGCAGATTCGCCACCCGCCCCACCATCCCGCTCGTGAACCGCACGTTGATGAAAAAGCAGTCCTCCTGCGGGTACTCCGGCGCCACCCCGCTGCGCAGACCCACGCAGTGCACCTCCTCGATGTCGCCCATGAACCAGCGCAGCAGGTCGATCGGGTGACAGGCCCCGCCCAGGATCAGGTCCTGCGGCATCTGCGTCCGCCAGGGCGTCGCCCGGTACACCGGCCGCAGGTCATGCACGTAATGCGCCTCAGCCATGAACAGCTCGCCGATCTCGCCCGCGTCGCACGCCCGCTTTGCGTCCATGAAGTCGAGGCGGCCGCGCAGCGACTGCGTCACCAGCAGGACGAGCCCCGTGCGGTCCACCGCCTCGACGACCTGTTCCACCTCCGCCATCGAATACACCATCGACTTCGTCACCATTACGTGCTTTCCGGCATCCAGCGCCGCCAGGATCTGCTGGCAGTGCAGCGGCCCGGGCGTATAGATGCCGATGATGTCCAGGTCGTCTCGAGCCACCAGCGCGTCAAAGTCGTTCGTCGTCCACTCAACCCCGTACTGCGCCGCCATCGACGACATCAACTCGGTATTCGTGTCGCACACCGCCGTCACCCGCACCGGCAGGTCTTCAAACTCCGGCAAGTTGGCCTGCAGCAGCGTCCGCCCATGCCCAAGCCCCGCCAAACCCAACCTAAGCGTGCGCATATCCCTGCTTCTCCAGCTCGTTGATAACCACGCTCCACCGCTCCGGCATGTCCTCTCGGTTCATCACCGGCTCGAAGCCCAACGAGAGATACAAACGGATGGCCGGCAGCCGCCAATCGTCCGTCAGCAGCGACACTATCTCGCAGCCTTGCGCCACCAAGTATCGCGACACGGCGGTACAGGTAGCTCGACCCAGCCCGCGGCCCTGGTGGTCAGGGTGCGTCGCCACGTAGTCCAGCACGCCTTGCCGTTGCGGTTCGCCCGGCTTCCCAGTGACCGGGCTGACTTGATCGCTCGCCATCCGGGACGCAAACGTTGAAGCCACGATCCCTCCCTCAAACTCCACCAGCGCCGACCCTGTTCGTCGATCCGAGTCCGCAAGAGTGTCCAGCACGCGATCCACGCCAAAGTCCCTGAACCCCACCGCCTGGAGAGCCGCTGCCAGGGTTACTTCGTCACCCTCTCGGTACGGCCGGAGCGTATAGCCGGCCGGCACGCCGGCGTCGGGCATGTCCCGAACGCCGGGCGCGGAGACCACCATGCAGAGTTGCTTCGGCTCCAGCCCACCCACGCACTGTTTCGGCACCGCTCGACTTCTCCGAACCGGCTGGTCCCAGCGGGCCGATGCTAAACCGCGAGCGGGGAGCGACGACCGGCGACCGGACCAAGGCCACGCCTCCGGCGCTATCCTTCGCCCAACGCAGTTGGCAGAAGACTGGGAGCGAACCTGATGTACACGGCAGTCATCATCGGAGCGACGGGCGCGGGCAACTACGGACACGACCTGGACCTCGCCTGGCAACTGGTTCCGGAGGTCGACGTGGTGGCCGTGGCGGATGTCGACGAGGAGTCGGCTCGGGCGAAGGCGGATGAGTTGGGGGCGCCGCAGGCGTTTGGGGATTATCGCGAGGCCCTGTCCAGCGTGCAGCCGGACTTCGTCAACATCTGCAACCGCCAGCCCGACGTGC